>JABWBG010000001.1 GCA_013360575.1 Caldilineales bacterium
GCTACTGCCGGTTTGACTTGCATGTTGGACTCCTTGTCAGGTGGAATTCTACTCTAATTTCCTCCCGCAAGTTGTCTCATTTATTATAGGCACACAGGGCACCGCAATTGATGGATGCCCAGTGGAAAGATTTTCTTGAACTTCACGAACACATGGAAGCTGTATTCAAAGCCCTGATACTCGATCCGAGACGAGAAGACTACGGCAATGTCTATCGCAAAAGTGGTGTTTCGTCTCGTTTGGTAACTTGAAGTGGCAGTAGCGGGCCACACGATTCGCCGTCATGGGCGGTTTTCGCGGTTTTGCAGGGCTGGTGCTTGGGCTTTGCCTAACATTGGTTCCAGCGGACGGGCCACGCAGCCCGTTATGTCAGGTCAGGGGCAACCGGCCCGCCGCTGAACGGCGGAACCGATGGTTCCGCTTGGCCGTTAGCCGGCGGCAGGGCGGCGAAGGCATACAAGCATTTTGTACGAAGTTCACATTTGTGATAACATAGGGGTATGCGGACTGTTATTTTCTATCGCCTCCCCAATGGTCAAGGCCCTATCGAGTCATTTTTAGACTCTCTCACAGGCAAGCAAGCGCAGAAAGTTTTATGGGTATTGCAACTCATCGAAGAATTAGAGCAGATTCCTCGCCAATATTTCAAAAAACTGGTGGATAGCGATGAAATATGGGAAGTTCGTGTACAGTTCGGAAATGAGATTTTTCGGCTGTTTGGTTTCTTTGAAAACGGATCTCTGTTAATTTTGACAAACGGTTTTGTCAAGAAAACGCAAAAAACGCCCCCGCAAGAAATTTCGCTTGCTATCCGTCGTAAAAATGAGTATTTGACACGGAGTAAAAAACATGAGTGATGTAAAACGGTATATTCAAAATCGTGCTGAACGTGACCCAGAGTTTGCGGAAAACTACGAAGTCGGCTACGCTGATTTTAAGATAGGTGTTATCTTACGCCAGGCCAGAGAAGCGGCTGGTTTAACTCAAGATGAGGTAGCACAGAAATTACAGACGAAAAAATCTGCTATTTCTCGGATTGAAAATCACGCCGATGATGTACGGCTATCTACTATCCGGCGATATGCTGAAGCAGTAGGTGCAAATCTTCAAATACGGCTATCCAATTCGCAAAGGGCGTAGGTTCACAAGCAAAAACGCCTAACATCGCTTGCACACGGTCGGGCGCCGGCCCGCACCTCGCCCGACCAGATCACCCTATTCAAGAGCGTGGGCGTGGCCGCACAGGATGTGGCCGCGGCGGCCGTCGCCCTTGACCGCGCCGCGGCCGCCGGCTTGGGCGTTGTCGTGGCGCTGTGAGAGGCGGGGAGGGGAACAGTCAACAGCCAACAGTCAACAGTCAACAGTCAACGGGCAACGGTCGGCGGTGGAGGGTTGAGCGGGTTGGACCGCCGGCTTGGGCGTTGTCGTGGCGCTGTGAGAGGCGGGGGGAGGCGGGGGGAGTGCGGCCATTTGCATGGTGTTTGGGAATGCGGTATATTCAGCAATATCGTCCGGGTTGCCGGACAAGGTGATTTGGTTAGCCGGTCTGGCAGCCCAAGCGTGATGCCGCTTTTTGTCCTCACGCAGGATATGATCCGGGCTGTTTCCGTGTTTGCCAGCCCATAAAGGGTGTTAGGCGGATGCCGGATACTGTCTTCTGGAGGATGAAAAAGCGGATTACGTACAATAATAGTTAGAATTTTAGTAATTCGATACAAAATCTAAACTAAGCGTACATAAAAATCGAGAGTTTTGATTGCGGATCAAAATTTGATTCAGGTCAGACAAATTCCGGATTTCTATGGAATAACCGTTTAATCACATTCACAAAGGAGAAATCATCATGACAGAAAAAGCCAAACCATCCATTGTTCGTGTCGTTCAGTCAGATTATCTGGCGGTACTTGGAATTTTGGTTCCAGTTGTATCGTTAATTATGTATGTATGTGTTGCCTATTTTGGTTACTTTCCTGGTTTTCGTGGGCGTGACCCTATTCAAGGCACTGAAGGTGCGCCGCTATTCTTTTACCTTTTCATCATCGGGCTTGTTTTTGGAATACCTCTTGCAATTTGGCGCATTCGTTCGATTCAACAGATGTTTTCAAAAAGTGTCGAAGTAGTTGGTCAAATCACGAATATTTCCTTTCACAAAGACAGGGGAAGAGTTGAATATTCGTATACCTACCAGGGTCAAAACTATTCTGGCGGGAATGCTATTATGAAGACAAGAAAAACCCAGCAGTTACGCTCTGGAAATCAAGTAGTGCTATTGGTTAATCCAGATGAGCCAAAGCATGCTTTGATTCGAGATTTATATGTTTAACGAGAAATAAAAATCTTATCTCCAGGATAAACGAGTCTTGGAGACAGAAAAGTAAGTCATGTTCCGTTTTACCAATGGGCGAGTCTTGTGTTCATCCAGCGATCAACACAGCGTGCTAAGAAACAGCCTCCCAGGTGCCGTTTTGAAGAAAAGGGTGTGAATCTGCTATCCTCCCCCGCAAGCCCCTCCCCTGTTTCTTCGGGCCGGAATGATGGCCCCGCCATCTGGGGCTGCTGCACCTGACGCCGCAGCGGCGGCGGTTGTTTCGTCGGACGAGTCACGGACGCTGGGGCGCAGGTGAACCGGGCCGTTGGGCCGCTGACGTAAAATCGTAAGGCTTCTTTCAAACTAGGCAAAGGTCAAACTACAATAAGGCTTACAGATCATACACGCTCTGAAAAAGTGAAAAGTTATGATGAATGATTCTCTGACCCCAAAAATCCCCATATCTCCCTACCGCCCTCGAGGTATTTGGATAATAACTATCCTAAATGTTCTCATTTCAGGGATTTTTCCTATCCTAACGGCAATTGCTTTCCTTTTTATTGAGAGTAACCCGCTGTCATCATTGGACATATATCCTGCTTTACTCCAGGGTGGGTTAGGAATAGCAATTATATGGGTATCCATTGGAGCCTGGCAGGGTAAAGAACGTTTTAGGAAAAGGCTGTTGGTACTACTTATTGTTTTTCATACGCTTCAAATTGTAAGTGATCTGATAATATTGCTTATTGGGGGAGTGCCCGCACAATTTATATCTCGATTCGCTGGAGCAATTGTTCGTTCAATATTTTGGATTTGGGTCAACCTGTGGTATTTCCGGCGTTATCAGACGCTTGAGTGGTATAAAGCAATGGAGATAGCCCAGAAAAGTAGATAAGATTTAGAAGATAATATTGATAAGATAAAACGATAAAAAGCCTGAAATAAGAAATTTAGCTCACTTAAAAAAGCGTAAGCCGGATGTGAAGATAAACATAAGGATATTATTTTTTGTCTTTGGGATCACTACCCGCCACATGATTTAGGTGAAGCTAAATTCCACTCGAAGTTGCCTTTTTTGCTACAAAATACGCTGTTATGTTTACAATTTCCCGCATATTTTACGATATTAGGCTAAAATTAGACCTGCCTAAACAGCATGTCGGGTAGTCAGATCTCATCCAAGAAAGCCTTGTGAAGCCCATGAAACTGCACATTACGCATTGCCCAACATGTGGTAGCGACCAAATCAAACAAGTCTGCCGTGATTGGACAGGCGCTTATCGTGGTCAGACCTATGTCGTGCCTGCGCTGACCTTCTACGAGTGTCCCGTGTGTAGCGAACGGGTCTTTGACCGTGAGGCGTTGGGCCAGATTGAGGCTGCCTCGCCTGCGTTCGTCAAACGTCGGCCAAAGGCACGCCCGTCTACGATAGCGCGTCCGCACACATCACCTCGCGTCATGCCCACGGGCTGATGCCTTGCCGGATACTCACGACAGGTCTGTGCTTATGCCGCGGGTGGTCAGTACGGTTGGTCGTCATGGACGGCGGGTCGCGTTTTGCAGGGCTGGTGCTTGGGCTTTGCCTAACATTGGTTCCAGCGGACGGGCCACGCTGCCCGTTATGAAAGGTCAGCCGTCACCGGCCCGCGGCTGAACCTGGCCGTTAGGCTGCCCAATGAATAGCACAAACAAAGGGAGGTGCAACATGCTGTGTTTGTCAATCGAAAAGTGATCCACTTGATAGTCGAAAAGTGATCCACCAGGGCGGATAGTGAGGGGAAATGATGATTGAAAAGTGATCCACTTTGGTACGAGTTTTCTTAAAAGTGAAGGGGGTGGGGCCTGGGGCGGGGGAAAGCTTTCCTTCGTCCAAAGATTGACGACGTGTGTATTATGTATATAATTGGAGCCATGAACAGTCGCGACATCATTACCAAATTAAAAGCCGATGGTTGGGTTCTTGTCCACACACGCGGTAGTCATCACCATTTCAAGCACCCTACCAAATCTGGCAGAGTGACTGTTCCACATCCAAAACGAGATTTACCAATCGGCACAGTTCGTAGCATTTATCATCAAGCAGGCTGGCCTTGGTCAGAAAAAAAGTGAGATTCTATGCGTTACCCAGTTGTCATTCACAAAGATTCAAATAGCGATTATGGCGTGACTGTGCCAGATTTATCTGGTTGTTTTAGCGCGGGTGAAACCCTTGATGAAGCGTTGCAAGAAGTCACAGAAGCCATCGAATGCCATTTGGAAGGCTTATTGATGGATGGTGAGTCTATTCCTGTTCCCCATCCAATTGAATATTATCAAAGCAAATCTGATTATGCTGATGGAATTTGGGCAATTGTCACGATAGATTTAGCAAAATTATCGGGCAAAACAAAACGTGTTAATATTACATTGCCTGAAAGAATTTTGAATTTAATGGATAAATTCGCAGCCGCAAATGGCGAAACTCTTTCTGGGTTAATTGCACAAGCCGCAATTGAATATATTGCCGCCCGCGAAAACGCTTAAAACAATCAGCGAGTCTTGTACAATAAAACGCCAGCCAACACAGCGTGCTACGAAACAGTTTCCCAGGCAGCGTCTTGAAGAAGGGTCATGAATCTGCTATCCTCCCCCGCAAGCCCCTCCCCTGTTTCTTCGGGCCGGAATGATGGCCCCGCCATCTTGGGCTGTTGCACCTGACGGCTGCGCCGGTACGATCAGGGATCATGTGAGGCGCGCCAGGCGCAGCCACAGGTGAAGCGGAACGTTAGCCGGGCGCAGGGCGGCGAAGGCTGAAGCCGGACTTGCGCACTCGACCGGCAGGTGCGAGAATGAAGCAGTGTTCCGAGCCTGTTGAAGAAGTGTCGCTACGGCAGGCGAGCATCGGCCCGGTTGCGCTCCCGGCGCAGGGTGTGCGGCAGTCGTGAGCGTAACAGTGCTATTTTTTCGAAGGCTCCACCTAAAAAAGAACGTAAAAGCAAATGATGACAGGTAGGTCAAAATGAGTATACAGGCCGAATGGGATGAGCAAAAAGCCAGAAGCAATCGTAAAAAACATGGAGTTAGTTTCGAGGAAGCCCGCACAGTATTCGACGATCCACTGTTCATCATGTTTTTAGATGTGGAACACTCAACAGATCAGGAACGTTACATTACATTAGGATTATCCGTAAAAAGACGATTATTATTGATCGCACATACTGATCGTGAAGGGATAGTCCGCATTATCAGCGCCAGAAAGGCCACTAAAAATGAGAAACGAGTCTATGAAGAATCCGAATGACGACTATGAACTAAAAGAAGAATATGATCTCTCGCAATTGCCGATTGTATCCAAAGGCCGTTACGCGCCAGAACGTCGCGTTGGAAGAAATGTTGCCATATTGGAGCCAGATCTGGCGCAAGCATTTCCGAATGACGAAGCGGTCAACCAGGCTCTGCGAGTTGTCCTGCAGGCAGCACAGATTCCGGTAAGAATAGGGGTATAAACACCACAAAGTTCTGTCAAAACCGTGCGCAGTCGGCAGGGCTGCTGCTGTAAGGGTGCGGTGGACTGCCGCAACGCAAAGCCAGACCCCCCCTCGCAGACCCGCCCGCGGCCGAACCGCGGAACCGCTGGTTCCGCTTGGCCGTCAGGCGGCCCCATGCGATTTGCGCCGTTCATAACCACATTCCTTTCAGTTGCACGCGGGACGCTAACGCGGATTTGACAAACTCGAAAACCCAACGTATCTTCTATGTAGATACTAAAACAAGGAGGAATGTATGCAAACCCGTGTGCAGCGTTGGGGCAACAGCCTGGCCTTACGCATTCCCAAAGCACTGGCCGATGAAGTTGGTCTCAAAGAAAACTCACCCGTCCAGCTTTCGTTGCACGAACGGCAGTTGGTCATCGTCCCACTGCTTCAGCCCACTTTGAGCCTCGAGGCGTTACTCGCCCAAGTCACGGACAATAACCGTCACGCCGAAATGCCGACCGGCCCCGCGGTCGGGGGTGAAGCGTGGTAGCGCCGTTGGCCTACGCGCCACGGCGCGGGGATGTCGTCTGGCTCACCTTCACGCCGCAAGCGGGGCATGAGCAGGCGGGGCGTCGTCCCGCCGTGGTGTTGTCGCCGTTCTCGTACAATGCCAAAGTTGGCTTGGCGCTCTTGTGTCCGATTACCAGCGCCATTAAGGGCTATCCGTTCGAGGTGAACTTGCCGTCTGGCTTACCAGTCAATGGCGTCATTTTGGCGGATCAGGTCAAAAGCCTGGATTGGCAAGCCCGCGCGGCGGAGTTCATCTGTGCTGTGCCAGCCGCAGTCATGCGTGAAGTTCTGCAAAAGATCAGTCTCCTGTTGGCAGAGTAACTCTATGGTTGGTCTGTGGGTCGTGCGACGGGTTGTCAGCACGGTTCGCCCGCATGGGCGGGGCCTAACCCTGCTGCACCTGACATGTGGGATGCTGCAGCATTTTCGAGCATGTTCCCCGCCCGCGCCCACGCAGGTAACGCAAGCCGTCAGCCGGCGGCAGGGCCGCGACGACTGAAAGCCTCGTAGCCTCGGGGATAGATTTGACGCGGCGGAGATGATCGTGTAGGATAGCTACCAATGGTTGGGGCAAAAGGGTCGCACGCTCTTCATTGCCTCTCGTGTGTCGCACCAAAATATGATAATAGTGGTCGAAGCCGGTGTTCCTTCGTCTGTGCTCTGGACAGGCTTTGACACGCAACCCCAGAAATCTCAAAAAGCTTTGCGGCTTTGCAGCTTTGTGAGAGATAAAAAAGGGTAGGAAACTGTTACCTCCCCTGTAGTAATAAATCACTTCATCCAGAAAGAGGAGCAATTTCATGAAAGACATGCGAGATTTCATTGCCGAGGCCGAAGCCGTTGGAGAACTAAAACGGATCAAAGCAGAAGTGGATTGGGACCTGGAGCTCAGTCACATCGCGAAGCTCAACGAAGAACAAAGCGGCCCGGCGTTGTTGTTCGAAAACGTGAAGGGGTACACCAGCCCGGTCATTTCCAGCGTTTGCACCACCACCAACCGCCTGGCCTTGATCATGGGCATGCCGAAAAATACCAGTCTGGTCGAATTGATGCGCGAATGGGTGAAGCGCACGGCCAAACAAATGCCCCCCCAGTGGGTGGACACCGCGCCCTGCAAGGAAAACATCCTCCACGGGGACGACGTCGATCTGCTCAAGTTCCCGGTTCCTAAATTCTTTCCTAAAGACGGCGGACGCTTTTTCGGCACCGCCGTTTTTGTTATCACCAAAGACCCCGACACCGGCTGGGTCAACCTGGGCACCTACCGGCTGCAAGTCCTGGGCAAAAACCTGTTGGGAACCCAGTTCATCAAGGGCAAACACGCCGACATCATGCTCAAGGCCTATGCGGCGCGCAAGGAAAAGATGCCCGTCGTCGCCGTCGTTGGCGCCGACCCGTTGATGTTCCTGATGGGCGCGGCGCGGCTGCCCGCGTTCGAGTCCGAATATGAGTTCGCCGGCGCCATTCGCGGCTTCCCCATCGAAATCGTCAAAGGCGAGACGGTGGACCTGCCGATTCCCGCCTCCGCCGAGATCGTGGTCGAGGGCGAGGTGGACCCGGAAGCCACCCTGCCCGAAGGCCCGTTTGGGGAATACACCGGCTACTATTCCGGCATCGGCACCACCCCGCGCAACTTCATCAAGGTCAATTGCATCACCCACCGCACCAACCCCGTCTTCTGGATCAGCACGGTCGGGCGCGCCACCACCGACACGCACATGACCATGGCCCTGACCTACGGCGCCACGCTCTGGCAGGGGTTGGAAGCGATGCGCATTCCGGGCATCAAATCGGTCTACTGCCCGCCGGAGGGCGCGGGGCGCTTCTTGGCGGTGATCTCCGTCAAACAAATGTACCCCGGCCACGCCGCCCAGGTCGGCACCGCCGCCATCTCCACCGAGATGGGCGCGTACGGCTTGAAAACCGTCATCGTTGTCGATGAAGACATCGACGCCTGGGACTGGCCGCGCGTCCTGTGGGCCCTGTCCTTCCGCTTCAACCCCTCCCGCGCCGAATTCATCAAGCGCGGCCGTTCGACGCCGCTCGACCCCTCGCTGCCCATCGAATCCCGCGACATCACCTCGCGGCTGATCATCGATGCGACCATCCCCTACGAGTGGAAAGAGAAACCCGTCCCGATCGAACTCGACAAAGCCATCGTCAAACAGGTGCAGTCCCGCTGGCAGGAACTCGGCCTGGAGTAATCTCCGCCGACACGAGGCGGAAGAGGCCGCACAATCGGCCTCTTCCGCCTCCTTTTTTATGTGGAGGCCGTCGTGGCGATTTTCATCATCGGAATGGTGGACGAGCGCGAGGAAGCCCTTACGCTCCTGAAGGAAAAAATCGAGCGCCGCGGGCATCGGGTGGTGCTGGCGGATGTCAGCATCGGCACCGGCGCCATCGTCCCCGCCCTGAAACCGGACCTGACCCCGGCGGAAATCGCCCAGGCAGGGGGCAGCGACATCGAAACCGTGCGCGGCCTGCTGGCGAAAGAGCGCGACAAAGCCATCGGCGTCATGGGCGCGGGCATGGCCAACCTGGCGGCGGCGCGGTACGCGGCGGGCGAGTTGGAGGGCGTGATCGCCGTCGCCGGCATGACCGGCACCGTGCTTTCCCTCACGGTGATGCGCGCCCTGCCCTTCGGCCTGCCCAAAGTATTGATCTCCAGCGTCGCCGCCATGCCGGCCTACGCCGCTAAATTCGCCGAGTATTTCGGCGTCCGCGACATCACCGTCATGCACACCGTCACCGACACGGTGGGCATGAACGCCCTCGTGCGCCGGCTGATGCTCAACGGCGCGGGGGCCGTCTGCGGGATGGTGGAGGCCGCCGAGCCGCCCGCCGCCGCGGACAAGCCGCTGATCGCCATGACCGAGTTCGGCTTTTGCGACAAAGGCGCGGGCTACGTGCGGGCGCGCATCCAAGACCGCTTCAACATCGTCTCGTTCCACGCCACCGGCCTGGGCGACCGCGCCGTCGAGGACCTGGTGGGGCAGGGCTTGTTCGATGCCTTCATCGATCTGGTGCCGGCCAATTATGGCGAATACCTGCTTGGCGGCAACCGCGCCGCCGCCCCCGACCGCCTGGAAGCCGCCTGCCGCCGCGGCGTCCCCTACATCCTTTCCCCCTGCGGCTTCGACATGCTTTCCTGCGGCCCCATCGAACGCCGAGACAAAGCCGACCCGCTGTGGGTTGCCCGCAAATTGGCCGACCGCGCCTTGTTCATCCAGGATGCGATGCGCGTGCAGGCGCGCACCAGCCGTGAGGAAGTGGTCGCCATCGCCGCGGCCGTGGCCGAGAAACTGAACCGGCACCCGCGCAAAGCCCTGGTCAAGTTCCTCCTCCCGCTCGAAGGCTTCTCCTCGCTCAGCGTCGCCGGCGGCCAGCTCTACGCCCCAGAAATCGACGCCGCCTTCGCCGCGGCCTTGCGCGCCCATCTCGACCCGGCCATCGAAACGATCGCGGTGGACGCGCACATCAACACCCCGGAATTCGGCCAGGCCGCGGCCGCCGCGCTGGAAGCGTGTTTGGCCCCTCCGATCCACCACTCCGCCCACCCGACTGACCCGTGACGAACCCGACCTCCTCCCCGTCCGCCGCGCCGGCTTTCTCCGTCCTGCTCTTCGATTTCGAAGGGACGCTGGTGGATTTCCAGTGGAAACTGCCAGAGGCGGTGCAGGAAGCCCGCGGCGAATTGCGCCGTCTCGGCTTCCAGGCGATCTCGGAGGCAGCGGATTACGCCGGCATTTACAACCAAACCATGCAAATGGCCGCACAATTTGGCCTGGATCCACACCACTTGACAGCGCGGCTGGGCGCCATCTACGACCGCTACGACCGGGACGCGGCCACGCGTTGGTCGGTGCGGCCGGGCGCCGCCGCCCTGCTGGCGCGGTGGCAGCAGATGCACGCCGCCCGCTTCGGCCTGGTCTCGAACATTGGCCGGCGCGCGCTGGACGAAGCTCTGCCCCGCCTGGGCCTGGCCGGGTTGTTCGATGTGATTATTTCCCGCAACGAAGTGACCCTGCTCAAACCTTTCGGCGAGGGCCTCCGCCGCGCCATGCGCGGTCTCAGCGCCGCCCCGGCGCGCACCCTGTTCGTCGGCGACAGCGTTACCGATATTTTGGCCGCCAAAGATGCCGGCATCCCAGCCGCGATCATCCAGGGGGGAGAAAGCCCCTCCGCCGCCTTGGCCGCGGCAGGCCCTGCTTATTTATGGAAATCTATTGCCGACCTCGAAACTTGCCTCGACGGAGGTGCCGCCATCAGCCCATTAACAAACTAACGCCTTTCTGTGTCTGCTGAACGCCTCGTGACCGTGGCCGCGTTGCGCATCCCAACCGCTTTCACCTACACACATTCAAGGAGAACGAAGATGTCCCAAAAACGCTTTCCCTACGCCTGGGAAGTAAAAGTACCGAAGGAAATGGAAGGATGGGAGGAAATGTATCCAGACCATCGCCTGTTCACTTCGGACCGGCAGGACTGGGATCAAGATCAATTCTGGTACACCGATAAGATTCACGCCCCGGATCCCATGGTTCCGCTCGATGAAGTTTTTCATCAGGCATGGCAGATTGCCCTCTCCCAGCACACCACCCGCATTTTCTGCATCCCGCCTGCCCAGGGCATCGCCCACCGGATGCTGGGCTGCTACCTGTACATCACCGCCATCGCCCCCCCGCCCTTAGAAATCATCCAGGCCAAGGCGGAAAAGTTCGGGCAGCGCACTTTTCCCGTGTTTGGACATTATGAAGAATTGTGGGGTCAATGGCGGACACGCCAGCAAGAACTTGGCCGGGAATTGCAGGCGGTCAAGGTGCCCAAAGAACTGCCGCAGTTCGTGCCCGATTTCGACTCGGCCACCACGCTGCCGGCCATCGGCCCGGCGCAGGAACTGATCGAGGCTTTCAACCACGCCGTCAACATCATTTATCGAGGCTGGCAGTATCACTTCACCTACCTCAACCTCTCCTACCTCGCCTATTTGATGTTTGCCGATGTGGCCCGCAAACTCTTTCCGGGCATCAGCGAAAGCGCGATTGGAAAAATGGTCGCCGGCGCCGATGTTTCGATGTTCCGCCCCGAAGAGGAACTTTGCCGCCTGGCGCGCCTGGCCCACACCCGCGAGCGCGTCGCCAACATCCTCAAGGCCGACCGCTCCGCCAACGCCAAAATCGAGAGCCTGCGCGAGTTCGAAGACGGCCGCATGTGGCTGGAGAGCCTGAGCGAAGTCAAGGATCCCTGGTTCATGGTTTCCTGCGGCAGCGGCTGGTTCCACTACGAAGGCAGTTGGATTGACAAACTCGACGTGCCGTTCAGCTACCTCAAAGGCTATCTCGAACGCCTGGACCGCGGCGAGCGCATCGAGCGTTCGCTGTCCGCGATCACCGACGCGCGCGACGCCATCATTGCCGAATACCGCGGCCTGATCAAATCGGACGAAGACCGCAAGACCTTCGAGGACGCCTACAACAACACCCGCACCATCTACCGCTACGCGGAAGACCACCTGTTCTGGGTCGAACATTGGTTCCACACCATCTGGTTCGAGAAAATGCGCGAGTTCGGACGCTTGTTCGTCAAGCAAGGGGTGCTGAAAGAGACGGACGATTTCTTCATGTTCAACCGCCTCGAAATCCCCTCGCTGATCGAAGATGTCGCCACCTCCTGGGCATTGGGCGAGAACATCCCGACGATGAAGTGGGCTGAAAAGGCTGAAAAACGCAAGAAAATCCTGGCTGCCGCCGCCCAGTGGTCGCCGCCGCCCGCCCTCGGCGTCCCGCCGGAAGTGGTCGCCGAGCCGTTCACCGTCATGCTCTGGGGCGTGACGACCGAACGCGTCACCGAGTGGCTGGAAGGTGCATCCGGCCAGGCCGGCAGCGCCGACGAACTGAAGGGCTTCGCCTCTTCCGCCGGCGTGGTCGAGGGCAAAGCCCGCGTGCTCAAACGACTGGAAGACATCGTCACCCTGGAACAGGACGACATCATGGTCGTGCCGAACACCAACCCCGCCTGGGCGCCGATCTTCTCCAAGATCAAAGCCGCCGTCACCGACATCGGCGGCATCACCTCCCACGCCGCCATCGTCTGCCGCGAGTACGGCGTGCCTTCGGTCACCGGCACCGGCTCGGCGACGACCGCCATCAAGACCGGGGACTGGGTCAAGGTGGACGGCGACCGGGGCCTCGTCACGATCGTGAAACGCGCCGAGTAGCAGGTCTTCCCGGCGCGCCGGGTACATTCGAGGGGCGGCCTTCACGGCCGCCCCTTTCGCCATTGCTAAAAAGAGGTCCCCATGGTCTGCATCATTGGGTTCGAAGAACTCGATAAATCATCCCTGCCCATCGTCGGAGGCAAGAACGCCAGCCTGGGCGAATTGCTGCGGGCCGGCATCCGCGTCCCGCCGGGATTCGCAATCACCACCGATAGTTACCGCGAATTCGTCGCCGCCGCGGGCATCGGCAATGAAATCAACCGCCTGCTGGACGAAGTCGAACCTGACGAGGTGCCCTCGCTCGATCGCACCAGCGCGGCGATTCAAGCCTTGATCCTCGAAGCGGAAATGCCCGCCCACATCGCCGCCAACATCGAGCAGCACTATCAGGCCTTGTGCGCCCGCTGCCACACGGAAAACCTGCCCGTGGCCGTGCGCTCCAGCGCCACGGCAGAGGACCTGCCCGACGCCAGTTTCGCCGGCCAGCAGGACACCTACCTCTGGGTGCGCGGCCTGGCTGAAGTCCTGCACCGGGCGCAAAACTGCTGGGCGAGCCTGTTCACCGCCCGCGCCATCGGCTACCGCGCCCGGCTCAACTTCCCGCCCGACAAGGTGCTGATCAGCGTCGGCGTGCAAAAAATGGTCAATTCGCGCACCTCCGGCGTCATGTTCACCCTCAACCCCGTCAACGGCGACCACTCGAAGGTGGTGGTGGAAAGCAGTTGGGGCTTCGGAGAGGCAGTCGTCTCCGGCGCGGTTACGCCGGACCGCTTCGTGGTGGATAAAGTCGTGCGGGAAGTGAACGAACGCGTCATCTCGGCCAAGGCCATCGAGTGCGTCTATCTGCCCGGCGACGGCGTCGTCCATAACGACGTCCCCCCCGAACGGCAAGCCCAGCCCTCGCTGCACGACAACGAATTGCAGGAACTGGTCACGATCGCCAAACGCATCGAAGCGCATTACGGCTGCCCGATGGATATCGAATGGGCCATCGATCACGATCTGCCTTTCCCGGAGAACGTTTTCATCGTCCAGAGCCGGCCGGAAACGGTGTGGAGCCAGCGCAAACAGGATCACTTGCTCGGCCAAAAGAGCAGTTATCAACTCCTGATGGAAAAAGCCCTCAGCCAGATCCAGGTCAAACGCTGAGCGGCCGGGCGGAGGATCGATGGCGCACCGATATTGTCTGAACTGCGGCCAGCCGCTGGCGATTGGCTTCGTCGAGGGGCGCGAGCGCGCACACTGCCCCGCCTGTGGGTTCATCCTCTATCATAACCCGGCGCCGGTGGCGATGGCGGTGGTGGAGTACGAGGGGAAATTCCTGCTCGTGCATCGCACGATTCCCCCGCTGCAACAGTATTGGGCCCCGCCCGCCGGGCACGTCGAGTTGGGCGAGTCCGTGCCCCAGGCCGCGGTGCGCGAGGCGAAAGAAGAAACCGGCGTGGATGTCGAACTCGGCGAACTGATCGGGGTCTATTCACATCCCGAAGTGCGGGTGGTGTTGATCGTCTACCGCGCCCGCGCCGTGGGCGGACGGCCCCAGGCCGGCGACGACGCCGGCGACGTGGGCCTGTTCGAGCGCATGCCCGATCAGCCCCCGCCCGACCCCGCCGCCGCCACCCCCACCGATCTCTGGTTCTATCAATTCTTGCAGACCCTGAAGGAGCTCCCCTGAAGATGCGACCCGTCATCGGCATGTCCGGCGCCTGCCGCGCCCTGTACGGCATTCGGCTGCGCGAGGTCAAAGGCGCCGCAACCTGGACAGGCCCCACGCCACACCGGAGCGCAGCATGAGCGCGACGATTTACTTCGTGCGCCACGGCGAGGTGGAACATCACCGCGCCGATGTGGGGCTGACCGAGACCGGCCAGGCCCAGGCCCGCCGCGCCGCGGACGCGCTGGCGGCGGGCTTCCGGCCCGGCGAACCGCTTGTCATCGCCCACGCGCCGACGCAGCGCACCTATGAAACCGCCGCCGCCATCCACAGCCGCCTGGCCGCCCACTTCCCCCTGCCCCCGCCTCAGCCAGACGAGGCGCTGGCGAACGTGCGCTTCATCCTGCACACGAACGGCTCCGCGCACCTGGCCGAGCCGTCGCTGACCTACGCCCACTTCGCCCCCGGCTCAGCCTACCTGGACAGCCAGCCGCCCGCCCGCGCCGCTTTCTTTCGCAATTTCTGGACCAGCCGCGACCCGATGGGCTACTGGCTGGCGACCCCCAGCGCGGGCGGGGCGGAACTGCCGGAGGCCGTCCTCCACCGTCTTCTGACGCGGGCGCGGGAGATTTTCGCGGCCCCGGCAGCCGACCCCTCTCATCATATTCTCGTCACGCACTCCGGCGCGCTGCGCGTGTTGCTGCGCCACGCTTTCGGCCACGACCCCGGCGAGCCGGATTTTTGCGGAATCGTCACCCTGGCCGCCGCCGCCCAACCCCGCCGCGCCCGCCTTTCCTACCGCCATGCCGCCGCCGAGGTCGAAATTTAGCCATGCCCCTCTACGATCCCGCCGTCGAAACCCTGCCCCGCCCGCAACTGCGCGACCTCCAGGCCCAAAAACTGCGCGCCATGTTGGAGGAACTCTGGGAGCGCAACGCCTTCTACACCGCCAAACTGCGGGCCGCGCACCTCACCCCGGCTGATTTCGGCTCGCTGGAAGATTTGCCGCGCCTCCCGCTCACCACAAAACACGAGCTCGTCCACGATCAGCTCGCCGTCCCCCCCTTCGGCGCGAACACCACCTACCCGCTGGATGCCTACACCCGCTTCCACCAGACCTCCGGCACCACCGGCGTCCCCTTCCGGGTGCTGGACACCGCCGCCAGTTGGGAATGGTGGGGCCGCTGTTGGGCGCATGTTCTCGCCGGCGCCGGGATGACCAGCGCCGACCGCCTGTTCATGGCCTTTTCTTTCGGCCCCTTCATCGGGTTTTGGGCCGCGGCAGACGGCGCGCGGCAGATCGGGGCGTTGATGATCCCCGGCGGCGGGCGCAACTCGTTGCAGCGGCTGGAACTGATGCGCGATACCGGCGCCACCGCGCTTTGCTGCACGCCCACCTACGCCCTGCGCCTGGCCGAGGTCGCCCGCGAGAGCCATTTCGATTTGCGCCAGATTCCCATCCGCGCCACCATTCACGCCGGCGAGCCGGGCGCCAGCATCCCCGCCACCAAGCAGCGCATCGAGGCCGCCTGGAACGCCAAATGTTACGATCACGCCGGGGCGTCGGAGGTCGGCGCGCATTCCTTCGAGTGCGAAGCCCAGCCGGGCGGGACGCACGTGATCGAGAGTGAATTCATCGTGGAGGTGCTGAATCCGCAGACCGGCGCGGCGGTTCCCCCCGGCGAGCGGGGGGAACTCGTGATCACGAATCTGGGCCGCTGGGGATTTCCCATCCTCCGCTATCGCACCGGCGATCTGGTCGAACTCGACCCGACGCCGTGCGTCTGCGGCCGCACATTTGCCCGTTTTCAGGGCGGCATCCTCGGCCGCGCCGACGACATGGTCACCGTGCGCGGTGTGAACGTCTTCCCCAGCGCGGTGGAGAACATCATCCGCCGCTTCGATCAGGTGGACGAATTTCGCGTGACGGTGCGCACCCTCCGGCGCATGGACGAGATGGAGATCGAACTCGAACTCACCCACGGGGCCGATCCTTCCCTGGTCGAGGCGGTGGCCTCCGCGTTGGACTCGGCGCTTTCCTTCCGCCCGATCGTCCGCGTCGTCGAGCGCGACGCCCTGCCGCGCTTCGAACTCAAGGCCAAACGCTTCCACGTCCTCCGCGAGTAGCCGCCCCGTGTGCCAACCTGGACTTGCTCATTTCCCAGCCCGCTTGCCCGCAAGCGACGCTTGCCAGCAAGCGACGCTTGCCAACAGGCGGCGCAGGCCCCACCCTCAATACGGAGTCGAAGATGAACATCCAAACATTCATGCAGGGCTACAAGGCTGCCTGGGAAGCCCGCGATCCGGCCCTGTTTGCCGCGCTCTTCCACGCAGATGGCGTGTACCACAACACGCCGTTCCAGGTGCAAACAGGCAGGGCCGCGCTGGTCGAGTACTGGAAACGTGTCCAACTGCAAGAAGATGTGCAGGTCGCCTTCACAGTCCTGGCCGATCAAGGCGACGCAGGCCTCGCGCACTGGCACGTGACCTACCAGGTGGCGTCTGAAGAGCTCTTCCAGATCTGGGCGCGTTCTACGGGAACAGGCCTGCCGGCCAGAAAGCCGGGAGAACCCTTGCCACGCATGGTGTTGGATGGCGTTCTGCAGGCCACGTTTGCACAGGGTCTGTGCGCCGAGGCGCGCATCTGGTGGCACAGCATGCCCCAAGTGGCCTGAGTCGCTCAGTGGCCCGGTCACCGGGCGCCGAACGCAGGAGGCGCAAGCTAAAGGCCTGACTTGCGGACTCAAACAGCAGGCGCGAAAATGGGGGGGTCGTTACGATAGGCCGGCATCGACCAGATGGCTGCCGCCGGCGCAGGGTGCAGAGTCCGGGTTCTCGCTTGCGGCAAGAGGCCCGCCGAACCACCCTTTGCATTGCGGGGCTGCCGCCCACAGTTCAGGACCTGGCCGAATTGTTTGCACTTTGGACGGGGCGCTGACCCACCCGGCACGCACAAACCAACGTCGATTTTGCAAGGAGTTTGCTCATGAGGGCGATCACACACCGAACCGACCACTACAATGCCAGCGCGGTGCTGGATCACAATCTCGCCGAAGGGCGCGGCGACAAAGTCGCCATCTACACCCGCGACCAGGCCTACACCTACCAGCAACTCGGCGAGCTGGCCAACCGGGCCGGCAACGCCCTGAAGGAACTGGGCGTGGAACAGGAGCAGCGAGTCTTGATGCTCTTGCTCGACACGCCGCAGTTCCCGGCCACCTTTTTCGGCGCCATCAAAATCGGCGCTGTGCCCATCCCCACCAACACGGTGATGCAGTCCGCCGATTACGCCTACTTTCTGAACGACAGCCGCGCCAGAGTGGCAGTGGTGAGCGGGCCGCTGTACAAACTCATCGAACCGATCCGGGCCACCTGCAAGTACCTCAAACAGGTGATCGTGGTCGATGGCGATGACGCGCCCGGCGTGATTGACTGGCAGACATGGGTGGACGCCGCCTCGCCCAGCCTGGACCCGGCGGACACCTCGCCCGACGACATCGCCTTCTGGCTGTACAGTTCCGGCTCGACCGGCTTCCCCAAAGGCGCGGTGCACCTGCAGCACGACATCGCCTTCACGGTCGAGAACTACGCGCGCGGCGTGATCCACATGACCGAGAACGATCTGTGCTTCTCCGGCTCGAAACTGTTTCACGCCTACGGCCTGGGCAACAACATGACCTTCCCCTACGGCGTCGGCGCAAGCTCCGTGCTCTTCCCCGGACGCCCCACCCCCGACGCGCTGTTCGGGATCATCACGCGCTTTCATCCCACACTCTTCTTCTCGGTGCCGACGATGTACGCGGCGATGCTGGCCGCGCCCGAAGCCGAGAAAAAATACGACCTGAGTTCGGTGCGGCTGTGCGTCTCGGCGGCCGAGGCGCTGCCGGCAGAGATTTATCGGCAGTGGAAAGAAAAGTTCGGGGTGGAAATCCTCGACGGCATCGGCTCGACCGAGATGCTGCACATCTTCATCTCCAACTATCCGGGACGCGTGCGAGCAGGGTCAAGCGGGCAACTTGTGCCCGGCTATACCGCCAGACTCACCGACGAGAATGGGCGAGAAGTCCCGGCAGGCGAGATCGGCGACCTGCTGATCAGCGGCGACAGCGCCGCGCCCTTCTACTGGAACAAGCACGAAAAGAGCAAATACACCATGCGCGGCGAGTGGATGTTCACCGGCGACAAATACCACATGGACGCCGACGGCTATTTCTGGTACGACGGGCGCTCGGACGACATGCTGAAGGTGGGCGGGGCCTGGGTCTCGCCGATTGAGGTGGAGAGCGCGCTGATCGAACATCCGGCGGTGCTGGAGAGCGCGGTGGTGGGCACCAAAGATGAGGCGGGATTGGTCAAAGCCAAAGCCTTCGTGGTTTTGCAAGAGGGCGTCAAGGGATCGCCGGAGCTGGTCAAAGAGCTGCAGGAGTTCGTCAAAGCCCGCATCGCCCCCTACAAATATCCGCGCATGATCGAATTCGTGCCAGATTTGCCGAAGACGGTCACCGGGAAGATTCAGCGGTACAAGTTACGCCAGTAGCCAGTCGGGCGCAGGGCGCTGCGCAGAAAGGATGCTGAGCCACCCATGACCTACTTTTTGAAGGCGCGGCGCTTTCACGTTCAGCCGTGAAGGAGGTGAAACGACAACGAACTTTTATAGACGCCCTGTGCATGATCGGATTGTTTAGGAGTACGCTGGCCCTGCCACGTGCACGCAATCGGATGCTGTGACCCGGTCAGCCTTTCCACCACCCACACGAACATTGGAGGAAACGATGAATACGCCCCTTGGGCATCTGCCAGCCAAGCTGGCGCGACTTGCCCTCTTGTTTGCGGTGTGCAGCCTGGTGCTCGCGGCCTGCGCCACACCCCCCCCCACCTCGCCGCCCGCGGCCACGGCGGCCCCGCCCACAGCAGTCCCGCCCACAGCGGTCCCGCCCACCCCCGTCCCGGCGGAACCGATCAAAATCGGCACGCTGACCGACCTGACCAGTTCCTTCACCCCCTGGGGCGTGCAGGCCCGCGACGGGATGGCGCTGGCAGCCAAGGAAATCAACGAAGCCGGCGGCGTGGATGGCCGCATGATCGAGATCATCGTCCAAGACACGGAAAACAACGCCGACATCGGCGTCGACCGCTTCGAGCGGCTCGTCGAGGACGGCGTGGTCGCGGTTGGCGGCATCATTTCCAGCGGCGTCGGCGTGCCGGTTGCCGCCGCGGCCGAACAGGCAAAGATGCCGCTCTTCCTGGTCAAATCCGGCACCCAGGCCGCCCTCACCCGGAACAGCCGCTACACCTTCCGCACCTGTCTGCCGGCGGCGCCGATGGACGCCGCGCCGGTGCTACAGTACGCCCGCGAGAAAGGGTTCACCAAGGTCGGGGGCATCGTGGCCGACTACCCGTGGGGGCAAGCCATGAAGGCCGCCATCGAGAACACATTCAAGGACTCCGGCATTGAATTCACCATCGAAGTGGCGCCGGTGCCGCCAACCACCGACTTCACCCCCTTTGTGCGGGCGATGGCCGACTTTGGCGCGCAGATGATCGTGGGCACCGGCCATCCGCCGGGCAACTCGGCCATCGTCGCCCTATCAGCCGACCTGGCCGGGAACGTGCCGGTCACCGGCTCGTGGGTGCCGCCAACTCTGGCCGTCGGCGGCTTGCAGGAGCTGGCCATCGGGCGCTTTAGCGATTTCGCCTGCGCCGACTACTTCAGCGACAGTTACGCCGATCTGGCCAAGCGCTACCTGGCCTTCTCCGATAATAAGCTGATGTCGGACGACGCCGTGGCCGGCTATGCCATCGTGCAAATCGTCGCCCGGGCAGTCAAGGCGGTTGGCGACGACCCGGCAGCCATCGCCGCGTATGTCCATGCCAACTCCTTCGACATGCCGGGCTATGGCCACACGCTGAGCTGGACCGAGTGGGGCGAGATGGCCGAGGCCCGGCCACTCTTCACCATCATCAGCGCAGGCCCCGCGCCCGCGGGCTTGAATGAAGCCGGAGACTGGTGGTTCGAGTTGCTGACCCATTCCGACCCGCTCGAACCCTACATGCCGGAGCAATAGCGCCCCATGGCCCTACTCGAGCTGGATCAGGTGCACAAGCACTTTGGCGGTCTGGCCGCGGTCAATGGCGTGAACGTGCGGGCCGACGATGGCGAGATCCTGGCCATCGTCGGCCCCAACGGCGCCGGCAAGAGCACGCTGCTCAAGCTGATCGTCGGCCTCGAAACGCCGACCCGAGGCGCCATCCGGTTCGCCGGCCAGGAGATCACCCAGGCCCCGCCCCACCGCGTGCGCCAGATGGGAATCGCCATGGTGCAACAGACGCCCCGCCACTTTGCCTCGATGACCGCGCTGGAGAATGTGGCGCTGGGCGCGCTCTTTGGCCGGGCAGGCGCGCATCGCCAGGAAGAGCAGGCCCTGGAGCTGGCCGGCGAGGCGCTGTCGTTCGTCGGCCTGGCCGACCGCCGCCACGACCTCGTCGGGCATCTCAACTTGCACGAGCAGCGCTTCCTGGAACTGGCCCGGGCCATCGCCGGAGGCCCCCGGCTGTTGGCGCTGGATGAAGTGATGGCCGGCCTCAACGATACCGAGCTGGAGGCCTCCATCGCCATCATCCGAGCGATCCGTGATCAGTTCAACATGACCATCATCTGGGTGGAGCACGTCATGAAGGCGGTGATGAGCCTGGCGGAACGGGTGGTGGTGCTCGATTTCGGAACTATCCTCACCGAGGGACTGCCCGCAGAGGTGATGCGCCACCCGGCAGTCGTCAAGGCCTATCTGGGCCAGGAGATGAATCATGCTTGAGGTGGCGGGGTTCTCGGCCGGATACCAGGGCAACGATGTGCTCCACGCTGTGGCCTTTCGGGTCGATGCCGGTGAGGCGGTGATGATCATTGGCTCGAACGGCGCCGGCAAGACAACGCTGTTCCGGGCGATGTGCGGGCTGCTCTCGCCCTCTGCCGGTCAGGTTCGCTTCGAGGGGAATGACATCACCCGGCTGCCGGCGGAACGCATCGCCCGACTGGGGCTGCGGTTTGTCTCCGCGGAGCGGCATCTGTTCCCCCGCATGACCGTGCAGGAAAACCTGCTGCTGGGCGCCTATCCCCACCGGCCCGATCCCCAGACCCTGTCGACCGTGCTGGAGTTATTTCCCCGTCTGGCCGAGCGGCGGCGGCAGCACGCCGGAACGATGAGCGGCGGCGAGCAACAGATGCTGGCCGTGGGGCGGGCGCTGATGTCCAAACCCCGCCTTCTCGTGCTGGACGAGCCAAGCACAGGACTGGCCCCTTTGCTGGCTCAGGCCACGTACAAGGCCCTCAGGGTGCTGCGCAAACAGGGGCTGACCGTGCTGGTGGCCGAGCAGCAGGTGCCGCTGGCCATGGCCTTCAGCGATCGGGGGTACGTCCTCGAAAACGGTTTCATCCGGCTGCAGGGCACGACCGCAGAACTGGCGGCCCATCCCGGCATCCGCAGCGCTTATTTAGGAGTGACATGATAGCCAACATCCTTGACGGGATCGTGCTCGGGCTGCAATTCGGCCTGCTGGCCGTGGGGCTTACCCTGGTCTACGGCCTGGGCGGTGTGCTCAACCTGGCCCACGGGCAGATGGCAGTCGCCGCGGCCATGGTGGTGGCGCTGGCCCAGGCCGCCGGCCTGCCCATCTGGCTTGCAGCCGGGCTGGGCCTGCTCGCCGGCGGCCTGATGGGCCTGATTCTGGATCTAACGATCCTGCGCCCGGTGTACCGCTTGCGCGGCGAGGCGCGGGTGCTGCTCAGTCTGCTGCTCACGCTGGGCGTGTCTTTCACCGTCGAAGGCTTCCTCAACTGGCGCTATGCACTGGGCGCCCTGAGCCTGCGCATCGGGGGTGGGGCGGTCGAGATTCTGGGCGTGCCCATGCGACGGGGCAGCCTGGCCGCTTCGGCGATCACGCTCGCCACCTTTGCAGCCCTCTTCCTTTTCTTCCGCTACACCTCCCTGGGCCGGGCAGTGCGTTCGGTGATCGAAGATCAGGAGGGCGCCCGCCTGGTCGGCATCTATCCCCACCGGATGCTGCGCCTGATCCTGGTGCTGAGCGGCGTCCTGGCGGCGCTGGTGGCGATCACCCGCGCCATGGTCACCCCGATCGATGTGCACTCCGGCCTTTCCATCACCACCTTCGCGCTCATCGTCACCGTGGTGGGGGGGCTGGGCAACGTGGCCGGGGCCTTGCTGGCAGGGCTCATTCTGGGGATCGTGAACGCCGTCGCCGCCGACCTCATCGGCACCTATATCTCGCTGATCATCCTGCTGGGGGCCGCGGCGCTGACCATCCTCACCCGCCCGGCCGGGTTGTTGGGGGTGCGGGAATGAGTGATCGCCCCACCCACAGCGCCGGCGCCTTCTCGCTCGGAGGGGTCGAGGCGCACGCCTCCCGATCGCTCCCTCGTCTGCTCCTACCGATTGCCGCGGTGGGCGCGGGGCTGGCTCTGCTGCCCCTCTGGCTCGGCCATTCGCGGGTGCTCATGGGCGTCGCCGTCCTGGGGCTGGCCTATGTCTGTTACACCATCGCCTTCAACGTGATCTTCGGCAGCACCGGGCAGTTGTTCCTGTGCGTTGGCGCGCTCGCCGGCATCGGCGGTTACGGCGGCGCCATCCTGGCCGACAGCGCGGGATGGCCAATCGCCGCGAGCATCCTGGCCGCCACCCTCGCCGCCACCCTGACCGGCGGACTGCTCAGTTTCGTGGCGGTGCGGCGCTCTCTGGGGGTGATCTTCACCGGCATCATCACCCTCATCTTCTCGTTATCGTTCGATGCCCTGGTGCTGGGGCTGGGCGAACTGACGGGTGGAGATACGGGGCGGCTGATCACGTCCGGCGCGGGCACATTGCTGCGCGACAAGATCCCGCCCTACTATCTGATGCTGGCCCTCGCGCTCCTCTTTCTGCTGGTGCACGGGCTGCTGCGGCGCTCCCATGTCGGCTGGGCCTTCCGCGCCCTGCGCGACGACGAAGTCGCCGCCGAGCTGGCCGGTGTGGATGTCGCCCGTTACCGGGTCTACGCCGCGCTGGTCGGGGCAGCGATGCTGGGCCTGGCCGGCTCGACCTACGCTTTCACCGAGGGCCGCATCAGCCCGACAACTTTCGGCTTCGGCGAAGTCGATATCGTCGTATTGGTGATGCTGGGCTTCGGCGGCATCGGCGCCCTGTTCGGCCCCATCGTGGGCGCGGTCACCTTCACCATCGTCGACGAGATCCTGATCGATTTCGGACAGTTGCGGCATGTGGCCTACGGGATGCTGATCATTCTGCTGTTTCTGCGGCTGCCGCGCGGCGCCATCCCCACCCTGGCCGGGCTGTGGCAGCGCAGGCGCAGGCCGAAAGGCTAGGCGCGACGACTGAAGCAGTTCAGATGCCTGTAAAAAAAGTATTTTTTTTCAACGTATCGTCGAAGATACGCAAGCGCTACTTGCGGAAATAGTACATCGCCGCCCCTGAGTCACCTGCCGACTAACGGCTCACATGGCCGAACAGGTATCTTTGGGCTTTTTTTTGATCATGGTACAATGCCCGACCCATGACCTTGGTTAAGATATGTGGGATCACGCATGTGGCCGATGCTGAGGTCGCCCTTGCAGCAGGCGCCGATATGCTCGGTTTTATCTGTTATGCGAAATCACCCCGTTATCTCACGCTGCACGAGATCATCGCCATCCTATCGGAATTGCGCCCTTTGCCTCCCGATCGGCGAACAGTGGGGGTGTTTGTGAATGAATCGGTCGATTCGGTACGAAACATTCTGGCGTGGACGGGGCTGGATCTGGCGCAATTGCACGGGGATGAAAGCCCTGCGCTGCTGCAACAGCTTGATAACCGGGCGTTCAAGGCCCTACGCTGCTCAGACCAGGCCGCAGCCGCAATCGGCGCCGACCGTTTTGGCCATCTCGGCCCCCCTGCCGGCCCCGACCTTCTGCTCGATGCCTACCATCCGCACGCCTACGGTGGCACCGGCCAACGCGCCGACTGGCGCATCGCCGCAGCTATCGCCCGCAAGCACCGCTTGTTGCTGGCGGGCGGCCTGACCCCGGACAACGTTGCCGAGGCCATCACGCAGGTGCAGCCTTGGGGCGTGGACGTTAGCAGCGGCGTCGAGCGCGAACCTGGCCGCAAGGATCATGAAGCTGTGCGAGCATTCATCGCCGCCGCCAAACAACTGTCGCCATAGACAAGGAGAATACTTCGATGCTACAAAATACCCCACCCCAAACGCTCACATTCGCCATCGGGCCCGGCGCAACCGCAGACGCCAACATCGGCCTCGGCTGTTCGATCGCCATCATGGATGACGCCGGGAGGCTGTTGCTGCAAAAACGCATGGATGGCGATTGGTGGTGTCTGCCCGGCGGCGGCGTCGAAGCTGGCGATACGTTCACAAGCGCCGTCATCCGCGAAGCCTGGGAGGAGACAGGGTTGGAGGTCGAGGTTATCAGGTTGTTGGGGTGTTACACCTATCCCGACATCTGCGCGGTCTATCCCGACGGCAGGCGCGTTCAAGTCGCGTCCCTCAACTTTCTTGGCCGCGTCGTCGGCGGCGCGATGATCGAATCCAATGAGGAAACCGCGGCATTGCGCTGGTTTGCCCGGCATGAACTACCTGATAACATCATCCCCACACATGCAGAACGCATTGTCGATGTTTTCAATTCCGATCACGAATTGCGCATCTCCTGAAAAATAACAACGATTTCATGTCTATCCCATTCATAACCGATCTTCCCGATGCTCACGGTCGTTTTGGGCCGTATGGCGGCCAGTTTGTGCCCGAAACGCTGATGCCGGCTCTTGCCGAACTCACAGAGGCCTATCACATCGCCCAGAACGATCCCGACTTCTGGAACGAATTCCACAGGCTGATGCGCGATTTTGTGGGCCGGCCCACGCCGATCACACATGCCCGGCGTTTGAGCGAGCATCTGGGCGGGGCGCAGATTTATCTTAAAAGAGAGGATTTGGCCCACTCCGGCGCGCACAAAATCAACAACGCCCTGGGGCAGGCTTTGCTGGTGCAGCGCATGGGCAAGCAACGCATCGTGGCCGAAACCGGGGCCGGGCAACATGGCGTCGCCACCGCCACGGCTGCTGCTCTGCTCGGCATCCAATGCGTGGTTTACATGGGCACGGTTGACATGGCCCGGCAGCGGCCCAATGTCTTCCGCATGCAACTGCTGGGCGCGGAGGTGCGCGGGGTCGATTCCGGCAGCAAAACCCTGAAAGATGCCATCAACGAAGCCATCCGCGACTGGGTGACGCATGTGGCGGACACGCATTATCTGCTCGGCTCGGCCCTGGGGCCGCACCCGTATCCGGCCATGGTGCGCGATTTCCAGCGCGTCATCGGCGTCGAAGCCCGCCAACAAATGCTGGAGCGTGTCGGACGTTTGCCCGATACCATTGTGGCCTGTGTGGGCGGCGGCTCCAATGCCATCGGCATTTTCCACCCCTTTTTGGCAGACGAGGACGTGCGCTTGCTCGGCGTCGAGGCCGGCGGGCGCGGCATCGCCAGCGGCGAGCACGCCGCCCGTTTTGCCGATCCGAAGATCGCGCGCATCGGTGTGTTACATGGCACGAAATCGTATGTAATGCAGGATGCCGACGGCCAGATCGCCCTCACCCACAGCATCAGCGCCGGATTGGATTACGCTTCAGTCGGGCCTGAACATGCTTATCTGCGCGATATCGGGCGGACAGCCTACACCTACTGCACGGATGAACAGGCGCTGGCCGGATTCAAGGCGCTGTGCGCGTACGAAGGCATCCTCCCGGCGCTGGAAAGCGCTCACGCCGTGGGGCATGTCTTGGAACTGGCGCCGACTTTGCCTAAAGAACACATTCTCCTCCTCAACCTTTCAGGGCGAGGCGACAAAGATTTGGATACGGTGATGGGAGCGATCTGACATGACCGGAATCAAGCGTATTCAAAGAGCTTTTGCAAACGCCAAGGGATCAACCGCTTTCATGCCCTACCTGCCCGTGGGCTACCCCGATCTGGCTACCAGCATCGACCTGATCCAGGCGCTGGCCGCAACAGGCGCGGATCTGATCGAGGTAGGTGTACCATTTTCCGACCCATTGGCCGATGGCCCCACCATCCAGGCGGCGGCCCAACAAGCGCTTGCCAACGGCGTCACCTCGTCTGCTTGCCTGGCCGCGGTGCGCACATTGCGCGGGCGCGGTGTGCAAACGCCGCTGCTGCTGATGGGGTATGTCAATCCCATCCTCGCCTATGGCGTCGAACGCTATGTTGCAGATGCCGCAGACGCCGGCGCGGATGGCTTCATCGTGCCCGATCTGCCCCCCGACGAAGCCGCAGAGATGGCAGCCGCCTGCGCCGAGTACGGGCTGGCGCTGATCTTTTTAGTCGCGCCGACCAGCCCGGACAAGCGCCTGCGTTTGGCGGCGGAGCACAGCAAAAGCTTTCTCTATCTCGTGAGCGTGGCCGGCGTTACCGGCGAACGCCGCGAATTGCCGCCGCATCTAGCCGATTTCATCGCCAGAGTGCGCGCACACACCGATTTACCGCTGGCCGTGGGGTTCGGCATCAGCACACCCGAACAGGCCGCGGCCGTAGCAGCTTTGTGCGATGGTGTGGTTGTGGGCAGCGCCCTTGTCAGGCTGGCCGGCGAAACCAGGCCCGCGGCCAAAGTCAGCGCTTTATCGTCATTGCTGTCAGCAGCCGTGCACGATACGACAATGATTAATCATTAACCATTTGTATGTATTCAATAATTGGTAATGAAGCGATTTTTGCTAAAAATGTTTGTCGAATGAATTTGGCGTCTGATACAAGTGCTGCTGATGGGTTACTCGCAATGACAAAATAAGGTAAATTGTTACAAACTGGTTTTTAACAAAGTTATCATGCCAATAACAACCTGCTTTAGCAGGTTTCTGGTATCAGACCGTGAATTCATTCACGGGGTTGCTAACACGTATTTTTGAGAAGATACAACGATCTCTCGATCCGCGATCGGTTGCAAACGCAAAAAGCCATCGTCCATCGTCCCATCGTCCCATCGTCCTTCGTCCATCATCCCAGCACCGCAGCCTTCACGCCACTACATCGGCCCCCCGCCGCGCGCCACTTGACACCCTTTCCCAACCCATGCTATAGTCCCCATCCAATAACAAACTACACAGGCTGTGAACCGGAAAAGTATCTGTCAAAGCGAGATCCAGAGAGCCGGCGGTTGCTGCGAAGCCGGCATCAGCGCCGACAGTGAATGGGCCGGGGAGCCAACGGTCGAACAATAAAAATTAATCATAAATCATTAATTTTTAATCATTAGACCTGTTCGGAGACGCCACCGTTACCAGGGCGCAGAGTATCGCCGCGAAAAATCGGCCGTACTTGTTGAGTGAGACTGGCTTGGACATGCGCCCATCGTCATCACGATGGGTTTTTGTTTGCACAGTCTAACGAGGGTGGTACCACGGATTGACCCCACGAAATTCGTCCCTCACGTCGCTATCGGCGTGGGGGATTTTTTTAGTACTCGGTTCGCAGTTGCCAGCAAGCAGCGCACTGACCCCTGACCACTGAATACTGACCACTGAATACTGACCACTGAATACTGACCACTGAAAATGCACCATCCCACCCTCGAAGAAGTCCGTCAACTGGCCCCACAGGGCAACCTCATCCCCATCTACCGCGTCCTCCCCGCCGATCTGGAAACGCCCGTCTCGGTCTATCTCAAGCTGCGCAGGGCGGGACACCCCTCCTTTCTGCTCGAATCGGTGGAAAAGGGCGAGCAGATGGGCCGCTATTCGTTCATTGGCGTCGATCCGCCCCTGAGCCTGAGCGTGAACGGACGGCGGGCGACCCTCAGCGGCACAGGCGGCGCCGTATTAGAATCATTCGAGCACGATCGGCCGCTGGACGAACTGGCCCGACTGTTGCACCGCCGCCGCCCCATCGCTTTGCCCGGCCTGCCCGCCTTCACGGGCGGGGCCGTGGGCTATTGGGGCTATGATGTCGTACGGCACTTCGAACGCCTGCCCGACGCCGCCAAAACCGTGCTCGATGCGCCCGAGGCCCTCTTCCTGTTGGCCGATAATCTCGTAATCTTCGATCATGTCAAACACCGGCTGCTGGTGCTGGCCAACGCCCGCCTCGGCGCTGCCGACGGCGACGAGCACGCCTTCACTGCCAGCTACGCCGATGCTGTCGCCCGCATCGAGAACATCGTGCGGCGCCTGGCCCAGCCGTTGGTCCCGCCCCGCCTGCGCGATGTGAGCAATGGCGAGGGGTGGGTCTCGAACAAAAGCCAGCGTGACTACGAAGGGATGGTGCAGACGGCCAAGGCCTACATCGCCGCCGGCGACGTCTTCCAGGTCGTGCCCAGCCAGCGTCTCAGCAAACGCACTCAGGCCGATCCCTTCGCCATCTACCGCGCCCTGCGCATGACCAACCCCAGCCCCTACATGTTCTTCCTCGACCTGCCCGGCGATCTCCGCCTGATCGGCGCCAGCCCAGAGATGCACGTGCGGCTGGCAGGCCGGCGCGCCCAGGTGCACCCCATCGCCGGCACACGTTGGCGCGGCGAAACGCCCGCCGAAGATGCGCGCCTGGCCGAAGAACTATTGGCCGACCCCAAAGAACGGGCCGAACACATCATGCTGGTCGATCTCGGTCGCAACGATCTGGGCCGCGTCAGCGCCTATGGCAGCGTCAGCGTGCCCACGATGATGGCCGTCGAACGCTATAGCCATGTCATGCACATCGTCAGCGATGTGATCGGCGAGTTGCGAGAGGGCGTCGACGCCTTCGATCTGCTGGCGGCCACCTTCCCGGCCGGCACCGTCAGCGGGGCGCCGAAAGTGCGGGCAATGGAGATCATCGAAGAACTGGAGGGGGAGCGCCGCGGCATCTACGCCGGCGCCGTCGGCTGGATCGGTTATGATGGCAACATGGACACCTGCATCGCCATCCGCACCATCGTCATGAAGGGCGACCTGTGCTACGTGCAGGCCGGCGGCGGCGTGGTGGCCGATTCGGATCCAACCTACGAATTCAACGAGACCCACAACAAAGCCCGCGCCCTGGCCGTCGCCGTCGAACGGGCAGAGAAAGGCTTGTTGTAATCCTCTGTCATCACTCAGCACTTTTAGCAATCATGATTGCCGTTATCGACAACTACGACTCCTTCACGTACAATCTTGTGCAGTATCTGGGCGAATTGGGCGCCGATCTGCGCGTGTGGCGCAACGACGAGATCACGGTCGCGGCGCTGCGGGAACTGAACCCCACCCACATCGTGATCTCGCCCGGCCCCGGCGCCCCCAGCGACGCCGGCGTTTCGAATGATGTGATCCGCGTTTTTTATGAAACGACGCCGATCCTGGGCGTTTGCCTGGGGCACCAGTGCCTGGGGCAGGTGTTCGGCGGGGTCGTGGCCCGGGCGCCTCGCCTGATGCACGGCAAAGTCAGTCCCGTCTATCACACCGGCGACGCCCTGTTCAATGGCCTCCCCACACCCTTCCCGGCCACGCGCTACCACTCCCTCATCGTCGAAGAACCCCTGCCCGCTGCGTTGGTCATGACTGCCTTCACCGCCGAGGGTGAAATCATGGCCATGAAACACCGGCGCCATCCCGCCTACGGCGTGCAATTCCATCCGGAAAGCATTCTCACCGAAGGCGGCAAACAGTTGCTGGCGAACTTTTTGCTGCTGAAGTAACGAAGCAAGTTCACGCCCTCCCTCACCCATCATCCCACCATGAACATCCAGGACGCTATTGCCCATGTCATTGCCGGGCAACACCTCGGCGAAGATGCAGCTTACGCCGTGATGATGGCCATCATGCGCGGCGAATGCACACCTGCGCAGATCGGCGGTTATCTGGTCGGACTGGCGGCCAAAGGCGAAACCATCGCCGAGATCGCCGGCAGCGCCCGCGCCATGCGCGAACAGGCCATCGCCGTCCGTCACGCCTATGACGGCTGGCTGGTCGATACCTGCGGCACCGGCGGCGATCACTCCGGCACATTCAACATCTCCACGACCAGCGCCTTTGTCATCGCCGGATGCGGCGTGCCCGTCGCCAAGCATGGCAATCGCTCGGTCACATCCAAAGCGGGCAGCGCCGATGTGCTCAAGGCTCTGGGCGTCAACCTCGATCTCACGCCCGAACAGGTGGGGGCATGCATCGACGAGGTCGGCATAGGTTTCCTCTACGCCGTGCACCATCACCCGGCCATGAAACACGCCAGCGCCCCCCGCCGTGAACTCAGAGCCCGCACGATCTTCAATATCCTCGGCCCCCTTACCAACCCTGCCAGCGCCACGCATCAGATCGTTGGCGTATTCGATCTGGCCCTGACCGAGCCGCTGGCGCGGGTGCTAGGGCGCCTGGGCACGCGCGCGGCTTTTGTGATGCACGGGGCCGACGGCCTGGACGAGTTCAGCACCACCGGCGTCAATCGCATCAGCCATCTGCGTGGGGGGACCGTGACCACGTTCGATCTAGACCCGCTCGACCTCGGCTTTCCTCGCGCCCATCTCTCTGACCTCCTTGGCGGCTCGCCGGAGGAGAATGCCGGCATGCTGCGCGCGATCCTCGCGGGGGAAGAACAAGGGCCCAAACGCCAGGTCGTCATCCTCAATGCCGCCGCCGCCCTTGCCGTGGAAGATGGCAATTGGGAAGCCGCCATCGCCCGCACGCGCGCCAGCATCGATTCGGGCGCGGCCCTGGCGAAGCTGACGGCGCTGATCGAGAAATCGCAGGTATTTGCATCATGAAACGCCAACAACGCCTGCTCGCGCAGGGCAAACTCCTCGACGAAATCATGCGCTGGAAACGGCAGGAAGTGCCGCGGCAAAAGGCTGAACTGCCCGAAGCCAGCCTGCGCGCCCTGGTTGCCTTCACCCCGCCGCCGCTCGATTTCGCCGCCGCCCTCGCCGGCCCTGGCGTCAGCCTCATCGCCGAAGTCAAACGGGCTTCGCCGAGCAAAGGCTTGCTGTGCAAAGATTTCGATGCGGTCAAACTGGCCCTCACCTACGCCGCCGGCGGTGCTGCTGCCATCTCCTGTCTGACCGACGCCAAATTCTTTCAGGGCCAGCTCGAATTTATCACCGCCATCAAAGAGGCATTCCGGCAGCGCAAAATCACCCTGCCCGTGCTGCGCAAAGACTTTATTTTTGATCCCTATCAAGTGTTGCAGGCCCGCGTAGCCGGGGCCGACGCCCTGTTGCTGATTATGGCTGTGTTAAGCCCTGCCGAGTACCGCGACCTGTTGGCCTACACGCACGAGCTGGGGATGACCGCCCTGGTCGAAGTGCATGACGAAGGCGAATTGGCGCGAGCGCTGAAGGAATCACCGCGTGTGGTGGGGGTCAACAACCGCGATCTGCGCACTTTTACCGTGGATCTGCACACGACCGCTCGCTTACGTTTGCAAATACCTGATGAGGTTCTCCTCGTCAGCGAAAGCGGCATCGGCAACGCTGAAGATGTGCGGGCGTTGCAGAAAATGGGCGCCGATGCCATGCTGGTAGGCGAAAGCCTGGTGAAGGTTGGGCAGAGGGAGCGAGAGCAAAAGTTGAAGGAATTGGTAGAAGCGGGAAAATAGAGGGGGCGATCTCCCCATTTGCCTTCAAATTCGTCATCGCTTGCCTGACCGTTCGGCGGGCAGGGCCGCGCAGGCCGCAGGCCGCGCTTGCGCGCCCAGCCGGCAGGCGCGAAAATGGGGGTGTGACTACGACAGGCCAACAGCAGCCAGCTTGCCGCCGCCGGCTGGTAACCGTGACGGGTTCTTTTTGTCACGCATGAACACAGATTTCGCGGATTTTCCATGCCGATCTGTGCAAACCCGCGGAATCTGCGTCCATTCCTGCCCCCCCCACCCACCCACCCAACCAACCACCCAACCAACCAACCACCCAACCAACTAACCAACTTCCCCCACACACACCATGCCCACTGCTGACATCGTCATCATCGGCGGCGGGGTGATGGGCGTCAGCGCCGCGTATCACCTTGCCCGCAGACAGGCAGGCCGCGTCCTCCTGCTCGAAAAAGCCCCCTTCTTTGGCCAGGGCGCCACCGGAACCTGCGCCGGCGGCATCCGCCACCAATTCTCCACCGCGGTCAACATCCACCTCAGCACCCTCAGCATCGCCATGCTCGAACGCTTCGCCGAGGAGATGGAGCAGGAGATCGATCTGCGCCTGGTCGGCTACCTCTTCTTGCTGAGCAATGAAGCCGACATCGCCGCGTTCGAGCGCAACGTGCAATTGCAGCGCCAGATGGGCATCGCCACCGAATGGCTGGACAGGGCCGAGATCGCCCGCCGCGCGCCCTTGCTCGACCTGGACGCCGAACCGGCCATCCTGGCCGGCACCAACTACCACCGCGACGGTTTGGCCGACCCGCATTCCGTGGTGCAGGGCTATGTGAAACAGGCGCGACGGCTGGGCGCGCACTTGCTCACCGGGGCCGGCGCCCGGCGCATCCTGGTCGCGGGAGACAAAGTGGTGGGCGTGGAGAGCGAGATCGGCCAGATCGCGACCGAAACCGTGTTGCTGGCCGCGGGGCCATGGTCGGGGCCGCTGGCCGCCACCGCCGGCGTGCCCCTGCCCGTCATTCCCCTGCGCCGCCAGATCGCCGTCACCCGGCCCCTCGGCATCCCCCGCCACATGCCCTTTTTGATCGACTTCGCCCAAAGCCTCTATTTTCACTACGAAACCGGCGGCATCCTCACCGGCATGTCCAACCCGCACGAAACCCCCGGCGAAAAGCTGGATGTGGATGCCGACTGGACCCTGACCCATTTCGAACACGCCATCGCCCGCATGCCCCTGCTGGAACAGGCGCAATTGCTGACGCAATGGGCCGGGCTGTACGAGGTCACGCCCGACCACCAGCCGATCATCGGGCCGCTGCCGCTGCGAGGGCTGACCACCTGCACCGGGTTCAGCGGGCATGGCTTCATGCAAGGCCCGATCTGCGGGCAGTTGATGGCCGAAGAGATCCTCGACGGCGCCGCGCACACCGTCGATCTCAGCGAATTGCGCTACGACCGCTTTGCCGCCGGCGCCCTGGCCCCGGAGAAAAACGTGGTCTGAGTCGTAGATATTGGATAGTAGATAGTGGATAGTGGATAGTGTAACGCGTCACAAGAGATAGATTTTAATCATTCACTACCCAATATCGAATATCCAATACCCAATACCCAATAACCATCATTCATTCGGAGTTTTCATGTCTACCAAAAAACCCAAACCCACCGTCAACAAAGTCGTTCTGGCCTATTCCGGCGGCCTCGATACCAGCGTGATCGTGCCCTGGCTGCGCAACAATTACGGCTGCGAAGTCATCTGCTTCTGCGCCAATCTCGGCCAGGAGGAGGAACTGTCCGGCCTGGAGGCCAAGGCCATCGCTTCCGGCGCCAGCAAATGCTACATCGAAGACCTGCGGCTCGAATTCTTCAGCGATTTCATCCTCCCCACCATCCAGGCCGGGGCAGTGTACGAACGCAAATACCTGCTGGGCACCTCCTTTGCCCGCCCACTGATCGCCAAACGCCTGGTCGAGATCGCCGAAATGGAGGGCGCGGACGCGGTAGCCCACGGCGCCACCGGCAAGGGCAATGATCAGGTGCGCTTCGAACTGACGATCATGGCCCTGAATCCCAAGCTGCGCATCATCGCCCCCTGGCGCGAATGGACGATCCGCGGGCGCAAGGACGCGCTCGACTACGCGGCCGAGCATAACGTGCCCGTGACCGCCACCGAGAAGTCGATCTACAGCCGCGACCGCAATCTCTTCCACATGAGCCACGAAGGCGGCCTGCTGGAAAACCCCTGGAACGAGCCGGAAGAGGTGATGTACACCCTCACCACCGCGCCGGAAGCCGCGCCCGACACCCCCGAATACCTGGAGATCGACTTCAAAGAGGGCGCGCCGGTGCGGGTCAATGGCGTGGCCTACGGGCTGCTGGGGATCATGGAAACGCTGAACGCCATCGGGGCCAAACACGGCATCGGCCGCATCGATCTGGTGGAAAACCGGCTGGTGGGGATGAAATCGCACGGGGTGTACGAGACGCCCGGCGGCACCCTGCTGCACGAGGCGCACGCCGCCCTGGAACAACTCTGCCTGGACAAAGACACGTTGCATTACAAACAGCAGGTCGGCCTGCGCTACGCCGAGCTGGTCTACAACGGCCAGTGGTTCACGCCCCTGCGCGAGGCGCTGGACGCGTTCGTGCAGAACACAGAAAAGAACCTCACCGGCTCGGTGCGCTTCAAGCTGTACAAAGGCAACGCCATCCTCGTGGGCCGCAAATCGCCCCACAGCCTCTATCGCGAAGATTATGTCACCTTCGATGAGGATGACGTGTACAACCAGCAGGACGCCGAAGGCTTCATCAAACTCTTTGGACTGCCGCTGAAGGTGCAGGCCATGCTCGAAATCGAGGGCAAAGGCGTCTCGCGCTACCGCTCCCCCGACTTCAGCGCCTTCAAACGAGATTGACGCGACGCGCCGTCTCCTCTCCTCCACACTGCCCATGAACCTTCCCTCCGGTTTCTCCTTCGGCGGCGTTGCCTGCGGCATCAAAAAGAACGGCGACCCCGACCTGGCCCTGGCCCTGAGCGAGACGCCCTGCACCGCGGCCGCGCTGTTCACGCAAAACCGTTTCGCCGCCGCGCCCGTGCAGTATGATCGCCAACTGCTCAGCCTGAATCCCGGCGGCGTACAAGCCGCGCTGATCAACAGCGGCAACGCCAACGCCGCCACCGGCGCCGCCGGGCTGGCCGCGACCCGGCGCAGCGCCGAGGCGGTCGAAACCATCTTCGGGCTGCCGCCCTGGTCGACTCTGGTCATGTCCACCGGCGTGATCGGCCAGCCCCTGCCGGTCGCACGCATCGAGACAGCGCTGCCCGGCCTGTTCCATAGCCTGCGGGCCGGCGTCGACGGGTTCCAGGCCGCGGCCCGCGCCATCATGACCACCGACACCCACCCCAAGCTCGCCACGCAGCGCGTCGATCTGGGGGATGGCGTCATCACCCTGGCCGGGATCGCCAAAGGCGCGGGCATGATCCACCCAAACATGGCCACGATGCTGGCCCTGATCCTCACCGACGCCGCCCTGCCCCCCGACCTGTTGCACCTGGCCCTGCGCCAGGCCGCGGATCGCAGCTTCAACCGCATCAGCGTGGATGGCGACACCAGCACCAACGATACGCTGGCCCTGCTGGCCAACGGCGCCGCCGGATACACCATCACCGCCGCCGCCGCCCCCGCGTTCCAGGCCTTCACCGCCGGCCTGACCGCGGTCTGCACCGAACTGGCCCTGGCCATCGTGGCGGATGGCGAAGGCGCCACCAAACGGGCAACGATCCGCGTCTCTGGCCTGGCAGATGAGGCGCAGGCGCACCGCGTGGCCAACGCCATCGCCATCTCCCCCCTGGTCAAGACCGCCATCTACGGCGGCGACGCCAACTGGGGCCGCATCCTGGCCGCGGCAGGGAACAGCGGCGTCCCCTTCGCGGCGGAGCAGGCGCAGTTGTGGATTTCGGGCGGGGCCAGCGCCGCGGAGATGCTGCCCGCCCTGCAACTGGTCGCCGGCGGCGCGCCCCTGCCCTTTGCCGAGACAGAATCCACCCGGCGCTTTGCCCAGCCCGAACTGCTCATCGACCTGCGCCTGGGCGACGGCCCCGGCCAGGCGACGATGTGGACCTGCGACCTCAGCCACGACTACGTCACCATCAACGGCATGTACCGCACCTGAAGCGAAAGCAGTTCGGCGGGGCAGCGGCCTGCTTGGTCTGCCCTGCGCCGGCGTGTATAATGCACGGCTAATCTTCTCATCCGAGGTTGCGAGTGAATCCCCAAGAAACACTGCGGTGCAGCGTCTGCATCACCGCCTATAACGAAGAGGCCAACATCGGCCCCCTGCTGGCCGCGATCACCGACCAACATCTGCACCAGGTCGAGATCAGCGAGATCGTGGTCGTGGCCAGCGCCTGCACCGACCGCACCGTGCCGATCGTGCGGGAGTGGATGGCCAAGGATGCTCGCATCCAGTTGATCGAACAGCCGCGGCGAGAGGGCAAAACCGCCGCGGTCAACGCCTTTCTGCGCGTGGCGCGGGAGGAGGTCTGCGTGCTGGAAAGCGGCGACACGCTGCCGCACGAGTCCGCCATCGAGCATCTGGTGCGCATGTTTCACGACCCCGCGGTGGGTATGACCGGCGCGCACAAGGTGCCGGTGAACACGCCCGACCATCTCGCCGGCGTCTTCACCTATCTGCGCTTGCAGATGGAGCATGAACTCTGCCTGGAGATCCCCCGGCTGGGCGAATTGATCGCGTTCCGCCGCGTGTTCGACCAGATCCCGGCGGATGTGGCCATGGACGAAGCGTTTGTGGAGGCGATCATCGTGGAGCGGGGCATGCAGGTGCGGTATGCGCCCGACGCCGTCGTCTACAACACCGGCCCCAGCACGATCAGCGATTTCGTGCGCCAGCGCCGGCGCAACCATGCCGGCCATCTCTATCTGAAGCAGAAATATGGCTACAAAGTCAGCAGCCTGCGCAAACGCAAGGTGGCGCGGGTGGCGTTTCGCCAGGTCTGGCAGGCGGTGTGGGGCGCGGTGCGGTTGTTCTGGGTGGTAGGGCTGCTGGCGGTGCTCGAAGGCTGGGCCCGTCTGCTGGGCTGGTATGATTTCGCCCTGCGCGGGGAACGGCATGTCGTCTGGGATATGGCCTGGTCGCAGAAGGCGGATGTGGGCAGCGAGCGCGCCCGGCGGGCGCAAGCAGGCGGCGAAGGCCCGGCCAAACCCGCGCCAGTGGCCGCGAACAAGCCGCAGGGTTGAGATGCGCTCTCCCCGCGCTGCCCTTTACCTGCGTCTGGCGGTCAGTCTGGGGCTGATCGCGCTGGTCATCTACCTCTTCCGCGATCGCTGGCGCGAGGTGGCGACGAATCTGCTGCGCGCCCACCCCTGGCTGCTGGCCCTGGGCGTGCTGCTATTTCTGATCGCCATGGTGATCAACGCCCTGAAGTGGTGGGTGCTGCTACGGGCGCAGGAGATCGCCATCCCCTTCCGGGCGGTGCTGAACTACACCTTTGTCGGCTTTTTCTTCAATAATCTATTGCCGGCCAACATCGGCGGGGATGTGATGCGCGGGGTGGGCGTGGCGTATCACACCGAGCGGGCCGCGCAGGCTGCGGCCTCGGTGGTGCTCGACCGCATCATCGGCCTCTCGGCCTACATGAGTGTGGCCGCGCTGGCTTCGGGGATCACGGTTTTCGTCACCGGGCGCAGCGACCTGCAAGTGCTGGTGCTGGTGGCTGTGGTAGCCACTGCGGCCCTGGCCGTGGTGGCGGCAGTTTTGCTCAGCCGGCGGGTGCGGGCGCTTGTGGGGCGGGTCATCGCGGCCACGCCGTTGCGCCCCCTGCACGCGATCTGGGAATCTCTATCCACCGCGTTCGAGGCCTACCGCTACCGCTATCGCTCTTTATTGCTGGCCTATGGCATCGGGCTGGGGGGCATCCTCTCCACCTCGTGGGTCAATTTCGTCCTGTCCGAGAGCCTGGGCGGGGGGATTTCATTGCTGCACATTTTGCTGTTCACCCCTCTGACCGCGCTGGTGCTGATCATCCCCATTTCCATCGGCGGCCTGGGCCTGAACCAGGTGGCCTATCCCTTTTTCTACGGACTGGTGGGCACGCCCGCCCCGCACGCGCTGGCCCTGAGTCTGTTCATTCAGGCCACACAGGTGCTGTGCAGCCTGCCCGGCGGCCTGCTCTGGCTGCGCTGGCGGCGAGAAAAACGTTAGGATGGGTATTGGATATTGGATATTGGATATTGTTCGATCGTTAATGATTAGCGATTGATGATTAATCATTAATACCCAATATCAAATATCAAATATCTAATGCCTAATACCTAATACCCAATATCAAATATCAAATATCAAATACCCCATGCCTCTCCCCGCCATCACCGCAGAACAAGCGCAGGCCCTGTACGGGCAGGATGACGCCGCCCATGCCTTCGACCATGTGCTGCGGGTGACGCGGCTGGCCGTGCATATCGCCGCAGCCGAGGGCGCGGATGTGCACGTGGTGCGCACCGCCGGCCTGTTGCACGATTGCGCCCGCAACGAGCCAGATCACCATCTGGCCGGGGCCAGGCAGGCGCGGGCCTTGCTGGCTGCCGAACCGCAGTCCTTTGTGGACGCGGTGGCGCACTGCATCGAGGCCCACCGTTTCAGCGTGGCGCCCCATCCCCAAACCCTGGAGGCGCGCTGCCTGTGCGACGCCGACCGCCTGGATGCCATCGGCGCCATTGGCGTGGCCAGGGCCTTCGCCTTTGCCGGGCGTCAGCGCAGCCACCTGTGGAGCGCGCCTCTGGCCACGCTGCGGCCAGAGATCGGCGCGGATGTGGCTGCCTATCGCCGGCAGTTCGGCGGCGCGCCGGCCTACACGCCCGGCCACGAGTTCATCTGCAAACTGGAAGGGTTGGCTGCTGAGTTGTACACCGCCACGGCCCAGGCCATAGCTGCAGAGCGGGCACGCTTCATGGCCGAGTTCTTCGCCCGTCTGGATGCCGAAGCGCTGGGCGAGGTATGAGTTTTTTTAACGCAAAGGAACGCAAAGATTTTTAACGCAAAGACGCAGAGATTCGCAGAGGTTCGCAGAGGTTTTTGTATGATGATTAATTATTAATAGAAATTTTTTATTGAATATTTTACTACTTTATTTCTATTCTGCGAAAAATCTTATAAATTATTAAAAAAACCTCTGCGCCCCTCTGCGAACCTCTGCGTCTTTGCGTTAAAAAACTCTGCGTTCCTCCGCGCCTTTGCGTTAAAAAACTCTGCATCTTTGCGTTAAAAATCCCCGCGTCCCTCTCACCCCGCGCCAGGGTCGAGGAAATCGCCGGCGACCCAGCCTTCGCCGATGCTGCCATCCTCCCGCTCAAAACGGATGCCCCACCAGGTGTAGGTATCGGCGCGCTGCGGGCCGTCATACACCTCGACGATGGCGCCCAAAGGCAGGGTAATGACCGGATCGAAATTGGTGCCGGGGCCGCTGCGCACACGCAGGCCCGATTCAGCGTTGACCGTAGCCTCGATGCCGACGCGCAGCACATCGGCTACCGCCGGCGTGGGCGTGGGCGGCTCTGGCGTGGGCGTGGGCGGCTGCGGTGTGGGCGTGGGCGGTTCCGGCGTGGGCGTGGCAGTGGGAGGCAAGGCCGCGACCAGAGTCGCGGTGGGCGGAACCGGCGTGGGCGAGGCCAGGACGCCCGGTTCCAGCATGTTGGCGAAGGTATAGAACAGGCCACCGGTGATGAGGATGGCTGCAAAGGGGATGAGCAGGGCGACCCAGGGCGAACGTGGCCGCTGCTGTCGCCGCCGCCCCTGATAACGTCGTGGTGTCATGCGTGCTCCGACTGGGTGTGTAGGATGGGGCAAGTATACCATGTTCCCGCGGCCGCGGGGCAATGCCGGCGCAGGCGTTTGCAGCAGGAGGATATCCCAAGACAACGCTGCGCCTGCCGGCAAAATAACCCAAATTTATCCCAAGGTTTTCCCAAATCCATCCGCCGCGGCCATCTCCGGCGCTCAGGACTCATTGGCGGCGGTCAGGGCCAGCACATATTTGTCGGGCACTTGCACGGCCACCACCTGCCCCCGCACCGTCACCTCCTCCCCGGCCAGCAGGACGACATCCACCACAACTTTGCGGCCTTTGATCTCGGCGATGCGCCCGCGCAGCACCAGTTCCGGCCCCAGGGGCGTGGGTTTGAGGTAATCGACATGCAGGGATGCGGTGAGATAGCGCAGGGCCGGCTCCGTGTCCATCTCGCGGCCTTCGGCGCGGTAGGCCGCGGCCGCGGCTGAGCCGGTGCTATGACAATCGACCAGCGAAGCCAGCAGGCCGCCGTAGACATAGCCGGGGATGGCCTTGTGCTGCGGGCTGGGTGTGAAACGTGTCACCGTCTCTTCCCCATCCCAAAAGGTCTTGATCTGATAGCCCTGGTCGTTGAGACGTCCGCAGCCGTAGCAATGCGCCAGGTGATCCGGGTAGTAATCTTGGAAAGCTTTCATGGGGTGGGGGGGGGGTGGTTGGTTGGTTAGTTGGTTAGTTGGTTAGTTGGTTGGTTGGTTGGTTGGTTGGTTGGTAGATTGGTAGATTGGTAAATTGGTAGATTGGTAAATTGGTAGATTGGTCGTGAATTAGGAGAAATCATCACGCACCACGCACCACGCCCCACGCACCACGCATCACGCATCACGCATCACGCTCTATCTTTGTAAAATGGCGAGTAAACGATCGGGATAGTCGGTGATGATGCCGTCGACGCCGAGGTCGATCAGCCGCTGCATGTGATCAGGATCGTTGATCGTCCAGGCTTCTACCTGCATGTTGCGGCCATGCGTGGCGCGCACGAAGCCGCGCGTCAAGATCTCGATGCCGCTACGGCTCTGCGGCACCTGCACGGCGTGGGCCTGCGGACGGTAGAGCCAGCCCAATCCCACTTTGCTGAGCAGCACCAGGGGCAGCAGCTCATCCTCGGCCCCCGAGGTGGCGATCTCGGGGCAGGTCTGGCGGAAGGATTGCATGCGTTCGTCGTGGAAAGAGGCCACCAGCACCTCGGTTTGCTTGCCGAACTGCCGGATCAGGGCGCAGAAAGGCTCAGCCATATCCCGCTCACTCTTCTTGATCTCGATGTTCATGGGCATGCCGGGGAAGGCGGTGAACACCTCGTGCAGCGTGGGCACGGTGATGCCCTGCCCGCGGAAAGGAAAGGTCTGGCCATTGTCAGGCGACCAGTCGTAGCCCGCGTCCAGGTTTTTCAGCGCGGCCAGGGTCATGGCCTCGATCGGGCCGCTGCCATCGGTGGTGCGGTCCACAGTCTCATCGTGCATCAACACCAGCACGCCATCCGCGGTGATGTGCAGATCCATCTCCAGCACATCCACGCCCAGCGCTGCAGCCCGCTCGAAGGCGAAAAGGGTGTCGCCTGGCCACAGGCCATCTCCGCCCTGATGGGCAATGACCAGGGGCCGCTGCGCGAAGCGGGCATAGTAGGGATGATCGGCGATGGGGCGAGCAAACAGGGCGGTGACGCCCAAAATGGCGATCAGCAAGAGCAGCAGGGTGAGGAGGATACGTCGGCGCATGGCAAGGGGTGGGGGGGGGCGGGGTGGGGCAGGAACGGTGCGCGCTATTGTAGCAGGCGGGGGCGGGAAGTTGACAAACGCCGGGAAGGATAGGGACAATGGCGGCATGACCGCCATTTCGCTGATCTGCACGGTGTACAACGAGGGCGCAGCGATCCACCGTCTGCTGGAAAGCATCGCCGGCCAGACCCTGCTGCCCGATGAGGTGCTATTCGTGGATGGCGGGTCCAGCGATGACACCGTGGCGCAGATCGAGGCATACGCGGATCGGCTGCCGCTGCGCGTGCTGGTGGCGCCGGGCGCGAATATCTCGCGGGGGCGCAACCTCGCCATTGCCGCGGCCGCGGGGGAAATCATCGCCGTGACCGATGCCGGCGTGCGGCTGGCGCCGGTTTGGCTGGAGGAGATCACCTGGCCCCTGCGCCAGAACGCGGAACTGCCGGCGGTGGCCGGTTGGTTCGAGGTGGATGCGGCCACGCCCTTCGAGGCGGCGATGGGCGCCACCGTGCTGCCCACTGTCAGCGAGATCGATCCGGCGCGCTTTCTGCCCTCCAGCCGCTCGCTGGCGGTGCGCAAATCAGCCTGGGCCGCGGCGGGGGGCTATCCCGAATGGCTGGATTATTGCGAAGATCTGGTGTTCGACTTTGCTTTACGCCAGCAGGGCGGTCTGGGCTGGGCGCCAGAGGCGGTGGCGCATTTTCGCCCGCGCGGGTCGTTGCCGGCCTTTTTCCGGCAGTATTACCGCTACAGCCGCGGGGATGGCAAGGCGGATCTGTGGCGCAAGCGACATGCCCTGCGTTACGCCGCCTATCTGTGGATTGGGCCGGGGTTGCTGTGGCTGGCGATGGCGGCGCATCCGCTTTTTCTGCTCCTGCTGGCGGCAGGGTTCGCCCTCTATTGCCGCACGCCCTATCGCCGGCTGCTGGCGGCATGGGCGCGGCCCCTGACCTCGGGCCGGCGGCTGACGCGGGCCGAGAAGCTGGCCACCCTGCTGCTGGTACCCTTGATCCGCGTGGTGGGGGACGTGGCCAAGATGGTGGGGTATCCGGCAGGCGTGTGGTGGCGGTACAAACCAATGATTAATGATTAATAATCAATCATTAATCATTAATCATCATCCTTTAACTACTGTTTCGGTGATGCGGCGAACGACTGTTGCCGCCTCTGTTGGACGCTGCCCCTCTCTGCCGATATAATGAGGGCCAGAGGATACCCCTATGCCCACTCCGACCATTCGCTGGGAAGTGCCGCCGCCGGCACCGCCCGCCATCCATGCCCGCCTCAGCCACCTCCACCCCATCATCGTGCAGGTGCTCTACAATCGCGGGCTGGCCGATGTCGAAGATGTGGCCGAATTCTTCGGCCAGCGCCGGCGCCCCGATGATCCCTTCCGCATCAAAGGTGTGAGTCAGGCTGTCACCCGCCTGCGTCAGGCCATCCGCCGTCAGGAGCCGATCGCGGTCTACGGCGATTTTGACGCGGACGGCGTCACGGCCACCGCCCTGATGGTGCAAACCCTCGCCGCCTTCGGGGCCGACGTCATGCCCTACATCCCCCACCGCGTGGATGAAGGCTACGGCCTCAACAACGAAGCCCTGAAATGGCTGCACGATCAGGGCGTGCGCGTGGTGCTCACCGTCGATTGCGGCATCCGCGCGGTAGCCGAAGCGACCTACGCCGCCAACCTGGGCCTGGAGATGATCATTTCCGACCATCACTCCATCGGCCCCACCCTGCCCCCGGCCCTGGCCGTGATCAACCCCCGGCAAGCAGACTGCTCCTATCATTTCGACGCCTTCGCCGGCGTGGGTGTGGCCTTCAAGCTGGCCCAGGCCCTGCTGCGGGCCGAGGCCGCCGCCCCGATCGCCGCCGCGCCGGTGCAACTGGTCGAGGAAGACCTGCTCGATCTGGCGGCGGTGGGCACGGTGGCCGATATCATGCCCCTGCGCGGGGAGAACCGGCTGCTGGTGCAGCGGGGACTGATCGAGTTGCAACGGGGCCGGCGGCCCGGCCTGCGCGCCCTGGCCAAACAGGCCCGCACCCCCCTGGAAAAGATCGACGCCGCCGCCATTGGCTTCCGCCTGGGGCCGCGGCTGAATGCAGCCGGACGCCTGCACAGCGCCGTCCTGGCCTACGACCTGCTCATGGCCGCGGACGACCAGACAGCCGAGCCGCTGGCCCATCAATTGGACGCCCTCAACCAGGAACGCCAACGCCTGACGCAAGAGGCGGTGAAATGGGCCGAGACCGAGTTGGGCGACAACCCGGCCGAGAATGTGCTCCTCGTGGCCCGCGCCGGCCTGAACCCCGGCATCGTCGGCCTGATCGCCAGCCGCCTGAAGGAGCAGTACTATCGCCCCGCCCTCGTCGTCGATCTGGGCGAAGAGGAGGCGCGCGGCTCGGCCCGCAGCATTCCCGCCTTCCACATCACCGAGGCCCTGGATCAGTGCGCGGACTTGCTGACGCGCTACGGCGGCCACGCTGCGGCCGCGGGTTTCACCCTGCACCGCCGCCACCTGCCCGCCCTGCGCCAGCGCCTCAACGCCATCGCCGCCGAACGCCTGGCCCCCGACACGCGGGTGCAACACCTACCGGTTGACGCGGTCGTACACTTCAAAGATCTTGATTTCGCGCTGCTGGCCAGGCTGCGCGAGCTGGAACCGACCGGAGCCGAAAACCCTCCCCCCACCTTCGCCGCCGCCGACCTGCTGGTGCAGGGCTTCCGCCGCGTGGGCGGCGACGCCAGCCACCTCAAGATCAAACTCTCCGACGGCCAGATCACCTACGAGGGCATCGGCTTTGGCCTGGGCGAACGCGCCCTCGACCTGCCCATGCGCGTCGATGTGGCCTTCGAATTGAACGAAAATGTGTGGAATACCCACCGATCCCTGGAATTGATGATCAAAGATATTCAGCCCGCGGGCAGAGGAATCCCCCATGAATCTGTTTAGACGCCTTCACGGCCCCCTGAAAGCGGGCGTCATCGCCGCGCTGCTGGGCATGGCGCTGGCCATCATCGGCATCCTGCGCGGCAATGTGCCCCTGAACCTCCTCAGCATCTTCATGGCCCTGGCGATCAGCGGCCTGGCCTGGGGCGTAGTCACCTGGGCCATTGCCACCGCCGCCTGCGACGTGGAAAACGACCTCGAAGACGCCTGAAACCCATGTCCCCTTCCCCCCGCCTCGCCCTGCCCTACCACGCCTGGCTGATCGATATGGACGGCGTGATCTACCGCGGGCGGCAGGCGCTGCCCGCGGCCGCGGCGTTCATCCACGCCCTGCAAGCCGGCGATCATCCCTTTCTATTCCTCACCAACAACGCCACCAAGACGCCGGCCCAAAACGCGCAGCATCTGGCGCAGATCGGCATCCACGTCCCCCCCGCCAGCATCTTCACCGCCGCCCTGGCCGCCGCCGCCTACCTGCAACAGCAGCTGCCCCCCCCCGCCCGCGTGCTGATCATCGGCGGGAAGGGCATCCAGCAAGCCCTGCCGGCCGCGGGCTATGAGGTTGTCACCCAGGCCGACGCCGCCGAGATCGTGGTCAGCGGGCTGGATCAGCAGGTGTGCTACGCGCAGCTGGCCGAAGCCGCGCTGGCCATCCGCCGCGGCTGCCCCTGGATCGCCACCAACCCCGACCCCACCCTGCCCAGCGAGCGCGGGGAACTGCCCGGCGCCGGCGCGCTGCTGGCCTTTCTGGCCGCGGCCAGCGGACGCACGCCCCTGATTATCGGCAAGCCGGAGCCGCCGATCTTTGCCATGGCCCTGGCCCGGCTGGGCGCAGACGCGCCGCAGACGGTCATCGTCGGCGATCGCCTGGAAACCGACATCCGCGGCGGCCAGAACGCGGGCCTGCACACCATCTGCGTGCTCACCGGCGTCAGTTCCGCCGCCGACGCCGCCGCCTTCACCCCCCCACCCGACCACATCCTCCCCGACCTGCGAGCGTTGCTGACGTGATCCCTCTTCTCGACCTCACCCGCGCCGGTGTGCGCGACCTGCTTGCCACCTGGGGCGAGCCTGTGTACCGCGGCGACCAGATCTACGACTGGCTGCACAAAAGCCTGGTCACCGACCCGGAGCAGATGACGAACCTGCCCAAAACCCTGCGCGCCCGTCTCGCCGCCGAGACCCACATCACCCCCCTCAGCTTGATCACGCAGATCGATAGCCGCGACCGCCTGACACGCAAGGCGCTGTTTGGCCTGCGCGATGGCGCCACGATCGAGACGGTGCTGATGCTCTACAACCAGCGGCGCACGCTCTGCATCTCCACACAGGTGGGCTGCGCCATGGGCTGCACCTTTTGCGCCACGGCCCAGGGCGGGCTGCTGCGCAATCTCAGCCCCGGCGAGATCCTGGCCCAGGCGCACTGGTTCGAACGCTGGCTGCGGCAGGAAGAGGACGCGGCCGCGCCCTTGCGCGTGCCGCGGCCCAGCCACCTCACCAACATCGTGGTCATGGGCATGGGCGAGCCGCTGGCCAACTACAACGCCCTCATGCAGGCCCTGCGCGGCCTGGCCGACCCGGAGACCTTTGCCCTCTCGGCCCGCAGCATCACCCTTTCCACCGTTGGCCTCGTGCCGATGATCGATCGCCTGGCCGCCGAAGATCTGCCTGTGCGCCTGGCCATCTCTCTGCACGCGGCCAGCAACCGCCTGCGCGGCCAGCTGGTGCCGATCAACAAACATTATCCCCTGGAGGCGCTGATCGCGGCCTGCCATCGCTATCAAACGCAGACCCACCGCCGCATCACCTTCGAATATGCCCTGATGCAGGGCATCAACGACGCCCCCGATCAGGCCGCGGCCCTGGCCGACCTGCTGGTGGGCCTGCGCTGTCATGTCAACCTCATCCCCCTCAACCCCATCCCCAACTCGCCCTACCAACCCACCAGCCCCGAAGCCGCGGCCCGTTTTCAACAGGTTTTGCTCGACGCCAACATCCCCACCACGGTGCGCCTGCGCCGCGGCATCGAGATCAACGCCGGCTGCGGCCAATTGCGCCAGGCCGAACAACAGGTAATGATTAAAAATTAATGATTAATGATTAAAAAATTCCCCATACAACGCTTTAATCATTAATCTTCAATCATCGATCAACAAAACCGGAACCGTGACTCGCACCCTGTTCATGGGCACGCCCGATTTCGCCGTGCCCAGCCTGCAAGCCCTGCTCGACCATCCCCAGATCGAAGTAATCGGCGTGGTCACCCAGCCTGACCGCGCCGCGGGCCGCGGGCGCGCGGTGCAGGTCTCGCCGGTGAAGGAACTGGCCCTGGCCCATGGCCTGGCGGTGCAGCAGCCGCAGCGCCTGCGCGATCCCGAAGCCTTTGCCGCCCTGGCCGCGCTGCAACCGGAACTGATCGTGGTGGCCGCGTTTGGGCAGATCCTGCGCCCGCAGGTGCTGGAACTGCCCCGCCACGGCTGTCTCAACGTCCACGCCTCTCTGCTGCCCCGCTGGCGAGGGGCCGCGCCGGTGGCTGCCGCGCTCCTGGCCGGCGACGCCCTCACCGGCAGCACGATCATGCGCCTGGACGCAGGCATGGACACCGGCCCCCTCCTGGCCCAGGCCGCGGAAGTGATCCGAACGGAGGACACCGCGGCCAGTCTCAGCGCCCGCCTGGCCCGCCAGGGCGCCGACTTGCTGGCCGCCATCCTGCCCTGCTACCTGGCCGGCCAACTCCCCGCCCGCCCGCAAGACCATGAGCAGGCCGCCCTCTGCCGGCCCCTGCAAAAAGAGCAGGCCCGCATCGACTGGACCCTGCCCGCGGCGCAGATCGAACGCATGACGCGCGCCTACGATCCCTGGCCCGGCGCCTTCACCTTCTGGGCGGGCCAGCATCTCAAGATCGGCGCGGCGCGGGTCGTGGCCGGCGAAGCCGCGCCGGGGCAAGTCGTGGCCTGGGAGGACAGGGCAGCCGTGGGCACAGGCGCGGGGCTGCTCATCCTCGACCGCCTGCAACTGGCCGGCAAACGCATGCTCGACAGCGCCGAGGAGCTGATCAGCGAGAAGGGCTTCGCGGACGTGCCGGTGGCGGAGATCGCGCGGCGGGCGGGCTTCTCGGTCGGCGCGGTCTACGCCCGCTTCCGGGACAAGGACGCGCTCCTCCGCTGCCTCGAGGACCGGCTGATCCAGGAGACCCGCGCCACCGCCGATGCCGCCCTCGATCCGGCGCGCTGGAAGGGCGCCTCGATCGCCGAGATCGCCGAGGAGCTGATCGCCTTCCTGGTGCAGATCCACCGGGAACGGCTCGGCATCCTGCGCGAGCTCCTGGGCCGTGCGCACGCCGAGCCGGAGGCGGGAGTGCAGATCGAGCAGACGATCGCCTACATCTGCGAGCGCCTGCACGCGCTCCTGCTCGCGCGCCCGGAGGAGATCCATCATCCGGAGCCGGCGCTGGCCGCGCGCTTCGCCGGCCACCTGGTGCTCGGCGCGCTGAACGAGGCGGTGCTCTTCTCCGGGCCCGGCGCCTCCGGCGTGCCGCGATCCGACGAGAAGCTGGCCCGCGAGCTGACGCGCGCCTTCCTGGGCTACCTCGGTGTGAGGGAGCCCGCGGTCCCCTGATCGACCCCAGCGAAACGGAGCACACGAGCCATGGCGTTCAAGTTCCCGTCTCTCGACTTCTTCCGCGAGCTGGCCCGCCGCATGAACGCGGACCGGGCCACCTTCGAGAAGCTCGGCTTCTGCGACACCGTGATGGGGGTGCGGGTGCAGGGCCCGACGCCGCACCTCTACGCGCTGACCTTCGAGGTGTTCGACTGCAGCGACGTCCGTGAGATCGGCGACGCGCGCGAGGCCGAGCTCGACTTCACGCTCGAGGCCCCCCTGGACCTGTGGCGCGCGATGCTCGAGTCGATCCGCGAGCACGGCCGGCCCGCGCCCGAGTACACGCTGAACAGCCTCTCGCACCTCGGCAACCGCATGCGCGTGGTCTACGACGACCCCGAGGGCCACGACAAGCTGTACCGCTTCATGGCGACCCTGCAGGCCTACTTCGACAACGCTCGCGATCTCGAGATCGAGTGGGCCTGAGCCCACTTCGGAGGTGACGACGAGATGAGCTACTACGGCACCAACGACTACGCCTACAACTCGGACTTCTCGCTCCGCGTCCGTGACATGAAGAAGGGAAACCTCGACCTCGGCTGGCTCGAGCAGGCGCGCGAGCGGGTCGAGGTGCGTCCGCGCGATCGCCGGCGCGGCCTCGAGATCTCCGACTGCGAGGTGGGCCCCTACGCGATCGACGCGCTCGACGACGTCGTGCGCGACAACCGCGGCCTGGCGCCGCGGGGAGCGATCCTCCCGGCCGGCTACCAGCCCGACCTCGGACCCGACCTGAACAAGCGGACCGACGTCTGGGCCTACCGCGTCCAGCGCTACTGGGAAGAGGCCGTGAGCCGGCAGTGGAACGTCTCGACCGACGTTCCCTGGCGGGACCTCGCGAAGTACGAGATCCCGCTCGAGCTGGAGATCGCCTTCTGCCAGCTCTGCACGCTGCTGTCCGAGGTGGAGATGATCGCCACGGACCTGCCGGCGAAGTGGAGCCACCACATGAACAGCTACTTCCAGGAGGTGAAGGGCTTCATCGCCAGCCAGTGCATCGACGAGGCGCGGCACAGCGAGGTGTTCCGGAAGCGCGCCCTGGCCAACGGCGTCGGCCTGCTCAAGGCGAGCGTCCGCAGCGAGCACGCGCTCAAGGGCATCCTCGAGGCGGACAGCTAC
>JABWBG010000092.1 GCA_013360575.1 Caldilineales bacterium
GCGCGCATCGTCGGGCAGAAGAAGGCGCGCGAGATCTGGTACCTGTGCGAGCAGTACGATGCGCAGGAAGCGCTCGCCATGGGCCTGGTGAACAAGGTCGTGCCGCTGGCGGAACTCGAGGCGACCGCGGTGGCCTGGGGCCGCTCTGCCGCGCGGGCGCTGGCCGGGGCCACAACGTCGGCCTCCCAGGCTTGCAGGGCGGTTTGCAGGAGTGAAGAAGATGCCGTCATGATCAGGCCTCGCTTATGCCATGTTTTTGCCGCCATCGACATGCCAGGCGGCGCCGGTGATGTAACTGGCCGCGTCGGAGGCCAGCCAGAGGGCGAGGTTCGCCACTTCCTCAGCCTCGCCCAGGCGGGCCAGGGGGATTTCCCCCCGCCAGCGGGCCATTTGCGCCTCGTCGTGGCGCAGATGTTCGGTCATGGGGGTGATGATCACGCCGGGGCAGATGGCGTTGACGCGGATCTGGTGCGCGGCGAACTCCCGGGCCGCCTCTTTGCTGAAGCCGACCAGCCCCGCCTTGCTGGCGGCATAGGCCGCGCGCAGGTACAGCGGTTGGGATTTGCCGGCGATGGAGGCGATGTTGAGGATGACGCCCCCGCCCTGATCGCGCATGCGCCGCGCTGCCTGCTGCGTGCACAGGAACGCGGCGGTCAGGTTCACATCCAGCGTGCGCTGCCAGTCGGCCAGGGGATGATCGAAGAGGGAATGCACCGGTTCGATGCCGGCGTTGTTGATCAGCACATCGATGCGGCCCCAGCGGGCGTCGATCGCCGCGAACAGCTCGCCCACCCCAGCCGGATCGGCGACGTCGGCGACGAAGGCGAGGGCGTCGTGGCCGCCGCGGCGCAGTTCCGCCGCAACCTGATCGGCGCTGTCAGCATCGATGTCGTTGACGCAGACCGCGGCGCCGGCGGCGGAAAAGGCAGCGGTCATGGCCAACCCAATCCCGCGTCCGGCCCCGGTCACACAGACCACGCGTTCGCGGAAATCGTAAGTGGGGTGCATGGGCGGGGGTAAGTTTCAGGTATCGGGTGTCAGGTTTCAGGTGTCAGGGGACGGGGGGCAAATATCCAATATCCACTATCAACCCTGACCCTGCCAATGACTGGGGTCATATTCGGCCAGCCAGTGCAGGGCGCTGGCGGCCAGCAGGGCCGCGCCCACGGGCAGGGCGCGTTCGTCGATCTCGAAAGTGGGGGTGTGCAGCGGGCGGCGGGCGGGCCAGTCGGGATGGCGCACGCCCACGCGTACGAAGGCGCTGCGCGTGCGTTCCCCGTACCAGGCAAAATCTTCGCCGCCGGTGCTCTTTGCCGCCTCGGTCACCGCCTCGGCGCCCAGGCACTGCCGCCCGATGCGGGACAGAAAGCCGGTGAGTTGGCCGTCATTGACCAGGGAGGGCGTGCCCCGGGTGTAGCGCAGGCGGTAATCCCCCCCCATGGCGCGGGCGATGCTTGCGATCTGCTGCAGCTCCCGCTCCAACTGGTCGCGGATTTCGGGCTGAAAGCTGCGCACCGTGCCCACCAGCAACACGCGGTCGCAGACCACATTCTCGCGCATGCCGCCCTGGATGACGCCGAAGCTGACCACGCCCTCCTGCACCGCGGGGATGCGCCGCGAGACCAGGGTCTGGGCGGCGGTGATCACCTGGGCGGCGAGAACAATGGCATCGACGCCCTGATACGCGTAGGCCCCGTGCGCGGCCTGGCCCAGGATTTCCAGCTCGAAACGGTCGGCCGCGGCCAGCATGGAGCCGGGGCGCAGCCCGATCTGACCGGCGGGCAGGGCCGGCTCCACGTGCACGCCGATGATACTGTCCACATCATCGATCACCCCCTCGGCCAGCATCAGCGTGGCCCCGCTGTTGCCTTCGGCGTCGATCGTCTCCTCTGCCGGCTGGAAGATCAGCTTGACGCGGCCTTTGATCTCGCCTTCGTGCTGTTTGAGCAGTTGGGCCGCGCCCAGCAGCATGGCCGTGTGAGCGTCGTGACCGCAGGCGTGCATCACGCCCTCATGTTGCGAGCGATAGGGCACATCGTTCTCCTCGAAGATGGGCAGCGCGTCCATATCCGCGCGCAGGGCGATGGTGGGGCCGCTGCCATTGCCCAGATAGCCGACCACGCCGGTGCGGGCGACTTCGGTATCGCAGGGGATGCCCAGTTCGTGCAGGCGGTGGGCGACGAACGCGGCGGTGTGATATTCGGCGAAGGCCAGTTCCGGCTGCTGGTGCAGGCGGCGGCGGATGCGCGTCAATTCCGGCGCCAGGGCTTGGGCTTGGGTGAGGAGAGAGTGGTGGGCCATTGCTTTCGATTTTACCAAACCATGCACACTGTGCGGGCATGGCGATGCGGGTTAGATTTGTAATAGAGAAAAGAAGGCTTCGCGGCGTTCATGGGCTACCACTATCTCTTCCATCGTCATCCAGTGATTCACGATTTCCTGATTTGCCCTCAGGTCTCGCTCTGCCTGCGGCGTCAGCGATGCCTCTTGCACGATGATCAAGGTAACGGCGGCAGGGTGAAGGTCCTTGATGCGCCGCAGACTCTTGACTGCCGCCCCAATCCGTTCGAGCACTGCCGCGGTATCGATACCCCCTTTGATTTCGACGGCGGCGAGGGGGAGATCGCCGGAATAGAAGCCGATGTCCGGTTCATCGGCGAAGGCGATGAACCGGCCATCCGGCAGGGTGATATGGCGTTCGTCCGCAGGCGCAACGCCGCCGAGGTGACGTTCTTGCAGACGTTTGCGCACCATACCTTGCACCACTGTTTCTGCCCGAGCTCCTTTTGTGTTCTGCCAGGAACCTTGCGCTTGCGAACCTGCAGCCATGCCTCGCCACAGATCGAATTCGCGCACATTGATGGCTTCATCCGCTTCGACCAAAATGCTGATAATGGTATTCAGATGACGGGCTAGCGCTTGCGCCAGGGCAGCATCTGGAAACGCGATCTCTTCAAAGCGCTTGGTCGATAAATGCACGCGGCTCATTGACTTTTGCGAGACCATCGCCAACATGCGGTAATAACTGGTTGCGCGCGGGATGGTTTGTAGTACAAAAGGATGTGCAAATACGATAATCGGCTTGATGCCGCGGTGAATAACCTTGTTCCAGGCGGCCTCGGAGATGTTTAAATCACCCAAACGCCAGACCCATTCCTCGCCGCGCAGTGATTCAATGGCATTGGCCGTCTCCAGCAAGCCCCACTCATGCGCTTTTTGATGGAAAAACTCGCTTTTCGTTAGCTGATCAATCGACCAGACGCGTTTTTGGGTCGAAGTATCCATGTTTAGCTCTCTGATTTGCGCCAGATCGTGATACTTTTGCGCAGGGCCTCACGACCATAACGGCCCATTTGCTGGCTGCTGTTGCCTTTGCGCTGCGGCAGAACATAGATTTTGTGGGGAATAAAACCGATTGTTTCGGCTAAATTCGTACTTAACGTATCTACCGGAATGACTTCACCGGCGTAACGGACGTTATCATTGACAAAAACAACGCTAGCTCCGGGGCGACACAAACGATATAATTCCGCAAAAACAAAGGCAAGTTCTGTAAAATACTGATCAATCATCGCTAATACGCCCCTGTTGTTGATTTCTCCTCGCATATTTCGCTTGTTTAGGGCGATGTTGACTTCGGTTAAAGTAGGATTTTTTCGCACAGCGGCCAATACTCGAGTAAAGAATGAGTCTCGCCCGATCGTATGATAAAATTCGGCCAACGCCGCTTCCTTTGACCTGTTTTCCACTGTACAGGATAGTAGATTCTGGCGGAGATCAAAAATGCCCTGATCCACACCCAAAAACGCCAGTTCCAGGGCGTAGGTGCGGGTGTAGTCGTAGCGATTAGCGTACGGCGGCGAGGTGATGACGCCGTCGATCTGACCGGCTGCGAGCGTGGGCAGAAGATGCAAAGCGTTTCCGGGCAGTAGTTCTTGATGACTGGCAGGAGGTCTATCTGCTTGTAGGCGGGCAATATCGTAGATGATTTTGTCAAGAGATTCGAGAAGCGACTCTTTGACACCTGGCAGGGGGCCTTTGTGAATGCCCTGCACCGGCGTGTTCCCACGGGCGATGCGCCTGGCATTGTTCGCCTGCATCTTTCCCGCCCGACGATCCCAGCGTAGATATTGGCCGTCCTTGCGCGTATAACTGACTTGTTCGAGAATGCTCATGACTAACAGGCGGAGCAGTGTACGCGTCGGCTCGCTTACTGCCAGCGTTTCGAACCAGCGCACATAGCGCATCAAGTCCTGTTCAGTTGACGGTTCAAAAGCAGTTTCGGTGATGGCAAGATGAGGAAACTTGTCGGCCACAGAGGGGAGGGCCTCACGCTCAATCTGGCGCCGCAGATGGCGCAATTCCGCGAGATCGTAAGCAAAGACCGCGGCCTTTCCCTGCCATGCCAGATGGCAATGCGGCAGCAACTCGACGCCAACGGCATTGATACCGAACATCTTTGCTACCAGCAGTGTGGTACAAGAACCTGCAAATGGATCAAGCAAAGTTTCGCCTGCTTGAAGGCCCAGTTCATCGATCAGCAGTTCGACCAGTGTTGCGGAAAATCCCTCACGGTATTTGAACCAACTGTGCAAGGTTTCCGTTTTGTTTGCCTGAAAACTGACTAATTGACGATTAAATTTATCTGTTTCTTGAAAAAGATCGGTATATCGATTCTCAATCGCATTGCGCGCGCTATCATCGCACAAGCCCTGATGTGAAAACTCATTGCGTGCTACGTGACGATAGTCACTGGTAATGTGCGGGAGTAGGGAAAGTTGCTGCATTCTCCGGGTTCAACTCTCCAACAGCGCGGCGCTGGCGGCGATGACAGGCAGGTTTTCGGCGGCGAAACGGGCCATGGTCTGCCGCACAGATTCCTCCAACGCGGCAACCGGGAAGAGATTGAGCAGACGCAACGCCGCGGCGGTGACGATGAGGGAGCGGTTGGTGCGGGTGATGCGTACGCTGGCATCGCGCGGGCGCAGGATGACTTTGCGGGCGGCGGTGGCAACGTGCTCGAACTCCGGCGTGGTGATCAACACATCCTCCGGCGTCATCGCCCGCAGATGCCCGCCCACTTTCTTCAAGCCATCTTCCGAAAGCAGCACCAGCGCGTCCGGTTTGGCGATGCCGGTGTAGCGGATCTCCTCCGGGCTGAAGATGATCTCGCTGATGCTGTGCCCTGATTTCACCGTCGTGGGATAATCGTCGCTCTGCGTGGCCCACAGGCCGGCCAGCACACCGGCGTAGCCCGCGGCTTTGGCCGCGGAACGCACCTTCGCCCCGGCCGAACCGGCGATGACCAGATGGAATTTGCGATCGAGCGCGTTCGGGAACTGCGCATCCACCCCGCGCACCGGCAGGGTGGGCTGGCCGCGCAGGCGCTGGCCCTGTTCGTGCAACGCCTGCGCCAATTCGCGCACCTCGCGGCGCTGGATCAGGCCGGTCGGCAAGCCCAGCGTATCCACCATCCCCAGCATCTCCTTGCGCCCGAAATCGTTGTTGACCACGAAATAGGCGGTGCACAACTCCCAGATATCGAGCAGGGCAAAGCCGGGGAATTGGATCGCTTCGGCGATGCGGTCGGGCAGGTCGCGGTCGAACGAGGTGCCGCGGTAGACGTAGCCGGCGCCATTCACCGCCACCGAACCGCAGATGTCGAGATGGCTTTCCAGGTTGCCGGCCAGGGTGCTGGCGGTGCGATAGCCGGCGGGCGTGGTCACCGAGTGTTCGCCGCCGGTCATGCCGAAGTTGAAATTATTGAACACCAGCACCGTAACGCCGATGTTGCGGCGGGCGGCGTTGATGATGTGCGTGCCGCCGATGCCGGTGCCGCCGTCCCCCATGAGCACGATCACATGCAGATCGGGGTTGGCCAGCTTGATGCCGGTGGCATAGGCCACGCTGCGCCCGTGCAGGCCATGAAAGGCATTGGTGATGAAATACTGGTCGCTGAGGCCCACGCAGCCGATATCGCTGACCAGCACCGTCTTCTTCGGATCCAGTTGCAGCTTCTGCAGGGCCGCGTCCAGGTGATTGAGGATGAACGTGTGCCCGCAGCCAGGACAGAAAGGATCGGGACGTTCGTTTTTGTATGTTTCGAGGAGTTGCATTTGTAACATAGATTGGATATTGGATATTTGATATTAGGTATTTGGTATTAGATATTTGGTATTAGATATTGCTCGCTTGGACATGAAATATCGAATATCCAATATCCAATATCTAATATCTAACAACTGCAAGGAATTGTTCTGGTGTGATCAATTCACCGTCGACGCGGTGCAGGCCGCTGATCTGGGGCGGGGCGTGGTGGTGACGGGCGGCGTGACGGTAGAGCAGCAGCTCGATCTCGCGCAGGTAGTGGCCGTGGTTGAGTTCGGCCACCACCACGCGGCTGTGGCCGGCTACCGCTTGCAAGATCAGGTTTTCGGGCACAGGCCAGAGCGTGTGCAGGGTGAGGCCGCTGACCGGTTGCCCGGCCGCGCGGCTGCGATCGGCCGCCTCGCGCATGGCCCGCGCGGTGGTGCCGTAGCTGATCAACAGCGTTTCGGCGGCGGGATCGGCGTCGAACTGGCCAAATTCCATTTCCGCCCGGTGGTCTTCAATCTTCCGCCGCAGGTGCTCGTTCAAGCGGCCCACTTTCACCGGGTCTTTGGTCAAAAAGCCGTGCTCATCATGGCTGGAGGTGGTGAAACGGGTGATGTGCGGGCCGCCGAAGGGACTGGTCGGCGGCGTCGCCGCGATCGGATCGAAATCATAGGGCAGATAGGTCTCTTCCGGGCGCAGGCGGGGGTCGGGCTGGCCGGTGGCGGCGTTGATTTTGGGGCCGGCGCCGTTGCCCGCGGGCGCGGGCACGAGCGGGCGCTGCCCCACCGCCACATCCACATACTCGGCCACATCCACCGTGGCCATCGACATGATCAACTCCTTGTCGGGCAACAGGAAGACCGGCGTGCGGAAGCGTTCGGCCAGATCAAAGGCCCGCTGCGTCAGGGTGTAGCATTCGGCCACAGAGGAGGGAGCGAGGGCGATGATGGGATAGCCGCCGCTGGTTCCCCAGCGCACGAATTGCACATCGCCCTGGGCCACGGTGGTGGCGCCGCCGGTGGCCGGGCCCATGCGCATCACATCCACGATCACCAGCGGCGTCTCGCCCATGATGGCCAGGCCGATGTTCTCGGAATAGAGCGAGATGCCGGGGCCGGAGGTGGCGGTGAGGGCGCGGGCCCCGGTCATGGCCGCGCCGATGCACATGCTGATGGCGCCGATCTCATCCTCGGCCTGGATGCCGACCCCGCCCACCTTGGGCAGGTCGCGCAGCATGTGCAAGAGGATGGGCGTGGCCGGGCTGATGGGATAGCCGGCAAAGAAATTGCACCCTGCTTGCAGGGCGCCGCGGGCGATGGCGGTGGCGCCATCGATGTATTCACGAGTCATGGGCGGGCAGTTGCTCCGTTGCTGCACGAGAAAGGGGAGAGAGAGGGGGAGATGGCCTCACGCCAGCGCCTGCAGCGCTTGATCCACGCTGGCTTCAGGCCCGATCTTGTATTGCACATCGATCAGGCGGCCGGCCTCGTCGATGACAAAATGGCTGCGGATGACGCCCCAATACTTCTTGCCATACATCGACTTTTCGCCCCACACGCCGTAGGCCGCGGCGATGCTGTGATCTTCGTCCACCAGCAGGGGGAAAGGCAGGCCGAACTTGTCTTTGAATTTTTTGTGCGAGGTGACGCCATCGGGACTGACGCCCAGCACCACAGCATTGGCCGCGGTCACCGTCTCATAGGCGTCGCGGAAGCCGCAGGCCTGCTTGGTGCAGCCGCTGGTATCGTCTTTGGGATAGAAATAGAGCACCACGCGGCGACCGCGGTAAGCGGAGAGCGTGGTCTCGGCGCCGCTGTCGGTGCGGGCCGTAAAATCGGGGGCCATATCGCCCACAGCTAAATTGTTCATTGGTAGCGAAGACTCCATTTTTGGTACAATGGGGTGGTGAAAGGCAGCACACACCGAGTCTAGCCCAATCACAGCCGCCGGTACAAGTTGCGAGCTTCCGATCTCACTGCCAAACAGCCGCCATGCCTGGAAAATATTACGAAGACCTGGAAGTGGGCCAGCGCATCCAGCACAGCCTGGGCCGCACCCTCACCGAGATGGACAATGTCCTCTTTTGCAGCCTGACGCTGAACACGCAGCCGCTGCACATCGACGAGGCGTTCGCGGCCCAGACGGAGTTCGGGCGGCGCATCGTCAACGGTATCTTCACCCTCGGCCTGGCCGTGGGCATGACCGTGCCGGAGTTGACCGCGGGCACGATTGTGGCCAATCTCGGCTACGAGTCGGTCATGCATCCGCACCCCCTCTTCCACGGCGACACCCTGTACGTGGAGAGCGAGGTGCTGGAGAAGCGCGCCTCCCGTTCCCGGCCCGACGCCGGTATTGTCAAGCTCAAGCACGTGGGCCGCAATCAACAGGGCGTGATCGTGATCGAATTCACGCGCACCGTCCTTTTCCTGCGCAAACCCGCCTAAACCCCACGCCCCACGCCCCACGTTTTACGTTTTACGCCCCACGCCCCCAAAAAGGATCATGACATGCGAATCAGACGCGCATTGCTGTTCATGCCTGGCGACAGCGAACGCAAAATCCACAAAGCCGCCGCCCTGGGCATCGATAGCATCGTCATGGATCTCGAAGATGGCGTGGCCTGGAGCCAGAAGCAGGCGGCGCGGGCCGCCACCGCGCAGGCCCTGCAGGCCCTTGATTTTGGGGGCAGCGAGCGGGCCGTGCGCCTGAACCCGGCCCCATCAGACCTGGCCGAGGCGGATCTGCAAGCCACCATCGCCGCCCGGCCCGACGCCTACGTGCTGCCAAAGGTCGAAACCCCGGCGCATCTGCTCTGGCTGGCAGCACAACTCGACCATTTCGAGGCGCGTTTTGGCTGGCCGTCACAGGGCATCCGCATCCTCGCCCTGATCGAGACCGCGCGCGGCGTGGTGAACGTGCACGAGATCGCCCAGGCCAGCCCCCGGCTCGATGCCCTGCTCTTCGGGGCGGAAGACTTGATCGGCGACATCGGCGGCGTGCGCACGCCCTCGAACCGCGAAGTGCTCTACGCCCGCAGCAAAGTGGCGATCGTCGCCGCCGCTTTTGGCTTGCAGGCCATCGATCAGATCTTCGTGGATCTGCACGATCAGGCGCGGCTGCAAGCGGAGTGTCAGGAGGCGCTGGAGCTGGGCTATCGGGGCAAGATGGCGATCCACCCCACCCAGGCCGCGCTGATCCAGGCCGCTTTTTCCCCCACCCCGGCCCAAATGGCCGCGGCCGCGCAGTTGGTCGCGGCCTATGAGGCGCATCAGGCTTGCGGGGCCGGCGTCTTCACCCTCGACGGCAAGGTGGTGGAAGCGCCGATGGTGAAGGCAGCGCAACAGCTCCTATCCCGCGTGGTCAGTAATCAGTAATCAGTGGTCAGTAATCAGTGGTCAGTAATCATGCGTAATCGAGTAACAATTCACCATGCAATCCCCCAACGCTGATTGGCACACTCAAACGTGAATTCATTAAAAGTGCTGCTAAGATAAATTGTTTGCAGCGTCCGTAAAATTTGCACAATATGTCACTAAGGCAAAGTAGTTGCCTATAATCATTAATTTCATAACGCTATGAACAAGGAGGTTCACTATGCGCCCTGTGTATGCAGTGGCCGGGGGGGTGAGTAAGTTCACCAAGGCCCGGCCCGACAAGACTTTCCAGGCGGTGGTCAAAGAGGCCTACGACGACGCCCTCGCCGACATCGGCCTGGAGCACCCTGCGTTCGTCGAGCAGGTCGACGGCTCGGTCGCCAGCTATTTCAGCGACCATTTCACCCGGCAGTTGATGGCCGGGATCATGGTGCAGGATTATCTGGGCCTGTGCCCCAAACCGAGTCACCGGGTGGAGGGGGGCGGGGCCACCGGCGGACTCTGCTTTCAGGAAGCCTGGAAAAGCGTGGCCAGCGGGCACATGGACATCTGTCTGGCCTACGGCTTCGAGAGCATGAGCCACGTGGAGACATGGAAGGGCAATGAATTCATCGCCCTGGCCTCGGATGTGAGCTTCGATTACCCCGTCGGCGGCTTCTATTCCGGCTACTACGCCATGATGGTGACCCGGCACATGCGGGAGTTCGGCACCACGGTCGAGCAGTTGGCCCATGTCTCGGTCAAGAACTATCGCAACGCTTACCACAATCCCTACGCTCAGAAACGCCAGCGCATCAGCTTGCAGGATGTGCGGGACGCGCCGATGGTGGCCTGGCCTCTGACCCGGCTGGATATCTGTGTGATGTCCGATGGGGCCGCGGTCGCCATCCTGGCCTCGGAAGCGGGCCTACGCAAGCTGGAGCAGGCCGGCGCCCGCATCCCCCGCCCGCTGGTCAAGGTCGCCGGCATTGGCCGCGGCACCGACGCCATGCGCATGTCCGACCGCCCGCACGAAGATTACGACTCGTTCATGCGCCACTACGCCACGCCCGGCGAGAAGGCCTCGGACGAGACGCGGGCCTATTACCGCCGCCTGTGGGATCACGGCTGCCGCTATCCCGGCGTACACAGCTTCCGGGCCGGCCGCACCGCCGGCAACATGGCCTATAAACAGGCCGGGATCAGCGACCCACTGGCCGAATTGGATTTCGTGGAGCTACACGACGCCTACACCAGTTCTGAGGTGCAGACGTATGAAGACATGGGCCTCTGCCGTTACGGCGAGGGCGGGCCTTTCGCCGCTTCCGGCAAGGCTTTCATGCCCGGCATCGCTTACGGCCTCGATCTGCCCGAAGCCCCTCTCTGCCCGGTCAACCCCTCCGGCGGCTTGATTGCTTGCGGCCATCCCGTGGGCGCCACCGGCCTGATGCAGAACGTGTTCGGCATCTGGCAATTGCAGGGCGCCATTGCCGCTCACTTCGGCGACCCCACCTTGCAGGTGCAAAACGCCCGCCGCGGGGCCACGCACTCCCACGCCGGCACCGGAACGTATGTGACTGTGACGATTTTGGAACGGGAATAGTCGGTAATCAGTGTTCAGTATTCAGTAATCAGTATTCAGTAATCAGTATTCAGTAATCAGTGCTCAGTAGTTAGAATTACGAGTTATGAATAACCAATAGCAAATATCCAATATCCAATATCCAATATCCAATATCCAATATCCAATACCCAATAACGGAAAAAATACCATGACTACGAAATCTATCAAACCTGAAGAATCGTTGGGCGGGACGATTGTGCATGGGCTGCCCTTTCCTGCCGAATTGACGCCGGAGGCCCTGGCCTGGCTGCGCGCCATGCAGCCGCTGCGCATCGAGCAGGACTACCACATCACTTACCTGCACAGCTACGGCCAGGATTCGCCCTGGTTTGCCGGGCTGACGAACAAGGTGTTGCTGGGCAACCGCGAGCGCACAGGCGGCTACACCTATGCCACCCCGCGCGGGCATGGTATGTACGACGGCGAGCCTACCGAGTGGGTGGAGCTGCCGCAGGAGGGCCGGGTGCATGCCTTCACCGTCTGCCATTTCGGCTCCGAAGCATTCCTGCCCGAATGCCCCTTCATCCTTGCCCTGATCGAATTCGACGGCGCCGACACCCTGTTCCTCACCCGGCTGCTGGGCCTGAACCCGGAGCAGGCCTCCCTTGCCTGGATCGGTATGCGCGTCAAGGCGGCGTTCGTGCGCAATGCCAAACTGCGCCCCACCGACGTCTACTTCGTGCCCGCGTAGGCGCGCCGCCCGCCGCAAGCTGCAAATCCCTCGACACCTGACACCCGACACCTGACACCTGCCCCCCTGCCCGCCAAACCGATTGACAGCCCCCTCCCCTTGCAGTAAGATAAAACTGCGTCGCCCGTCTGCGGCGCCTGATTGCAGAGGCCCACATGCCACGTTCTGCTGCCGGCACCCTTTCCCCCGAGTTCCACGCCGCGCTGGCCGCACAGCCGGATACAACCTTCAGCGCCATCTTGCGGTACGAGGAGGCGCCGGAGGATGTGGACGCGCAACTGGCCGCGGCCGGGCTGACCCTCACCCGCCGCCTGCGCCTGATCCGCGGGCTGGCCGTGGAGGGGACAGGGCAGAATCTGCTAAAGCTGGCCGCTGCAGCGTGGGTCACACGCATCGAAGCTGATCAACCTATCCATACCATGCGCTGAGGTGGCGCCACAATGGGCGAACAAAAAATCCATCCCGACCTGCGACGCGTGCTCGATACCGTCGATCCCACAGCCCAGGTGCCGGTCATCGTGCGCTTTCGCCGCGAGCCGGGCATCCCCACATCCCAACAGCAGATCGCCAACCTGCCCATGGCCGCGGCCTACCAAATCCTGCCGGCCGTGCCGGCGGAGGGCACCGCGGCCAACATCCGCACCCTGGCCGATGACCCCCAAATCGAGCGTATTTGGTACGATCTGCCCGTTCACACCATGCTCGACGTGTCTGTGCCCCTGATCCAGGCCCCGCGAGTGTGGGCCGGCAGCGGCCAGGGCGCCGGCATCAAAGTCGGCGTGCTCGACACCGGCTGCGATCTCAATCATGCGGATGTCAAGGATCGCGTCCGCAGCTCGGCGGACTTCACCGGCAAGGGCAATGCCCAGGATGGCAACGGCCACGGCACGCATGTGGCCGGCATCATCGCCGGGTCGGGCGCGGCCAGCGCCGGCCGCTACCGCGGGGTGGCTCCCGCCGCCGACCTTTACATTGCCAAAGTGCTGGATGACCGCGGGGGCGGGCGCATGAGCGGCGTCATCTCCGGGCTGGAATGGGCGGTCGATCAGGGCGTGGACATCATCAACATGAGCCTGGGCAGCGACGGCGCTTGCGACGGCACCGACGCCCTCTCC
>JABWBG010000366.1 GCA_013360575.1 Caldilineales bacterium
GCGTTCAAATGGCTGTCGGTGGCGCCTTGCCAGACGCCGTTGCGGTTGGCGTCGGTCTCGCCGTGGCGAATCAACAGGAGATGCGTGGGGGAAAAGGTATCGGTCATGCCCGCCATTATGCGAGACGCGGCAGCCGGGGGCAAATCCGCGGGGCCGCGCGGAATGTGCTATAATGCCCCCTGCCCATGCATCTGCGCCATCTTTCCCTCGTCAACTATCGCAATTATGTGCGGCTGGAACTCTCCCTGCCCGCGGGGCTGACGCTCGTCCAGGGCCAAAACGCCCAGGGCAAAAGCAACTTGCTGGAGGCGATCGCCTTTCTGGCCACCACCCGCTCCCCGCGCACGGCCGCGGATACCGAGTTGATCAACTGGCTGGCGCGCGAAGACCCCTACCCCTACACCCGTCTGGCCGCGGAAGTGCAGCGGGGCGACCGTCTGGAACAGCTCGACATCACCCTGCTGCCGGGCAGCAACGGCGATACCTTCCGCAAGCAGGCGCGCGTCAACAGCATCAATCGCCGCGCCCTGGATATGGTGGGCATCCTGCTGGTGGTGCTCTTCCGGCCCGAAGATGTGGATCTGGTGGCGGGGCCGCCGGGCCAGCGCCGCCGCTATCTCGATCTCTCCCTCTGCCAGCTCGATCCTGCTTACTGCCGGGCCCTGTCCGAATACAACAAAGCGCTCAGCCAGCGCAACGCCCTGCTGCGCGGCCTGCGCGAGCGAGAGCGGCAAGCCGCGCAGCAGCTCCGTTTCTGGGATGAGAAGCTGAGCGAGACCGGCGCCCTGGTCATCGCCCGCCGCCAATGGCTGGTCAACGCCCTTTCTGCCGAGGCCAGCCTGCGCCATCTCGATCTCAGCGGCGGGGCCGAGCGCCTGCACATCCGCTATCTGCCCAGTTTCGATCCGGGCCAGCCGCCCTCGGGCCGCAGCAATGGCGCGGCCAGCGAAACCGGCGTCAGCTACGCCACCCTCGCGCCCGAGGGCGTGCGCGCCATCTTCGCCGCCCAATTGCACAGCGGACGCAGCCGCGACATCGCCGCCGGCCTCACCCTGCACGGCCCCCACCGCGACGACATCGGCTTCTTCCTCGGCGACCGCAACCTGCGCAACTTCGGCTCGCGCGGGCAGCAGCGCACCGCGGCCCTGGCCAGCAAAATGGCCGAACTCGACATCATGACCACCGCGGGCGGCGTCACCCCCCTGCTGCTACTCGATGATGTCATGTCCGAACTGGACGCCAACCGCCGGGCCATGCTGCTCGACGCCCTGCACATCGTGCCCCAGGCCATCGTCACCACCACCGATTGGCGCCATTTCGATCACGATCTGCTCGCCGCCGCCCTCAAATTACACGTGCAGGATGGCCAGTTGCACCCCGCCGCGCTTCAGTCCGAGGGCATGACAAAGCGATAGCCCACCGACCACTCTGTCACGATATAGCGCGGCTTACGCGTGTCTTCCTCGATCTTACTGCGCAGATAGGCGATGTACAGCCGCAACAATTGCACATCTTCCTTGTATTCCACCCCCCACACCTTCTGCAACAGCGCCTCCGAGGTCATCACCCAATTGGCGTTCTGCACCAGATGATAAAGCAGCCGCCACTCGGTCGGGCGCAGGCTCAGGCGCTCCCCCTCCACGATGACCTCGTGGGTGGCGAAGTCGATCTGCAGGCGCTCATCCACCGTCAGCACCTCGGCATCGGGGATGACGCTGCCGCTGCTCACCCGGCGCAGCACAGCTTTGATGCGATCGCTCAACTCCCGCGGGCTGAAGGGTTTGGTCAGATAATCATCGGCGCCGGCGCTGAAGGCCTGATGTTTGTCATCCTCCTCATCCTTCACCGTCAGCATAATCACCGGCACATCCGAGACCTGTCGTAGCTGTTTCAGCGCCTCGAACCCATCCATTTCCGGCATCATCACATCCATCACCACCAGATCAGGCAATTTTGTGCGCACCCTGTCCAGCGCTTGCAGGCCATTGCCCGCGGCGATCACCTCGAACCCATCCAGTTCCAGATTGACCTGCACAAATTTAATCATCCGGGGTTCGTCATCGACCACCAGAATCCGTTTGCCGCTGAAAGGATTGCTGCCGCTCATATCCCGATTGTAACGCAGACCCGCCCCCCGCGGCAACCGCAGCCCCCCCGCACGCCCCCTGCCACTTGACACCTGACACCCGACACTTGACACCTACCCCCCCCCCCGCCCACTGGCTCGACCGCCTATCGTTGCGCTTGCCTGCCCGGCTGCTGCTGGAGACCACCGCGCCCCTGCACCACCTGCTGGCCGAGTGGGCCG
>JABWBG010000367.1 GCA_013360575.1 Caldilineales bacterium
GGCCGGGCAGCAGCAGCAGCGCAGCCAGAGGCCAGGCGATGATCTGCCCGGCCCCGCCGAGGGAGAGATCGCTGCCCGATCCCAGGCCGCGCAGCAAGGCGGAAAAGGCCGCGGCCAGGATCAGCCCGCTGCCCAAATCCACCGCCGCCCGGCTGTGCGCATCCCCCCGCCCGCCCGCGGCGAGATGGTGCAGCCATGCCGGCAGGAAGAGGAGAAACGCAGCCACGCCCACCCCCCCGATCAGCATGCGCCCGCGCGTGTCGAGCAGGGGCAGGGCCAGGCGGCAGAGCAGGAAGAGCGCGGCCAGCAGCCACAATCCCCGCGGCGAAATCCCCTGTTTGCGCAGCAGCCACAGCAGTGGGGCAAAGAGAAAGGCCACCGCCACGATCTCCGGGGGGATGCCTGTGCCCATCAGCCCAAACGCGTAGACTGCGGCGATGAACTCGGCCAGCAGTTGCAGGGAGAAGAGGAAGAGGAGGGCGTAGAGCAGGAAGGGGGCGCGGGCAAGGTGTTTCATGGCGGGGTCAACTCTCCGTGCAGGTTGGCGGTCAGGCCGCGGCGGCGCTGGTCGGGGCTGAGATCCTGGCCGAGCAGGAACATCAGTTTCACCAGCGCCGTGTGGCTGGTCATATCATGACCGCAGAGGACGCCGGCGTCAAGTAGGCGGCGGCCGGCGGCGTAGGCGTCGAGTTGCACGCGGCCCTGCCACTGCTGGCTGACGGCTACGATCAGCAGGTCCCGCTCCGCCACCGCCCGCGTCAGCACTTCCACCAGGTCGGGGTCAGAGTCGCCTCCTGTCGCCGGCACATTGCCGCTGCCAAAAGTCTCCAGCACCAGCCCGCGGATCGGCCCCTCGATCAGATAGGACAGCAGCGCGGGCGAGAGGCCGGGGAAGAGCTTGAGCAGGGCCACGCCCGTATCCAGGCCCTGATGCACCGTGAGTTGCTCTGGCTGGGGCGGCAGGGGGCAGGTGGGATCGAAGAGGATGCCGGCGCCGACGCGGGCCAGGGGCGGGCAGTTGGGGGAATCGAACGCGTCGAAGGCGAAGATCGAGCGTTTGACCGCGCGGTTGCCGCGCAGCAGGCGGTCGTTGAAAAAGATGCCCACCTCGGCGGTTTGGGGATGCCCGCACGCGGCCAGTTCTACGGCGGTGATCAGATTGTTGCGCGCATCGTTGCGCACCTCGCCGATCGGCAGTTGGGCGCCGGTGAGGATCACCGGCTTGTGCAGCCCATCCAACAGGAAGGAGAGGGCAGCCGCGGTGTAGGCCATGGTATCGGTGCCGTGAAGGATGACGAAGCCATCGTAGGCGGCGTAGCGTTCGCCGATGTGCCGGGCCATGGCCAGCCAGTCCGCGGGGCCGATATCGACCGAATCGCGCGGGGGTTCGAGGGTGAAATAATCACAGGCCGCGATCTGGCGCAGTTCGGGCACGCCTGCCAGCAGGCCATCGATGCCCGCAGGGACGAGGGCGCCATCCTGGCCGCGCACCATGCCCAGGGTGCCGCCGGTGTAGAGGAGGTGGATCATGTGGGGTGCGGGGTGTGGGGTGCGGGCGGGGGGGATGGGGGCATTTTACCATGGCAGAGGGCAGGAAAGGGGCAGGAGCGATAGCGCTGTTTTCATGCCTGCCATCTGCAGGATTTGGGCATCCATTCCCGCTGGCGTATCCTTACCCCCTCCCTCCTCTTCCCTTTCCCCTCTCCGGAGCCGATCCTGTGCGCGTTGTCGCCTCTCTCAGCCCGCTCAGCCGCAAGCTGATCGAAAGCGCTCTCACCACCACCTACCGCCGCTATTTTGCCGGGCCGGGCGCGGCCCCTGTCGTCCTGCAGCCCGGCCTCCTCTGGGATGATCAGGCCCTGGTCGGGATCATCGCCGCTCAGTGGCAGCAACCGCCGCAGCGCATCGCCCGCCTGCTGGGCGCGGCGCTGGCTGCGGCGCCGGACGCGGCCCCCATCACCGGCAAAGCCGCCAAAGCGCTGAAGGAAAGCGCGGCGCTGCTGGCTGCACAGCCGCAGGCGCAGGCCCGTCTGCGCGGCTGGCACGACGAGGTGATGGCGATGGCATGGAGTCAGGCGCAATTGTTGCAAGTGATGGAAGAGATCGAGTTGTACGTCAACGACGCCATCGCCCAGGAGCGACGCCTGACCGCGGCAGTCGCCGGCAGCTACGCCCACCTGTTCGCCCAGGTGCAGCCGCGGCTGGGTGATGTGGCGGCGGGGCTGCTGCTTGATCTGGTGGCCGGGCTGCCCGCGCCCCAGGCCGCACTGATCGATGATCTGGCCGCGGGCCAGGCCGCGG
>JABWBG010000368.1 GCA_013360575.1 Caldilineales bacterium
GTCCCACATGGCGCGGTAGAACGCCTCGTCCTGGCGGCCGGACTTGAACAGGCGCGGGGTCTGGCCCATGGCCTGGTAAGCCGCGGCCAGATAATCGAGAAAAAGCTGGTCGAAAAGCGCGTCCTGATCGCTGCTGTTGCGGTGCGAGTACCACCAGAACCAATCGGAGCCTTCGGCGGCAAAGATGTAGCGCCGCACGGCCGCGGCCTGGGCCGGGGGCGGGGCCTGCGCCAGCCATTCCTCGTAGGCCTGGCGCAGGTCGCGCAGCCGCTGCCAGGCCGCGGTGTGCTCCGCATCGCCGATCCAGGTGGTGAAATCCCCCCGAATCCAGGAGCCGGAGGCCAGCTCGGGCAGATGCGCGGTGGGTGGGTGCGCGGCCAGATGCTCGGAGATGGTCATCGCTTGCAGGTCGGGATCCTCTTGCAAGCGGCGGTAGAGCGCGTGCAGGAAGGTATCCCCGTTGTGCTCGTAGTGCTCCCAGGCATTTTCGCCATCGAGGATGATGCTGACAAGGCCAGGGGTGGACTGTCCGCGCAACTGATGGTGGATGCGTTTCAGCCGCACGATCATGTCCTCTGCCGCCTGTTCGCCGCCCAGATGTTGGTAGGTGAAACCGATGCGGTCGGAAAGGTTGTGATCGCGGAAGACCATGGCCAGATCGCCCTGGGGGGTGGCCAGGCGATAGGGGCGATAGAGGAGATCGGGCCGATCCACGCTGTCGCTGGCGTCGCGGCGGAAGAAGTGATCGAGGCTGCGGCCCAGGATCGCCTCGTCGCTGGCCAGCCAGCGCAGGCCGTGGGCCGCGGCCAGGGGCAGGATTTCGGGGGAGACCGCGCCTTCGCTGGGCCACATGCCCGCGGGCGGGAGGCCCATCAGCCCGGTGTGCAGGGTCACGGCATCGGCGATCTGGCCGGCGGCGTCGGCGGGGAAACGGAAGGGGGGCGTGGGCAGGAGCAGCCCCGCCGAGGGCCGCCGCCCGATCTCCCCATCCACCAACAGGGGCAGGATGGGGTGGAAGAAGGGCACGGTGATGATCTCCATCTGCCCCTGGGCCTGCATGCGGCGGTAGGTGGGCAACACCTGGCCGATGATCTGCAATTGGCGGGCGTTGAGCGCGGCGATGGACGCGTCATCGAAGTCTTTGCCCTGTTGCGCCAGCCGCTGCAAGAGGGGGTCTTGCGCCAACAGGGTGGGATCAGTCCAGGCCAGGTTGAACCAGACGATCAGGTCGCGGTAGGTCTGCTCGGAGAAATAGTCGGGGTTGAGCAGGGCGAGGGGCCGACGGTCGAGCAGGGCCGCGTAGGGCGGGTGGCGGCGGATGATGTGCCACTGGATGCTGAAGGCGACGTTGAGCAGGTAGCGCTTGTCGTCTGGGCTGAAGTAGGGCTGCTGGATCAGCCGTTGCAGGCGATCTTGCAGCTGGCCGTTGGCGTAGGCTTGCAGTTGTTCGGCCAGGGAGGGGACGAGGGTGAAGGTGACATGCACCTGCGGGTAGGCGGCGGCCACCTCGGCCATGTGCAGGTAATCTTTGAGGGCATGCAGCCGCACCCAGGGCAGCAAGGCTTCCTCCTGCCCCGGCTGCCGATAATCAGGCTGGTGCATGTGCCATACAATGGCGACGTGGAGAGGGGGCATGGCAGGGGGGGGTATTCAGTGGTCAGTATTCAGTGGTCAGTATTCAGTGGTCAGTATTCAGTGGTCAGTATTCAGTGGTCAGTGGTCAGTGGTCAGGACGAGCCGCCGAATGAATTCGCCGGCTGATACAAGGAAACCCGTTAAAACGGGTTGTTTATGGCGCTATCATGCCATAACAACCTGCTTCAGCAGGTTTCCCATGCCAGGCCGTGAATTCATTCACGGACGAGCCGCCGAATGAACACTGAACACTGAATACTGAACACTGAACACTGAACACTACTCTCCCGCCCGCAAGTGGGGGAAGAGGATGACTTCGCGGATGTTGTCCCGATTGGTGAAAAGCATGATCAGGCGGTCGATGCCCATGCCAAAGCCCCCCGCCGGCGGCATGCCGTACATCAGGGCGGTGACATAGTCCTCATCCACCGGGTGCGCCTCCTTGTCTCCGGCCGCCATCTCCCGGCCCTGATCCAGAAAACGCTGCAATTGATCCAGCGGATCGTTCAACTCGCTGAAGGCGTTACAGATCTCCATGCCCGCGGCAAAGCCCTCGAAGCGCTCCACCATGCCGGGATGTCCCGGCTTCTTCTTGGCCAGGGGCGAGACATCGAGGGGATAATCGACCAAAAATGTGGGTTGGATCAGGGCAGGCTCCACA
>JABWBG010000369.1 GCA_013360575.1 Caldilineales bacterium
GTCATCGAACGCACCTGGTCCGGCCTGCGGCCCGGCAGCCCGGACGGCAAGCCGCTCCTGGGCCGCGTTCCCGGCACGGAAAACCTGTTTGCCGCCACGGGACACTTCCGATCGGGCTTGCAACTCTCGGCGATAACCGGCATTCTGATGAAGGAACTGTTGTTGGGCCAACCGACCAGCCTGAACCTGGACCCTTTTCGTTTAGATCGGACGCACGATGAGCGCCACGCTTGACAAGCCGGCCCGCCCTGCCGCCGACCGTGATCCCCCGCGCAACCTCTACAACGAGGTGATTCAGAACCTGGCGGAGGATTACGGCTGGCTGGAACAGCATGCGCTCTCCCACGGCGTCAAGGGGCAGGAAGTGACCCGGCTGCGGCTGACCCGTGCCCTGGTCGCCAACAGCCTCGGCCCGTTCTTGAAGCGGATCGATCCGCCACCCCTGCACATCGCCGTGGTTGGCGGCGCGGGGGCGAGGCCAGGGCTGCGGGCGGGGCCTGCACCTGGGGCAAGGCGCGAGTCGAGCCTTCGATCACCAGCAGCTCGGCCCACAGCCAGCCCACCTGCCCCGCCACGCAGCACACTTGCAGCCAGGCGCCATCCCCGCTCTGGCCGACGAGGGTGAGCATGGCGCCCTGTTTGACCTGGGCAATGACATCGAAATGGGTGCCGGGGCCGTTGCGCACATTGGCCACCGCCGCCGAAACGGTACCGATGGGTTGGTTGGACATGTGAATGATTCTCCAGATGGGTAGGGGAGGGGAAGAAAGAAGATCAGGCCGCCACGGCCTGGTAGGCGCGGGCTTGCAGGGGCGTTTCCCTGGCCCAGCGCAGATCTTTGCCGATCAGCAATTCTGTCATTTCAGCGTGATGCGTATTTTTCATGGCAATCGCTTGTAAATCAAAAGCAAATTCCTCTGCTAATCGTCTGATGCTTGCGGTGTTATCATAAGTCATCAAGAAATCACCTTTCAAGCGTGCTGCTTGGTCGAATAACTTTCTGTGATCAACTTGAAAATGTGTGTAAAGTCTGCTTCCTGCGCGTTTTCCTGGGGCAGAATAGGGTGGATCGATAAAAAACACAGCATCTGAACGCGCATGTTCTTGCTGCATAATTTCCAGACCATCCCCTTCGATAAAGCGGATACGGTCTCGGATGTGAGCAATGCGGCGAATGCGCCGGCTCAGCGTCTGGGGATACCAGCGTGAGCCCAGCCCTTTGCCGGACTCGCCTGTTTTTATGATGCCCGCTCCCGGCGCCATGATGCCGCCGTGACTGACCCGGTTGCGCAGGATGGTTTGGAACGCCAGTTCGCGATCTGTCAAGGGCTTGGTGTTCAGCAGATCCAGCACCGAATCGGGTGTGAATACGAATGTTTCGATCTTCTCTGCCAACCATTCGGCGTCTCCTGTGATGATGGTGCGCCAGACGGCTGCAACCCGGCTGTCCAACTCTACCATCAGCACTTCCCCGGCCAATTGCTCCATGGCGACGGTCAGGGCCACGATGCCGCCGCCGGCGAAGGGCTCCACAAACAGCGCCGGGCGTTTAGGCAGGGAGACAAGCCAGTCCCGGATGCGCGGGATGAGCCAGGTCTTGCCGCCAGGATAGCGAAAGGGGCTGCGTTGGGGAACGGAAGCCACATTCACAATCTGCGGCGCGGTAGGGGCCTCTAAACCTGGCAAAAGCATCTCGGCCAGGGGATGTCTCTCTTTCATGCTGCCATCATACCGTCTCTGATCCATGAATGCAATCGCGTCAGCCTGCCCTGCGCCGCGCCGCGATCCGCGCAATTGCCCTATCCACCAGCGCCGCCTCTGGCAGGCGCAGCAGGCGCAACAGCAGGTAGTAGATGGCCGCGCCGGCGCCGGCCGGCCCCAACACCACCGCCAACCGCGGCCCCAAGCCCGCTACGCCCAACAGGGCCAGCAGCCATTGCGCCAGCGCCCACACCCCCACGGCCATCACGCCCGCGGCGATCAGCGTCTGCCCGGCGGTGCGCAGCACGCCCTGCCCCAGCCGACCCCCCCAGCGGTAGATCAGGAAGATCGTCATTGCCGCGTGCCCGGCATGCTTGGCGCCATCGGCCAGGGCCAGCCCCAGAAAGCTGAGCCGGGGCAGCAGGGGCAGCGCCACTCCCAGATAGACGAACACCGAGAGGATGCCGACCGCAGCCGGGGTGCGGCTGTCGTTGCGCGCATAATAGGCGAAATTCAGCGGCCAATCGATGCTGGCAAACACCAGTCCGAACAGGTAGAAGCGCAGGGTGCGGGCCG
>JABWBG010000370.1 GCA_013360575.1 Caldilineales bacterium
GCCGCCTCGCAGCGCTCCGACCGCTTGACCTGCCGCCTCGCAGCGCTCCGACCGCTTGACCTGCCGCCTCGCAGCGCTCCGACCGCTTGACCTGCCGCCGCCCCCCCCTCACCATCAGGAGAACCTCTCATGACCCTCAGCAAACGCCAGCGCCTGGAACGCCACATCGCCGGGGAGCAGGCCGACCGCCCCGGCGTGGCCCTGTGGCGGCATTGGCCCGGCGACGACCAGGACGCGACCGAACTCGCCCGCTCCACCCTCGATTGGCAGCAGCAATTCGATTGGGATTTTGTCAAGGTCAGCCCCGATTCCAACTTTTGTGTGGAGGGCTGGGGCGCACAATCGCTGTGGCAGGGCAACCAGGAGGGCAACCGCCTCTACACCGCCCACCCCGTGCGCGGGCCGGAGGATTGGCTGGCGCTGCGCCCGCAAGACCCGTTGGCCGGGCGGCTGGGCGAGCAAATCCGCGCCCTCAGCCTGATCGGGCGCTCGCTCGACCCTGACACGCCCTTCATCCAGACCATCTTCAGCCCCAGCTCGCAACTGAAATATCTGGCCGGCGGCGATCGCGTGCTGGCCGAGATGCGCATCCACCCAGAGGGCGTGCAGCACGCCCTTGCCGTCATCACCGAGACCACCCTGCGCTTTTTGCAGGCGATGCAGCCCACCGGCGTCAGCGGCATCTTCTTTGCCGTGCAGCTTTGCACACCCCACCACCTCACCCGCCAGGAATACCAGCGCCTGGTGGAACCGTATGACCGGCAGATTTTGGCCGCGGCCACTGACCTGTACTGGTTCAATCTCCTGCATCTGCACGGCCAGGATGCTTATTTCGATCTGGCCGCGGCCTATCCGGTGCAGGCGATCAATTGGCATGACCGCGAGTCGCCGCCCACGCTGGCGCAGGCGCGCGGCCAGGTTGCCACCGCGCTGGTAGGGGGCCTACGCCAATGGGAGACGATGCTGCGCGGCTCGCCGCAGCAGGTGCAGGCCGAGGCCGCGGACGCCATCGCCCAGACCGAGGGCCGCGGCTTCATCCTCGGCACCGGCTGCGTCACGCCGGTCAACGCGCCCCTGCGCAACCTGCGCGCCGTGCGCCAGGCCGTTGCCGCATTCTGAATCACGCCCACCCCCATCCCCGGCCCATGTCCTCCTACCACTTTTGCCCGATGTGCGCGCAGCCGTTGACGCGACGCCACGCGTTTGGCCGTGAACGCCCCGTCTGCCCGGCCTGTGGCTGGGTGCACTTTCAGGATCCCAAACTGGCCGTGGGCGCGTTGGTGCAGGACGAGGCCGGCCGCGTCCTCCTCATCCGCCGGGCCGTGATCCCGCGCATCGGCTTCTGGGCCGTCCCCTCCGGCTTTGTCGAGCATGACGAGCAGCCGCGCGAGGCCTTGCAACGGGAGATCGCCGAAGAAACCGGCATCCAGGCCGAGATCGGCCGCGTCATCGACCTCTTCCCCAACGCGGATGCGCGCAAATCAGGCCCCTTTTTCCTCTTCGAGGCCTATGCCCGCGGGGGCGAACTCCGCCCCGGCGATGATGTCTCGGATGCGCGCTGGTTTGGGCCGGAGGACGCGCCCTGGGATGCGTTGGCCTTCGCCCAGTTGGCCGGGCTGCTGGCGCAGCTTTGGGGCCGAGAGCAGCCCTGATCCCTACTCCCCCAACAGCAGCACCAGGTGATCGGCGATGACCGCGCCGTCCGCGGCGATGAAAGGCAGGCGCTCGCCCGTGATCGGGTTGTACAGGCCCAGGGCCAGGCGGAAGGGGCCGGCGCTGAGGTCGCGGGGCAGGGCAAGGGTGTGGCTGTCGGTCACACTTTCGCCCGCCAGCCAGGAGGTGGTGGGGTGGGCGCCGTCCGCCGGCTGCGCGTCGCTTTGGTCGCGGATGGCGTCCCTCTCGTCCAGCAGGTGCACGAACACGCTGTAGCGGGGGTCGGTGGGGCCTGCGGGCTGCCAGTGAAGGGTGAGGTTGATCGGGCTGCCGGGGCTGTTGCCGGCGACGAGATCATAGCCGGCCAACCGGTGGCCGCCGGCCAACGTCAGTTCCAGGGGGTGTTGCGGCGCCGGCGGCGTGAAATCGTGATCGCGGGCCAGCACCTGCACCCGGCCCAGCTCGATGAAATCGCCGCGCCCCCAGCGCAGCCGCGTGCCATCGCCGGCAAACAGCCCGGCGATCAGGCGATAGTCGCCCGCGGGCAAGGCCGCGGGGATGCGCAGGCGCTGCTGGCTGCGCACCGGCAGGCCCGGCGGCCAGGCAGAGG
>JABWBG010000371.1 GCA_013360575.1 Caldilineales bacterium
GAAGCCCTGGCCGCCGCCGACTTCGCCGCCGGCCGGCTGTTGCCCCTGCACCGCCCCCGCCTGCAGCTCCTGGGCGATGGCGGGCAGCTTGCGCCGGGCCGATGACCCCAGACGGGCCTGGCAACTCACCTGGACGCTTCCGGGCGAACCCGCTATAATACACCCCCCCCGCAGGAGAGACTTGCCGCGTGTCCCCGGCACACACGAGATTTTTCTCGGTGAGCGCCGGAGCATCTACGCCCTGATTCCACGACACAGGATCGCCATGCACTACGAAACCTTCGAGCTGCGCATCCAACCGGGCCAGCGCGACGCCGGTGCGGCGGTGGTCACCCGCTCCAAAATCAGGTGAGGCACTTTCCTATGGCAGGCCTTTATCGAACAGGCATCGGTGCGTTAGCGAAAGGACAATAGGAGGCAAGCATGTCCATTGCAGAAGCAGCGCTTTACGGCGATTTGGTTCAGCACCTGCGCGATCTCTGCGCGCAGCAATTGGCCCAGTTGAAGGGCGTCAGCGTCGAATCGGAGCGCGCGGCGCTGGATGAAGTGATCCGCGCCTGGTTCTTCGCCCCCCAGGACGACCTCTACGGCCTGACGCCGCAACGGGTGATTCGCAATGAGGAGTTGGGCATCGCCAACACCATCCCAGCCGATAGACTGGGCGACCTATTCGAGGACGACTGCCCCGTCTGCGCGGCCATGCGGGCTGATGCCGAGGCGGGCTTGGCGACCGATCCTGACCACGATCACGGCTGGTCGTTCGGTCTGGCGCCCGACTTCAGCCTGCTGGATGAGTACGATCCTGAAGGCTCTGACGAGCGCTGGCGCATCGAAGAGGAGCGCATGGAAGCCAGTCTGGCAGAGCGCAAGGCTGAAGCCCAGGCGCTGCCCTTCGTCGGCGCCGATGACCCCGATCTGGCGCGCGACATCCGACAGAAGCGAGCCTGGCTGGACGAGGACATCCCGTTCTAGGCGGGAACACAGGCGCTTGAAACCCCACCACACGCGGGCGCGCGCACCAAGGCCATCATCGTGGACGCGCCGGCGGGGGAGAGCATACCGTTCGATCCGCCCTCTGCGCCTGGATGTCGGCTCGCATGTTGACATGAATGCACCCTGTGCGTAAAATACTTATAGTCACTATAAGGTTTTTGTGTCATGCCGCAGGATTCTCACTCCAACCGACGGTTGCTTTACGAGATCGCCGACTCCCAGGGCGGCTATTTCACCGCGCAGCAGGCGCTGCAGGTCGGCTACGCCTACAGCCAGCAGTATTTTCACCGGCAGAGCGGGGCTTGGGAACAGGTCGCGCGCGGCGTCTTCCGTCTGCGTGACTACCCGCCCGGCGAGCGCGAAGACCTGATTCGCTGGTCGCTGTGGAGCCGCAATCAGCAGGGGGTTCCCCAGGCTGTGATCTCCCACGAGACCGCGCTCACTGTCCACGACCTGAGCGATGTCATGCCGGCTGTGGTGCATCTGACCGTGCCGCCCGGATTTCGCAAATCGACGCCAGCGGGCTGCGTGCTGCACCGGGCCAATCTCGCGCCCACGGACAGCGAGCAGCGCATCGGATTCAAGGTGACAACGCCACTACGCACGCTCGTGGACGCAGCCGAGAGCGCCCTCAGCCAGGAGCATCTCGACCGGGCTGCTCGCGATGCCTTGCAGCACGGCCTGGTGCGGCGGCCCGCGCTGGCCACAGTTACCTGTTCGCCTGCAGCGCGCGCCCGTCTCGACCAGGCGCTGGCGGCTGCGCGGACCCAAGAGCCGTCGCCATGATTGGGCCATACAAGACGCCGCAGGCTTTCCGCGTTGCACTTGAAACCCGGCTACGCCAGACGGCTCAGGTACGGGGCGTGGATTTGCAGCGGCTGCAGCGACAGGTCGCCTTTGAGTGATCTCAGATCGGCAGTCGCGATTACTTTTGCAGTCCGGGATACACATCCAACGCCGGCGTCACTGCCGCCGCCCCCTCTATCCTGGTCTTCGGCTTATGACGCGTTGGCCAAAGACCTCGGGCTGAGCGCCCGGACCCTGACTGAAGCCTACGATACGCTGCAGTCCTTCTGGCAAACGTGCGAGCTTGGACTGGGCAGCCAGGCAGTGTAAATTTGACTACCCTATCTTGCAGCGAGGGCAGTTGTCTATGACCATCACCGACTACCGCAACTTCGACCTCCTCATCACCCGCGCCGGCGAGCGCGACAAGGCCATCGTCGTGGACGCGCCGGCGGCGATGGTCCGGTTGGGCTTTGATCT
>JABWBG010000093.1 GCA_013360575.1 Caldilineales bacterium
GGTCACGCCCTGGGCGCGGCGCACCGTCTGCGCCTCCTGCGCGCCGCCAGCCAGCCGCATGAGCAGAGGGCGGCCGCGGCCCCACCCTGCCACCGTTTCCAGATCATCGACATCCACGACAGTCACGACCCCGCCCTGGCGCTGGAACCACTGCGTCAGCGCGCCGCTGTAACCGAAAGTCTTGAACGCATGCACCAACTGCGGGCGAAAGGCCCTGGCCGCCCGCTGCGCCCGCCACAGCAAGAAAAGATCGGAGAGAGGATGCAAAGTCGGCCCCCGCTTGGGCCAGCGCACCGTTACCCCGGCCTGCACCATCACCCGCCCCGCCTCTGCCGGGCAGTCCCAGGCCGGGATCAGCGCCTCCACCTGATGCCCGCGAGCAGCCAATCCCTGCGCCAGCGGCAGCATGCGCCGCAGCACCGTCTGTTTATGACATGTTCCAAAGGGGGCAATGAATAGAATACGCATCTTCTTACTCATTAATTATGAATCATTCATCCATTTTTAGCAACAGCGGCTCTTGACGCCACCGGGGGCGCGGGTGTATAGTCCCGCCTCTGATCCGCTTTACGTCCCGCCCCCCTTCCCCCCCATCATCCCTGGCGAGACCTGCGGCCGCATCCGATAAACGACGATCCCTATGTTCGATCTTTCCTTTCTCTTCACCATTCTGCTGGTATTTCTTGTCGGGTTGGTTGGGGCCTGGCTGCGCTCGCGGCGCCGCGACCCTTGCCTGGCCAGTTTCGAGGGCTATCACGTCACCCTGGAACTGGCGGATGGCCGCTTGATCTGGGGGGTGCTGGATGTGACGCCCACCGGACTGGAACTGCACTATCGCCAGGCGGTGCATGATGATCAGCATGTCGAATCGAGTTTCATCCTCTATGGCAGCGAATACGCCGGGATCCAGGCTATTTATCGCTACGCGGATGAATTGGAACCGGAAAAACAGGCGGAACGAGAGATCGCCATCGCCCGCGCCTTCCACCCGGCGCCGCCGCGATTTTTGGCCCGCAAACTGCGCAATTTTCTGGCCACTGCCGGCGAATCCTTCAACGAAGTCTTGGGATTGGTGATCGGCCGCGTCAAAAAACCGGCCGGGCGCTACATCACCGACGCCAGCGAGACCCAGTTGCGCCAGCTGGGCAGCAACGTGATCGGGCATGTGGGCGGCCCCCACGATCCCCTGCTGGAGCGCTTCATCGGCAGCAAGGTGGTGCTGGAAGTATCGGAGGAGGGGGAGCGGCATGAGCATGTGGGCATCTTCAAAAATTATTCCCCCGATTTCATCGAGGTGCTGGATGTGCAGTTTCCCTATCGGCTGGATCTGGCGGTGGATCCGGGCGAGGTGGCGGAAAGGCCCTGGGTGACAGCCGCGGTCAGAGATGGCGCCGTCGAGATCACCAATCGCAGCGAACAGCCGATCTTGATCATGGGGCTGGACATCGGCGAAGGGCAGGAGCCGCTGAACATTGTGCTCGACAAAGGGGTCGCCATCCCCATCTTCCCCGGCAAGCCGGTGGAATCGGCGCGGGTGTTCTGCCGCATCATCCGCGAGTTGGATATGGTCATGCCCCGCACCCGCTGCCAGGTGCGCCACCGCGCCGAACGCGAGGCGAGCGGCCCGATCACCGACATCATTTTCGATATGGGCATGATGTTGCAGCCGAGTAAACGGGAGCAGATCATGGAAACGCGGCTGCGCAAGCGTCTGAAGCTGAATCCCCTGGATGCCACCGCCGCGGCTAATTTGGGCGCGCTGTTGCTGAAACGCAATCAACTCGATGAAGCAACGCAGTGGTTGCAGCAAGCGCAGAAATTGCGAAACTCCCTCTTCGACCACGGGGCAGGGGTGGATTTGCAGTTGCGCGAACTGCAACGGCGACGACGGCATCATCTGCCCGGCGCCGGCGGCAGCAAGGCAGGCCCTGAGGGTGATGAGATGGAAATCGAGGCCACGATTCCGGCGGAGAAGGCGGATTAGGCCTCACGCCGCCATCGCCACACCGGCCCCAGCCACCAGGCCAGGAGACCGCCGCCCACAAAGCCGCCCAGGTGCCCCCAATTGTCGATGCCCGGCGACAGCCCGATCAGGAAGTTGACGCCGGCCAGCACCGCCATCTGGCGCAGGGCCGCGCTGGCCTGGGCCCCGAACAGGGCGCGGTTGCGATAGACGAACACAGCCTGCGCCGCAAACAGCCCAAAAATGGCGGTGGAAGAGCCTAACGAGTTGGCGGTGGAGAAGAGGAAGGAAGCGCCATTGCCCGCCAGCCCGCTGCACAGATAGAGCAGCAAAAACCGCCCATGCCCATAGTGCTGCTCCAGCCCGGGGCCGAAGATGTGCAGCGCATACATATTGAAAGCAATGTGCATGAGCGAGCCGTGCAGCAGCATGGGCGTGAGCAGACGCCACCACTGCCCCGCCGCGATCAGCACATTCACCTTCATGCCCAACGCCGCCGGCAGGTCGAATCCCAGCAGCAGATCGCTGCCGAATTGGCCGACATAGACCAGAAGGGTCAGGGCCAGCAGGGTGTAGGTGACGATAGGACGCCGCGGCTGCCAGCGCACCACCAGGCGGGCCCCGGCCTCGTCCTGCTCCGGGCGATCTTCAGACGAAAAGGAAGAAGTCATAGACGAAACATCTGTACGATGGAGGTTTCGGCCCCGCCCTCGATGGCGGCTTCGACCTCGATGTATGGCTCCAGCCCTGACCCCTGCAATTTTTCCTTGAGCAGGGAATCAAGCTGAAAGATACCGGCAGAGTTGCGCATGGCAATGGTCACCCGCACCGCTTTTTGGGCGCCGGCCGCGATGCTGATGCGCTCGATGGCCATGGCCGAGACAGAATGGATGTTGACCGCGCCCTGTTCGAAGGGGATGCGGGAGCGGCCTTTGGCCATGTCCAGGGCGTCGGCCACGCGCACGATGCCCGCCTCCAACGTCAGCGGGCGGCCATCGCTGCGGTGGGAGATGATGGCGTGCAGCACTTCGGCGTGGACGATGGTGCGCGTCAGTGGGTCAGGATAGGCCGTGAGCAGGAGGCCGGGCAGTCTGCGGTCGGCCAGGAAGAGGCTGAACTCCTCGTGGTTGTCGCGGTGTACAGCAATGCCCAGATCGTGCAGCAGCGCGGCCAGCACCACCACCACCTCGGCATCTTCCTTGCTCAGGCTATGATCGCGCACGATGCCGGGGGTCGCGCCCGCGGCCAGCAGCAGGCGCAGCAGGCGCAGGGCGATGTTGGCCACAATCTGCACATGCACCGGGCCATGATCCGACATGCCCAACCGGGCCACAGCGTTGATATTCTGGCAATGCCAGAAGGCGTAGAGCTCATCATCGCTGCGCACGGCCTCCATCACCGCTTGCAGGGCGGGGTTGTGCCGGCTGGGCACGTGGATGTCGATGCGTTCGGCGACAGCGGGCAGGGCCGCCGGCGGCGCGCCCGCGGCCAGGACTTCTTCGAGGATGGTATCAGGCAATTCAGTGCTCATGCCGGGTATTGTACCAGCAGAGGGGGGAAAAGGCCCTGCGCGCCGGAACTTCCGCCCGCGGGCCTGCGTCTTGACAGATACAGAGGGCCAGCGCACGAACGCACCCCCGCCCTCTGCCCAAGCTGGGGGCGAAGGCGGCGTCTGGCCGCACCCAAAACCCACCCTTTCTCACACAGGAGGCGTCTATGAGATCCACTCGATCTCGCATCTTCATGTCCATTTTGCTGGCTGTGCTGCTGGCGGGGATCGTGCTCCCGGCCGCGGCCAGCGCGGCAGAGTCCGAAAGCGCCGCACCCTGCGCGGTGACCTACATCGTGCAGCGGGGCGACACCCTGTCGCGTATCGCCCGCAGCCACGGCGTCACTGTGGCGGCGCTGAAAGAGCTGAACCACCTGGCCAATGTCAACCGCATCTACGCCGGCCAGCGGCTGTGCATCGCCGCTTCGACCTCACCGACCCAACCGGGCGTGTGGTACACGGTCAAGCGCGGGGACACCCTCTCCGCCCTCGCCCGCGCCTATGGCGTCACGACCGCGGCCATCGCCGACGCCAACCAGTTGGCCAACCGCAACCGCATCCTCGTGGGTCAGCGGCTGTGGATCCCGGCGCCGGGCACATCAGGCCGCTGGCACATGGTGAAACGGGGCGAAACCCTCTCGGCGTTGGCCCGCCAGTACCACAGCAGCGTCGATTGGATCGTCTTCGCCAACCATCTGGCAGACCCCAATCGCATCCGTACCGGCCAGAAACTCTACATTCCTACCAGAAACTAGGGAATAGTCGAGCATAAATCCCTAAAGGCTTTAGAAACCTTTAGGGATTTATTTAATTATTAATCATTAATGATTAATAATTAAAAATTGCCGCCAGATGCGCGGTTTCTTGTAACCACAGGGCAGGGCTGGCGTCGCTGGGCATGCGCCAATCGCCGCGCGGGGAAAGGGCCACCGACCCCACCTTCGGCCCGTCCGGCATGGCCGAGCGCTTGAACTGCTGGCTGAAGAACCGGCGATAGAAAAGGTCGAGCCAGCGCAGGATCTCAGCCTCGGCATAGGCGCCGGCGAAGGCCTGCCGGGCCAGGGCGAAGACTTTGGCCGGCGGGAACTGGTGGCGGAGGGTGTAGAAAAGGAAGAAATCGTGCAACTCAAAGGGGCCGATCGCGTCCTCGGTGCGCTGCTCCACCCCGCCGGCCGCGTTCAGAGGCAGCAGCTCCGGGCTGATCGGGGTGGCCAGGATGTCGTGGAGGATGGCGGCGGCGGCCGCGTCGACCTCATGCTCGGCCACGAATTCGATCAGCGAGCGCACCAAAGTCTTGGGCACGCCGGCGTTGACGTGATACATGCTCATGTGATCGCCGTTGAAGGTGAGCCAGCCCAGGGCCAGTTCCGAGAGATCGCCGGTGCCGACGACCAGCCCGCCCACCTGGTTGGCCACATCCATCAAGATCTGGGTGCGTTCGCGGGCCTGGGCGTTCTCGTAGGTGACATCGTGCACACGTTCATCATGGCCGATGTCGGCGAAGTGCTGGCGCACGGCCGCGGCGATGGGAATGACGCGCAGGGTGACGCCCAGGGCCGCAGCCAGGGCCGCGGCGTTGTGGCGGGTGCGCTCGCTGGTGCCCAGCCCCGGCATGGTGATGGCCACGATGCCCTCCCGCGGCAGCCCCAGGCAAGCCCGGGCCCGAACCGTGACCAGCAGGGCGAGGGTCGAGTCCAATCCCCCGGAAAGGCCGAGCACCACGCTGGCCGCGGCGGTGTGGCGCAGCCGTCTGGCCAGGCCGGTGGCCTGGATATCGAGGATCTCCCGGCAGTGCTCGGCCCGGCGCAGCGGGTCGGCAGGGACGAAGGGGGTGCGGCTGAGGCCGGGACGCAGCAGCGCCGTGATAGCCTGCACCTCTCCCGGCAGATCGAAGGTGAGGGTGCGAAAGGCGCGGTGGGGCCGGGCCGCGGCAAAGGTGGCATTGCGCCAGCGCTCGTGCTGCAACCGCTGCACATCGATATCGGCCAACGCCATCTGCGTGTCGAAATGGAAACGGGCGGTTTCGACCAGCAGCGCGCCATTTTCGGCGATGAGGGAGTGCCCGGCCCACACCGTGTCGGTGGTCGATTCCCCCGGCCCGGCCCCGGCGTAGGCATAGGCGGCCAGGCAGCGGGCCGATTGCTGGCGCACCAGATCGCGGCGATAGTCGGCCTTGCCCAACAATTCATTGCCGGCGGAGAGGTTGAGCAGGATCGTAGCGCCGGCCAGAGCCATGGCGCCGCTGGGCGGCTCCACAGCCCACAGATCTTCGCAGATCTCCACGCCAAAGATGCAGCCGGGCAGATTGCGGGCAGCAAAAAGCAGATCGCAGCCGAAGGGAACGGATTCCCACCCGCCGAGCGAGACCTGATCGAACCCGGCCAAACGCCCGGAGGTGAACCAGCGCTGCTCGTAAAACTCGTTGGTGGTGGGCAGGTAGGTCTTGGGCGTCAGGCCCAGCACCTGACCCGCGGCCAGAAACGCGGCGCAATTGTAGAGCCGACCCGCCACGGCCACGGGCAGGCCCACCACCGCCGCCATGTCATGCAGGCGCGTGGCCTCGGCCAGGGGGGCGAGGGCAGCGAGGGCGGCGTCGAGCAGGGTGGGCTGATAGAACAGATCGCCGCAGGAATAGCTGGTGAGGCAAAGTTCGGGGCAGAGAATGAGCCGGGCCTGCTGGGCGGCAGCCGATTGCATCGCCGCCAGAATAGCCTGCACGTTGAAAGGCACATCCGCGACGCGCAGCTCGGGAGAGGCGACGGCCACGCGCACAAAACCGAGCGCCGCGGGGTGGAGTGGAGGTGGAACAGGCGTGGACATGGCAGGCAAAGGCAGAGGCGGGGTGAAAAAGCAATCGATGCCTGCATTATACGCCAGATCAAGCCGGCGGGCGATAGCGCCCCGGCGGCGCGCCGCGCCGCGCCCATAATTTTCACTAATTTTATAGTGAGATTTGACAAAAAAATCTGGGCCTGCTATCATGCCCGGCATCTTCGACCTCCCCCCTCCCCTTCTCACCCGATTGCACACCGATGCCTTCCCTGCTTCCCCGGCTCGATGACTCGCCCCGCGGCAAGATCGTCAAGCTGCTGCAAAAAAATGGCCCCCTCGGCATCAAAGAACTGCGCCACGAGCTGAATCTGAGCGATACGGCGGTGCGGCAGCAGTTGCTGGCGTTGCTGGCCGAGGGCCTGATCCAGACCTCCACCCACGCGTCCAAAGGTGTGGGCCGGCCCAGCCGCGTGTACGAACTGGCTCCCGCGGCCAACGATCTCTTCGCCTGCTACTGCGAAGACCTTGCCCTGAATCTCTACAACGAATTGCTGGCCGACCAGGGGCCGGAGGTGGTGCGGCGATTGCTCGATCGCGTGGGCGCCAAGCTGGCGCAGCAGTATCAGCAGCAGGTGCGGGGGCGCGCCCTGCAGGAACGGGTGCACTCCTTCGCCGGCCTGCTCGACGATAAAGGCATCCTCTCCGACATCAGCCAGGATGCCGGGGTGATCATGCTGCACGAATTCAACTGCCCCTACCACGAGCTGGCCGCGGTGCACCGCGAGATCTGCGAAATGGAGCAAGGCATGATCGCGCAGGTGCTCGACGCCGAGGTGGAATTGACCAACTGTATCATGGATGGCCATCACAACTGTTCCTTTGTGGTGCGGCCCCGGCCCCTGCCGGCGCTGGCGTAGCAGCCCGCCATCTTTTTTCCCCTTCCAAACATTTCATTCATTTTCCAGGAGAAAGAGTCGTTACCATGACCGCAACGCTTGAAATCAAAGACTTGCATGTCAAAGTCGCGGATACTGAAATCCTCAAGGGCGTCAGCCTGACCATTCGCCAGGGCGAAGTGCACGCCATGATGGGGCCGAATGGCTCTGGCAAGAGCACGCTGGCCTACGCCATCGCCGGCCACCCGCATTACGAGATCACCGGCGGCGATATCCTCTTCGACGGGCAAAGCATCCTGGACATGGCGCCGGATGAACGGGCCAAATTGGGTGTGTTCCTGGCCTTTCAATATCCGGTGGCCATCCCCGGCGTCAGCTTTGCCAATTTTCTGCGCGCGGCTGTCAGCAATGTGCGCGGCTACAAGGAAAAGGCCCGCGCCGGCGTCAGCAGCAATGGCGAGACCGGCGCCAAGGTCATCGGCTCGGAATTGATGCCGATGCGCGAGTTCCGCCAGGAACTGCTGGCCAAGATGGATCGCTTCAATGTGGATCGGGCCTTTGCCCGGCGCTATCTCAACGATGGCTTCAGCGGCGGCGAGAAGAAGCGGGGCGAGGTGCTGCAAATGGCCATGCTGGAGCCGAAGATCGCCATTCTGGATGAAAGCGACTCTGGCCTGGACATCGACGCGCTGCGCGTGGTGTCGGACGGCATCAACAAGCTGGTGGCGGATGGCATGGGCGCGCTGCTGATCACGCACTATCAGCGCATTTTGAATTATGTCAAGCCGGATAAGGTCAGCGTCTTCTACAATGGCCGCATCGTCCTCACCGGCGGCCCCGAGATCGCCCACATGCTGGAAGAAAAAGGCTATGGCTGGGTCGAGACGGAGATGGGCGAACTGGCTCCGGCTGCGCCCGATCATGCCTGATCTCCCCCACCCCACTCACACGAGGTAGCTATCATGGCCACAGAATTAGACCGCCAGGCGCTGGCAGGCATCAAAGAAGACTATCAATATGGCTGGAATCAGCCCGAAAACTACACGTTCAAGGCGCGTAAAGGGCTGGATCATGATGTGATCGATCAAATCTCCACGCTGAAAGGGGAGCCGGATTGGATGCGCGCGTTCAGGCACAAGGCCCTGGACATCTACAACGCCAAGCCCATGCCCACCTGGGGCGCCGACCTGAGCACCATCGACTTCGACGACATTTATTATTACATCAAACCGACCGAACAGTCGGGGAAGTCGTGGGATGAAGTGCCCGCGGACATCAAAGAGACCTTCGACAAGCTGGGCATCCCAGAGGCGGAGCGGAAGTTCCTGGCCGGGGTGGGCGCGCAGTATGAGTCGGAGATGGTTTACCATTCTCTGCGCAAGGAATGGGAGGCGCTGGGAGTGATCTTCGTCAGCATCGAGGATGGCCTGAAGCATCATGAGGCGCTGTTCAAGGAGTATTTCGGCACCGTGATCCCGCCCACCGATAACAAATTCGCGGCGTTGAACAGCGCGGTGTGGTCGGGCGGCTCTTTCATCTATGTGCCCAAGGGCGTGAAGCTGGATATCCCGCTGCAAGCCTATTTCCGCATCAACGCCGAAGCGGTGGGGCAGTTCGAGCGCACGATCATCATCGTGGATGAGGGTGCCAGCATCCATTACATCGAGGGCTGCACGGCTCCGATCTACGACAGCGACAGCCTGCACAGCGGCGTGATCGAGATCGTGGTGAAGAAAAACGCCCGCTGCCGCTACACGACCATTCAGAACTGGTCGAACAATGTCTACAATCTGGTAACGCAGCGGGCGCTGGCCTATGAAGGGGCGACGATGGAGTGGGTGGATAGCAATCTCGGCTCGAAGATCACGATGAAGTACCCGGCGGTGTTCATGCTGGGCGAAGGCGCGCACGGCGAGGTGCTGTCGGTGGCGTTTGCAGGCAAGGGCCAGCATCAGGACGCGGGCGGCAAGGTGGTGCACGCCGCGCCCAATACTTCCTCGAAGATCATCTCCAAATCGATCAGCAAGGGGGGCGGGCGCGCCTCCTATCGCGGGTTGCTGAAGGTGGCCAAGGGCGCGCATGGCGCTCGTTCGCAGGTGGTGTGCGATGCCCTGCTGCTGGATGAGCATTCGCGCTCCGATACCTATCCGTACATCGAGATCGATGAAGATGATGTGGAGGTGGGACATGAGGCCTCGGTCAGCAAAATCGGCGAGGAGCAACTTTTCTATCTCACCAGCCGCGGCATCAGCGAGGATGAAGCTGCCAGCATGATCGTGGGCGGGTTTATCGAGCCGCTGGTCAAAGAGCTGCCGATGGAGTACGCCGTCGAAATGAACCGCCTGATCCAATTACAGATGGAAGGTAGTATTGGTTAGGTATTGGATATTGGATATTGGATATTCGATATCGTAGTCGGCTAATAACCAATAACTAATAACTAAACTCGGAGAAAGTTATGAATATACAAGAGCTTACACAAGAAAGGTACTCACTCGCTGCGGTGCGGGCGATCAGTGAGCAGTATCAGGAGCCGGAATGGCTGCGGCAGGCCCGTCTGGCCGCGTGGGAGGCCTTCATGGCCCTGCCCTGGCCCGATTATAGTGAGGAAACCTGGCGGCGCACCCGGCTGACCGGGTTCAACCTGGAGCAGTTCCCGCCCGCGGCCTCGGATCTGCCCGCGGCCGCGGATCGCCAGGCCCTGCCGGCTGATCTGGCCCGCAATCTGGCCATGATCCAAAGCGCCGGCGCTCTGGTTTTCAGCGACGACCGCCTGATCTACGCGGATCTGGATGCAGACCTGGCCGGGCGGGGGGTGATCTTCACCGATCTGCGCACGGCCTTGCGCCAGCACGAGGAAGTGGTGCGGGCGCATCTGGGCGCGCTGGCGCCTGCCGGCGAGAATAAATTCGCGGCCCTGCACTACGCGCTGTGGCGCAATGGCGCGTTTCTCTACGCGCCGCCCCATGTGGCGCTGGAAAAGCCGCTGCAGGTGATCACGCAGGTGAGCGGGGGGCAGGCCCTCTTCCCTCACAGCCTGTTCATCGGCGCCGAAAATAGCGAGGTGACCATCGTCGAGGACTTCGTCGGCGGCGCTCGCGGCCTGTGCAACGGCGTGGTGGAGAATTATCCCATGGCCGCGGCGCGGTTGCACTATCTGCACTTGCAAAATCTGGAGACCAGCGCCTGGAATGTCAGCACCATGCGCGCCGCGGCCCAGCGCGACGCTCTCTACCGGCAGTTGCAGGCTTCGTGGGGCAGCCGGCTGAGCAAAGTGTGGATCGATCTGGAGATGGAAGGGCCTGGCAGCCATGGCGAGTTGCTCGGCCTCTATTTCCCGCAGGGCCGCCAGCACATCGACCATCACACCAACCAGAATCACAAGCGCGAGCACGCCACCAGCGATCTGCTGTTCAAGGGCGCGCTCGATGACAAGAGCCGGTCGGTCTATCAGGGCATCATCCGGGTGTGGCCCGGCGCCCAAAAGACCGACGCCTACCAAAAGAACGACAATCTCATCCTCAGCGCCGGCGCCCGCGCCGACTCGATCCCCGGCCTGGAGATCGAAGCGGATGATGTGCGCTGCACGCACGGCGCCACCAGCGCCAAGGTGCAGGACGAGTATCTCTTCTATCTCATGGCCCGCGGCCTGGGCCGGAAAACGGCCAAGCGCATGATCGTGCAGGGCTTCTTCGAGGAAGTGCTCAACCGTGTGCCGGTGCAGGGCGTGCGCGACAAGCTCGAAGCCGAAATCGCCAAACGCGTCGGACTGGAGTAGTATTCAGGGGTCAGTATTCAGTATTCAGTATTCAGTATTCAGTGGTCAGTGGTCAGTGGTCAGTTCGGTTCGCCGCGGATGCGTGATTATTGTTGATTAATGATTAATAATTAATGATTAATGACTGAATATCAAATATCGAATACCAAATACTGACCACTAAATACTGAACACTGAACACTGAACACTGAACACTGAATACTGAACACTGAATACTGAACACTGACCACTGAACACTGAATACTGACCACTGAACCATGTCTACCCTCGACCGCATCCGCAGCGACTTTCCCATTCTGCAGCGCCAGGTACACGGAGAACCGCTGGCCTATCTGGACAGCACGGCCTCCTCGCAAAAACCGCGGCAAGTGCTGGAGGCGATGGACGCGTACTACCGGCACACGCACGCCAACGTCCACCGCGGGGTGCACACGCTGAGCGAGGAGGCCACCGCGGCCTATGAGCAGGCGCGGCTGCGCATCGCCCGCTTCATCAACGCCGCCAGCCCCAAGCAGGTGATCTACACCCGCAACGCCACCGAAAGCCTGAATCTGGTGGCCTACAGCTGGGGCCGGGCCAACCTGAAGCCGGGGGACGAGGTGCTGATCACCGAGATGGAGCACCATTCCAACATCGTGCCCTGGCAGTTGATCTGCCAGATCACGGGGGCGACGCTGCGCTTCGTGCCGATCACGGCTCAGGGCGAACTGGATTTTCCCGCCCTCGACCAGTTGCTGAACGAGCGCACGCGCGTGTTCGCGTTCACGGCCATGTCCAACGTGCTGGGCGCCATCAACCCCACCGCCGAACTGGTGGCAAAGGCGCACGCGGTCGGCGCCATCGCCGTGGTGGATGGGGCGCAGTCGGTGCCCCACCTGCACAGCGATGTGCAGGCGTTGGATGTCGATTTTCTGGCCTTTTCCGGCCACAAAATGCTGGGGCCGACCGGCATCGGCATCCTCTACGGCAAGCGCGCCCTGCTGGAAGCAATGCCCCCCTTCCTCGGCGGCGGCGACATGATCCGCGAGGTGAAGATGACCGGCAGCCGCTGGAATGAACTGCCCTACAAATTCGAAGCCGGCACCCCCGCCATCGCCGAAGCCATCGGCCTGGCCGCGGCGGTGGAGTATCTCGATCAACTGGGCATGGACTGGGTGGCGCAGCACGAACGCGAGATCACCGCCTACGCCTGGAATAGACTACACGAAATCGAAGGATTGCGCGTGCTCGGCCCCGGCCCAGAACGCCGCGGGGGCCTGCTCAGCTTCGTCCTCGGCGATCTGCATCCGCACGACATCGCCGCGGTGCTGGATGGCGCGGGCGTGGCCGTGCGCGCCGGCCACCACTGCGCCCAACCGATCCACGATCACTTCGGCATCCCCGCTACCACCCGCGCCAGCTTCTACATCTACAACACCCACGCCGAAGTCGACCGCCTGATCGCCGCCCTGCACAAAGCCAAAGCCCTCTTCGAGTTCTAACTGCCGCCTAACAGGCAACAGGCAACAGGCAACAGGCAACAGTCAACAGGCAACAGGCAACAGGCAACAGGCAACAGACAGTCAACAGTCAACAGTCAACAGTCAACAGTCAACAGTCAACAGTCAACAGTCAACAGTCAACAACCCAACGAACCAACAAACCAACCAACAAACAAACAAACACCCCCCCCCATGGACGACCTTTACCGCGAGAATATTCTCGATCATTACCGCTACCCCCGCCACAAGGGACATCTGGACGCGCCCGACATCCATTACCACGATGTCAACCCCTTTTGCGGCGATGAGATCACCATGGAAGTGCAGTTGGAAGGCGACCGCATCAGCGCCGTGGCCTTCGACGGCAAAGGCTGCGCCATCAGCCAGGCCAGCGCCTCGATGCTAAGCGAAGCGATCCTGGGTATGACCCTGGACGAAGTGAAGGCGCTGGACAAGGAATTCATCCTGGAGATGCTGGGCATCCCCATCGGCCCGGTGCGCCTGAAATGCGCGTTGCTGGCCCTGAAAACACTCAAGGCCGGGGCCTGGGGTGTGGAAGAGTGGCCGGAATGAGCGCCGCCCCCGCCTGATCCCTTTTTCTCCATCGCTTATGTCTACATTCGTCAAAGTTGCTACACGAAAAGAGCTGCCTCCTGGCGGGCGCAAAGTCGTGGAAGTCGATGGCATAGCCGTCGCCCTCTTCAACGTCGGCGGCCAGATTTGCGCCATCGAAGATGTCTGCACCCATGATGGCGGCCCCCTGGCCCAGGGCGTCCTGGTCAGTCCGCAGATCATCGCCTGCCCCCGCCACGGCGCCGAATTCCATGTCTGCACCGGCAAGGCCCTCACCCTGCCGGCCATCGAGGATGTCGAAACCTTCCCCGTCAAGGTGGAGGGAGAGGATATCCTGATCGAAAGCTTTTTCTGAGATGGACGATGGACGATAGATGAACGTCCATCGTCTTTCGTCTTTCGTCCTCCGTCTATCGTCCTCCGTCCATCGTCTGAAGAAAGTGCTTCGAGCAACCGTCAGCAGAACCCCGATTCAACCGTCCACCCACGAGGAGATCATCCCATGTTTGACCAAGATACCGCACCCGGCATCCAGGAATTGCACGCCGGCCCCACCGTCGAGGAGATGCGCGAGGCGCTGAAAGTCGTCAGAGACCCCGAATTAATGCTCGACATCATCAACCTTGGCCTCGTATACGAGATCAAGCCCGACTACGCCGCCCGCACCGTGGATGTGGAGATGACCCTGACCAGCCCCGGCTGCCCGGTTGGCCCGCAGATTCTGGCCGAGGTGTATCACACCCTCACCCACCGCTTCCCCGAATTCGAGGATGTGAATGTCAAGCTGGTGTGGTCGCCCTTCTGGCACCCGGATATGATGAGCGAAGAGGCAAAAGAGGAGTTGGGATTCTTTTGAGGCGGGCACGTTCCGCCTCGGAAATGCGCTAAAAGCAAACGACCCGGCCAGGCGGCCGGGTCGTTTTTTTTACGCGTATCCGCCAGATCGCCTACTGCCCATCCGCCGCGGGCACGCGGGCCAGCACAGGCGTGCGCGCGGCCCGCACTTCATCCAGCCGGCGCACCGGCGCGTGATGCGGCGCAGTGTGCAGCAACTCCGGATCGGAGCGGGCTTCGGCGGCGATGGCGGCCAGCGCGGCCAGGAAATCATCCAGCGTGGCCTTGCTCTCCGTCTCCGTCGGCTCGATCATAAACGCCTCCGGCACGATCAGGGGGAAATAGATGGTGGGGGGATGGTAGCCGTAGTCGATCAGGCGCTTGGCCACATCCAGGGTGTGCACGCCCTCGGCCCCGACGATCTTGCCCTGGGCCACCACCTCATGCATGCAAAAGCGGTCGCCGTGCGGCACCGGGTAATCACCCTGCTGCTGCAGCCGGGCCTGCATGTAGTTGGCATTCAGCACCGCATCCTCGCTGACGCGGCGCAGGCCCTCGGCCCCGTGCATGCGGATGTAGGTGTAGGCGCGCACCATCATCCCGAAATTACCGTGAAAACTCTTCACCCGCCCGATGCTCTGCGCCGGCTGTTGCCAGATGTAAGCGCCGCTGGCGGGATCGAGGGCCACGATCGGGCCGGGCAGGAAGGGTGCAAGCTCGGCCTTCACCGCCACCGGGCCGCTGCCGGGGCCGCCGCCGCCGTGCGGGGTGCTGAAGGTTTTGTGCAGGTTGATGTGCATCACGTCGATGCCCAGATCGCCAGGGCGGACGATGCCCATGATGGCGTTCAGGTTGGCGCCATCGCCATAGACGAGGCCGCCCGCCTCATGCACCAGCTCGCAGATCTCGACGATGTTTTGCTCGAACAGGCCGAGAGTGCTGGGGTTGGTGATCATGAAACCGGCCAGATCATCGCCCAGGTGCCCGCGCAGCGCCGCCAGATCGACATTCCCGGCCGCGTCGCTGGGGATCTCCACCACCTCCAGGCCGCTCATGGCTGTGGTGGCGGGATTCGTGCCGTGGGCCGAGTCGGGCACCAGGATCTTGGTGCGGTGGCCCTGCCCGCGGGCGATCTGCGCGGCCCGCATGATCAGCACCCCGGTCAGTTCGCCGTGCGCGCCGGCTGCCGGCTGCAAGGTCACGGCGGCGAAACCGCCGATCTCCGCCAACATCACTTGCAGTTCATACATCAACTGCATGGCGCCCTGCACGGTCGAGGAGTCTTGCAGGGGGTGGATGTCGGCCAAGCCGGGCAAGCGGGCCGCGCGCTCATTCACCTTGGGGTTGTACTTCATGGTGCAGGAGCCGAGGGGATAAAAGCCCTTGTCGATGGCGTAATTCTTCTGGCTGAGATGCACGTAATGCCGCACCACATCCAGCTCGCTCACTTCGGGCAGGGGCAGGCCGTCCTGGCGCAGGTACGCGGCCGGGAGAGGGGTCAGAGGCACGTCAGGGTCGGGCATGTCCACGCCGCTGCGGCCGGGAGCGCCGAGATCATAAATGTAGGAATCGTAGGCAGGCATCAGAACACCTCCTCCGGCGACAAGGCATCGCCCAAGCTTGTTTGGTTGATTTCGGCCAGCGCGTCGACCAGATCGTCGATCTCGTCGGCGGTGTTCATTTCGGTCACACACAACAGCATGGCCTGGCCAAGATGGGGATAGTCCTGGCTGAGGTCATAACCGCCGACGATACCGAATTCTTCCAACAGATAGCTGTTGATCTCGGCCACGGGCAGCGGGCAGTGCACCACAAATTCCTTGAAGAAGGGTTTGTCGCCCACGAGAGCGTAACCGGGCAGTTCGGCGATGCGGACCGCGGCGTAATGCGCCTTGTGCCAGCAAAGCTCGGCCACGCGATGCAGACCATGTTTGCCCATCGCCGCCAGATAGGTAGCCGCGGCCAGCGCATTCAGGGCCTGATTGGTGCAGATGTTGCTGGTGGCCTTGCCCCGGCGGATGTGCTGCTCGCGGGCGCTGAGGGTGAGGACGAAGCCGCAGGCGCCGTTGGCATCCACCGTCTCGCCCACCAGGCGGCCAGAGCTCTTGCGCGCCAGATCTTCGCGGAAGGCAAAGATGCCCAGATAGGGGCCGCCGAAACTGAGGCTGTTGCCCAGGCTCTGGCCCTCGGCGGTGACGATATCGGCCCCATAGTGGCCGGGCGGGGTGAACAGCCCCAGGGCGATGGGATCCGTGGCGACGATCAGCAGCGCGCCCTGGGCGTGCACCGCCGCGGCCAGATCGCGCAACTCCTCGGCGCTGTGCAATTGGCCGAGGAAATCGGGATTCTGCACCACCACGGCGGCGGTATCGCTATCGCACAGGCCCAGCAGGGCATGAAAATCGCTGTTGTGATTCTCATCCCCGCAGAGGGTGAAGTCCATGCCCTGGGTGTAGGTGCGGGTGACGGCCCGGTACATCGGGTGCAGGGTGGGAGAGATGACGATCTTCCTGCGCTTCTGGCGCTGCACGTTGATGGCCATGATCACGGCCTCGGCCACCGCGGTGGCGCCGTCGTAATGCGAGGCGTTGGCCACATCCATGCCGGTGAGGGCGGCAACCATGCTCTGGTATTCGAACGCGGCCTGCAGGGTGCCCTGGCTGATCTCAGGTTGATAGGGCGTGTAGGCGGTGTAGAATTCGCTGCGGCTGATCACCATGTCCACGACGGAGGGTGTGAAATGGCGGTAAGCGCCGGCGCCAAGAAAGCTGGCAACCTGGCCCAGATGCAGATTCTCATCCGCCAGCGCCTGCAGCTCGGTCATCACCTCCATCTCGGTCAGGGGCCGGGGCAGGTCGAGGGCCGGAAAGCGGTAGGCGGCGGGGATGTCGGCAAAGAGATCCGCCACCTGCGCGACCCCGATCGTCTCCAGCATAACCCGGCGGTCATCCGGGGTGTTGGGGGTGAAGCGCATGTCAATGCTCCTCTCGCGTGGCGTTGTAAGCCTCGTAGGCGGCGGCGTCCATGAGATCATCCAGCTCGCTCAGGTCATCCGCCGCCACTTTGAACAGCCAGGCCTGGCCGAAGGGGTCCTGGTTGAGCAGTTCGGGCGTGGCGACGAGGGCCTCGTTGGTGGCGACGACCTCGCCAGACAGGGGCGCGTAGATCTCGGCCGCGGCCTTGACCGATTCGATGGTGGCGCACTCGCTGCCTTTTTCCACACGGTCGCCGACTTCCGGCGTCTCGACATAGACGATGTCGGATAACTGATCTTGGGCGTAGTCGCTGATGCCGATCACGACCAGATCGCCTTCGATACGCGCCCATTCATCCGTTTTTTGGTAGCGGACAGTGGCGTCATAGGTGATTGTCATGAGAGTTGGCTCCTTTTGGGTAGGTTGGAAGATTGGTTGGTTGGTTAGTTGGTTAGTTAGTTGGTTGGTGGGTTGGAACGTTCTAACGTTCTAACGTTTGTAGGCGGGGGTGTAGAAGGGGCGTTTGGTAACGCGGGCTTTTTTGGGCTTGCCGTGGATGAGGATGTCAACCTCGGCGCCGATGCGGCTGAACGCGGGCGGGACGTAGGCCAGGGCCAGGAAGGCATCGAGGGTCGGCGCTTTCATGCCGGTGGTGACCCAGCCGATCTCCTGATCCGCGGCCAGCACGGGGTAGTGTTCGCGCGGCACACCCCGATCCACCATTTCCAGGCCGACGAGCAGCCGCTGCGCGCCCTCCAACTTGCGTTTGAGCACGGCGTTGCGGCCAATCCAGGGGCCTTTGTCCCAGTCGCAGACCCAGCTGAGCCGCGCGCCCACCGGCTCCAGGTCGGCGGTGATCTCGTGGCCATAGAGGGGCAGGCAGGCCTCGAAACGGAGGGAATCACGCGCGGCCAGGCCGCAGGGCAGCAGGCCCTCTGCCCGGCCCGCGTCCAGCAGGCTTTCCCACATCGTCACGGCCTGCTCGGCCGGGAAGAAAAGCTCGTAGCCCAGTTCGCCGGTGTAGCCGGTGGCCCCCACCAGGGTGGAGATGCCGGCGACGCCGATCTGGGCGGAGGTGTGGAAGGCGAGGGTGTCCAGGTTGTGCGCGGTCAGCTTCTGCAGAATGGCCTGGGCCTTGGGGCCTTGCAGGGCCAGCATGCAGGTGGTATCGGACATATCGAAGATCTCGCAATCGAAATTGGCCGCGTGCGTGTCCAGCCAGAAGAGGTCTTTGGCGCGGTTGGCGGCGTTGATCACCACATACCAGGCTTCTGGCAGGCGGTAGATGAAGATATCGTCCACGATGCTGCCATCTTCATAGCAAAGGAAGCTGTATTCCGCGTCCCACACCTTCATTTTGGCCAGATCACGCGGCTGCACATATTGCAAGAAAAGCTCGGCGTCAGGCCCGGTGATCCACACCTGGCCCATGTGGTCGATATCGAACAAGCCGGCGGCAGTGCGCACGGCTTCGTGCTCGGCGATGGGGCCGGTGGGGTATTGCACGGGCAATTCGTAGCCCGCGAAGGGAACCATGCGCCCGCCCAGGGCCACATGGCGTTCGTACAGCGGTGTACGGTTTAGTTCTGTCATTGGGAGCGCCTGCCTTGTTGGGGAAGGAGAGAAGATGCCGATCCCAAAAGCGTAGGCTTCCGGGATGGCGTCTCTGTCCTGATACCTGAGAGGTTGGCCAGCCGGGAGTGGCTGACATTCACCGTCGGTGTGGGCGCTCGGCCCCGCTCTCCAGAGTGCTGTCGATGCCCGCTCCTTTTGCCTGAGAGATTGGCGGGCGCATCCGGTGCGCCTGTTTGCCCCTTCGGCGGCCGCTTTTGCAAGATCGGCTCTCTCGCGTGCATGTCAACCAGCAGTATGCAATTGGTATGGCGCTAGTTTAACAAGGGTGGGTGAATTCGTCAACCATTTTGGGGCCTTTCCGGCAAAATCCTTGTACGCCGCGCCAGAAGATCAAGATCACGCGCGTAGAGCAGAGGCCGGCGGGGCGAAAAGCCAGCCGGGTGCTGGATGCTGGCAAGCTATATGGGTGAAATCCCCCATAGCCTTGGGCTTTGATTTGTGCTAAAATTTATTAACGCCGTGTAACTGTTCAGGCGAGCCGCTGCGCAAGCCCTGACGCAGTTGCTACGACGGCTAAAGCGCCTGGTGGGTGATCATCAAAACCGACAACGCGCGTAGACCTCCCCACCGGCAGGTCGCAAGGCGCTGGCGTGCGCTCTGTGCGACTCGGAAAGGGCGCCGAGAGGGCGATGGTCTGCTCGGCGCTACATATTTAATCATCAGGAGAGTCAGTCATGTCTCGGTCAACATTTTCCGCACATTTACAGGAGCGGGCAGTTGGCCTGCTGTTCGTGATCACGCTGACGCTGTGTCTGGCCGCGTCCGCCGTTGCCGGCGCCGCGCCCCTGGATGGGCCCCAAGCCGTGGACCCCGGGCCCTGGATGCAATTGCAGCCTTCGGCAGTTGGCCATGCAGATGGCACGATCTTTGTCGCCTGGACTGATTTCCGGGGGGGCAAGCGCCGCATTCGCACTACCTCGATGGCGCCGGGTGAACCGTGGCAAGCCAGCGCCGAACTCGATCCCGCCGGCACCGGCAACCAGTCCAGCAGCACTCTGGCCATGGATGGCAAAGGCACTCTCTACGCGGTGTGGGCCGATCAGCGGGGCGCTGTCTCACAGATCTATTTCTCCTATCGCCCGGCGGGCGGGGTCTGGCAGCCGGGCGCGGTGGTCAGCGCCTCAGAGGGTCTGCAATATGCGCCCAGTCTGGCTGTCAACACCCGCGGCCAGGCGATCGTGACCTGGCTGCAAGGGGATCGCCCCAACGCCGTCGTCATGGCGGCGCTGCGCCCCCCCGGCGGCGCCTGGGGCCCGCCCGAACAGGTGTCGCCGCCCGGCCGCGTCTACAACACCTCGGCGGCGATGGATGACTGGGGCCGGGCCTATGCCGCCTGGGAAGATTGGACGACGTATCAGGCCTATTTTCGTGAGCGCGCGCCTGACGGCCTCTGGGGATTGCTGGAAATGATCCGGGATGATCCTACGGATCTGGTCTGGGGGCCGCGTATTGCTGTGGACAAGGTGGGCAATGCGCATGCCGTCTGGGAAGACGAGCGGTTCGGCGATCCCGGCATCTTCGCCGCCTACCGGCCCGCGGGCGGGAAATGGTCGGCCAATGTGCAGCTTTCGGAGTTAGGCTGGTCGCCGGGGATCGGTTTAGATGCTGCCGGCAATGCCATCGCATCCTGGAAGACGCCAGAGGACGATCTGTATCGGGCGATCCGCTACCTGGGCGGGGGCTGGGCGCCGGCGGAATTGCTCGCGCCCAGCCCGCTTCCGGCAAATCCCCGGCAGGCGCAGCGCCGGGCCGCCGCCCATCTCGGGCCCGACGCCATCGCCTCCGAGCCGCCCAGCACGTCGGTGATACCGATCGGTTCCTATACTTTTTACAGCGGGTCTGAGTTCACAGGGCCACCCAATATCTTGGGATTGGATTCGCCCGGCCCCTGCTCTTCGATGATGCAATTGGCGGCGGCAGGTGCGCAGCCGGGCCAGTACGGCGGCGGCAATGCCTGCCACAACGGCCCCCAAGACCCGCCGAACGAGGGCGACCCCGGCTTCATCGGGCCGCTGGGCCCGCCGCCGGGTACGCAGATCGGCGGCTGGCACGTCCAGGAACAGACTGTAGACGGCCAGACCGTGTACACCGTCGATACACCCGGCTCGGACGGCATCTTCACCACTTTCTCCGACGCCCTCGGCTTCGCTTCCACCTATCAATACACGCCGCCGACCGACCCCAACATCTTCAACCTGAATCTCAATGACTTTCCCTTCGGCGATCTGCCGCCAGACGAGCCGGCGGCGCCGACGCCCACCACCACGCCAGACCCGAAACCAACTCCGGAGGTCAATCAGCCGCAGGACAATGGCCCGCCGGTCTGGGCCACTTACTACGCCAGCGCCATGTCGATGCTGGATCGGAGTTGGCAACTGACCAGGGAAATCCAGGCACTGCAACGCCAGTTGCAAAATGCTGCTCCGGACGACCGCAAGAACCTGCAGATCCGCATCGCCTCGCGCCAAAATGAACTGCGATCTATCGATCAGCAGATGGGTTCGAGCAAATATCGACCCTATCTCACCGCCTCGCCGGCTGCATTGCGGCAGGTGTTCGAGAAGATGCAGTCGCTGCCTCCCGGCGTCCAGGCCCCCGGCATCACCTGGCTGGCAAGCATGTCGCAGCAGGGATTTGCCCAATTGCAGCAGCAGGTGAACACACTCTATGCCCAACATCTGGCGGAGCAGAAGGCGACGCAGCAGAGCAAACCGGCGACGGGGTCTCCTACGCAGCCGCAGAAGACACAACCACGCCCCACGCCCCGCCCCACCGGGGAGCAAGTGTACAACACGACCGATAATGCTCTTTTGAACTGGCTGAAGGATATGGCGAAACCATCCACCAAAACCAAGAGCGACCCCGTGCTGCTGCACTCCGGCGAATTCATCTACACCCAAACGCCGTTGACGATCCCCGGACGCGGCTTCAACTACGAATTCACGCTCACCTATCGCTCGCAGGTGATTTACGAAGGGCCGACAGGCTGGGGCTGGCGGCACAACTACGATCAGCGCCTGGTTCCCACCGGCGGCGGCTCCTTCGCCCGCCAGGATTCTTCGGGCCGCCTGGATGAGTACAGCTTCGATGGCGTGGGCTTCACCCCGGCGGTGGGGCTGTTCACAGCCGTGACGGTGCAACTCGACGACATTATCATCACCGACCGTGACGGCACGACCGAAACTTATCTGCCGCTTGACAATGCCACAGCGCCCGGCGCCCTCCACAGCATCAGAGATCGTAACGGCAATGCCCTGACCTTCGCCTACGATGCCAACGGCCGCTTGCAGACCGTGACCGATACGCTGGGGCGCGAGATCACGTACGCGTACGACGCCCAGGGCTTTTTGACAGTCGTCACCGACCACCTGGGCCGGCAGGTGAAGCTGGCCTACGACACGGCCGGCGACCTGGTCAGCATCACCACGCCCACTGTGACCGGCACGCCCCACGGCAACGACTTCCCCAACGGCAAGACCACCCGTTTCGGGTACACTTCCGGCCTGGCAGATGACCGCCTCAACCACAATCTGACGACGATCATCTCGCCCAACGAAGTGGCCGACGGCTCGCTCACCCCCCGCACAATCAACACCTACGGCACGGCGGGGCTGGCCTTCGACCGCATCGTGGCGCAATCGTGGGGCGGGGGCCGCAGCAACGCCAGCGGCGCGCCCGCCGGGGGCGATCTCACCATCGCCTATGCCACCGTCATCGAGCCGGACGACCCACTTGGCGCGGCCAGCAAGACCACCCTCACCGACCGCGGCGGCAATGTGACCGAGTACTGGCACGACGGGGCCGGGCATCGTCTGCGCTGGCGGCAGATCATCGGCGGCGAAGCCGTGGTCACTGACAAAACTTACAATCGGGACGGCATGGTTGCCAGCATCACCTACCCGCTGGGCAACGGTATGGCATACGAGTACGACGACGGCAGCGCCGACCGCCGGGCGCGGGGCAACCTGCTGACGATCCGCCAGGTGGCCGACCCGGCGCGCGGCTGCGACGGCC
>JABWBG010000372.1 GCA_013360575.1 Caldilineales bacterium
AACTGCGGACCTGCCACCCTGGCCATGCACCTCAGCTATTTCGGCAGCGACCTCAGCCAGGAGGATATCCGCCTGGCCCTGCGCCCCTTTGCCGACGACAAGAACGTCAGCCCGGAGGAATTGGCCGCGTTCGCCCGCGATCAGAACTTTGCCGCCCGCGTCCTCGTCAACGGCAACGCCGACCGCCTGCGCCTGCTGCTCAGCCAGGGCCTGCCGGTGCTGATCGAGACCTGGCTGGAGCCGGAACCGCATGACGGCATGGGCCACTACCGCCTGCTCACTGGCTACGACGACGCTGCCCAGGAATGGATCGCCTATGACAGCTACGTCAGCGCCGGCCTGAAGCGGGGCGCGCCATACGCCGGCATCCGCCTGCCCTACGCCGAGACCGCGGCCCTGTGGCGCGTCTTCAACCGCACCTATCTCGTCATCTACCCCCCGGCGCAGGAGGCGTTGGTCAGCAGCCTGTTGGCCGCGGACGCGGACGCGGCGCCGATGTGGGCAGGGGCAGCGGCCCAGGCCCAGGCCGAGATCGCGCAGCAGCCAGAGGATGCCTTTGCCTGGTTCAACCTGGGCAGCTCGCTGGCGGCGCTGGCCCGTGACGCGGAAGCCGCCGCGGCCTTCGACCAGGCGCGGGTGCTGGGCCTGCCCTGGCGCATGCTCTGGTACCAGCACGGCCCCTTCCCGGCCTATCTGGCGGTGGGCCGCGGCCAGGAGGCGCTGGCCCTGGCCAACGCCACGCTGGCCACCACGCAGAGCGTGGAAGAGTTGCATTACTGGCAGGGTCAGGCCCTGCTGGCGCTGGGGGATGCGGCAGCGGCGCAGGCTAGCTTCCGCCGCGCCCTGGAGATCAACCCCCATTACCAGCCGGCCGCCGCGGCCCTGCAGCCATGAGCAGCGATAGCGCCACGGCCCGCCACATTGGCCGCAACACCCTGCTGGTTGCGGCGGCATTTGGCCTGGCCGCGGGCGCGGGGCTGCTGCGCAACATCCTCATTGCCCAGCGCTTCGATCTGGGCGCGGGGCTGGACGCCTATTACGCCGCCTTCAAACTGCCCGACCTGCTCTTCACCATCATCGCCGGGGGCGCGCTGGCCACGGCCTTCATCCCCGTGTTCGCGGATTTTGTCAGCGCCGATGATCGGGCCGGGGCCTGGCGGCTGGCCAGCGCCATCACCAATTGGGTGGCGCTGATCGTGACGGGACTGGCCCTCCTGGCCGGCCTGCTGGCGCCCCTGCTGGTGCGCACCCTGATCGCGCCCGGGTTCACGCCCGCGCAACAGGCGGAGACAGTCTCGCTGATGCGGCTGGTGCTGATCTCCACCCTCTTCTTCGGCATCAGCTCGGTGCAGAGCAGCGCCCTGCACGGCTTCAAACATTTTCTGCTGCCCTCCCTGGCCCCCACCGTCTATGTTCTGGGAATCGTCGCGGGCGCGTGGTGGCTGAGTCCGATCTGGGGCGTGCAGGGGCTGGCCATGGGCGCGGTAGCCGGCGCGGCCCTGCATCTGGCCATCAAGATCCCGGCGCTGCTGCACTTCGGCTTCCGCTGGCAGCCGGTGCTGGATCTGCGCAGCCCAGCGGTGCGCCGCGTGGCCTGGCTGATCGGCCCGCGCGTGCTCGATCTGGGCATCTTCCACCTCACGCTGCTGATCGTCACCAACCTGGCCTCGCGGCTGGACGCGGGCAGCGTGGCGGCCCTGGAGTGGGGCTGGGATGCCATGCAACTGCCGGAAACGATCATCGGCACCGCGTTTGGGCTGGTCGCCTTCCCCACCCTGGCCCAACTGGCCGCGCGGCATGACCTGACGGGGCTGCGCCGCACCCTGAGCGAGACCCTGCGCGCCGTCCTCGCCCTGACCCTGCCGGCGGCGGCGGGGCTGATCCTGATCGGCCAGCCTTTGCTCAGCCTGCTCTACGAGCGGGGCGGGTTCGACGCCGCGGCCATTGCCGCCATCTACACCGCCCTGCGCTTCTTCGCCCTGGGCCTGGTGGGGCACGCCTGCCTGGAACTGGCCGCGCGCGCCTTTTTTGCCCAGCAGGATACGATCACGCCCCTGTTCGTGGCCGCGGGGTCGGCGCTGGCGAACGTGACCCTGGGGTTGGCGCTGATGGGCCCGCTGGGGCATGGCGGCCTGGCATTGGCCAACAGCCTGGCGGTGAGCGCGGAGGTGTTGACGCTGCTGCTGATCTTGCGGCGGCGCTGGCGCGGAGTCGATGGCCGGGCGCTGGCAGCGACGCTGGC
>JABWBG010000094.1 GCA_013360575.1 Caldilineales bacterium
GCGCGCGGCCCGGCTCTCGTCGCTCTCCACCGCGCTGGCGGCCTGCGCTGCCTGCACCGTGGGGATAGGGCGGGTGGCCAGCGCCTCTTGCATGGCGGCGATGTGCGCGGGCGTGCTGCCGCAACAGGCGCCGATGATGGTCACGCCCAATCCCGCCATTTCCAGGGCATACTCTGCCATCACCTCTGGCGTGCCATCGTAGCGCACCTTGCCCTCAACATATTTGGGCAGGCCCGCGTTGCTCTGCGCCATCAGATACACGCCCTCGGGCCGGACTTGCGCCATCTCGCCGATCACCTGGCGGATTTCGGCGGGGCCATTGCCGCAGTTGGCGCCGATGATGCGCACGCCCAGCCCGGCCAACGCCTTCACCGCCGCGGCGGGATGCACGCCCATCATGGTGTGGTAGTTGGTGTCGAAGGTCATGGTGGCGGCGATGGGCAGATCGCTGACCTGGCGGCAGCCGGCCACCGCGGCCCGCACCTCTTCCAGATCGCTCATGGTCTCGATCACGAAGAGATCGACCCCGCCCGCGGCCAGGGCCGCGGCCTGCTCCGCGAAGGCTTCTCTGGCGCTGGCGAAGGTGAGCGCGCCCATCGGCGTCATCAACTCGCCGGTGGGGCCGATGGATCCGCCCACCAGCACGGCATCGCCGGCAACCGCGCGGGCCAGGGCCGCGCCGGCATGATTAAGCTCGTAGACGCGGTCTTGCAGATCGTGCAATTTCAGGCGGAAGCGGGTGCCGCCGAAGGTGTTGGTTTCGATCAACTGCGACCCGGCATCCACATACCCCTGATAGATGCTGCGGATCACGTCAGGCCGCTGCACATTCCACAATTCGGGCGCGCCGCCGGTGGTGAGGCCGGCATTTTGCAACATCGTGCCCATGGCGCCATCGCCGATCAAAAAGCGTTGGGCGTGGAGGCGGGCGAAGAGATCACGAGACATGGCAAATGCTCCTGGCTGCGGATAGGGAAAGGTGTGGCAAATTCACCCCTGCATCATACCCCATTCCGGCCAAAGTGAGAAGAGCCTGTCCGGGACGCGAGAAGACCCCGCAGGCCGGCCTGCGGGGTCTTCTTGGCCAAAAAGATATGGCAGGAGCGGGATGGCCCGCCTGGTTCACTCGACGTCGAGCGTCTCGGCGGCTTCTTCCACCACCTTGGGCGCCGGTTCGATGGCGGCGCCCATGCCGGCATCCAGCGGCTCTTCGGGGATGACAACCCAGGCGATGATGTAGGCGAGCAGCCCGCCGCCGCCCCACAAGGCCAGGAAGAGGAAGGCCAGGCGGATGAGGGTGGGATCGATGCCCAGATAATCGCCGATGCCGGAGCAGACGCCAGCCACCATCTGGTTCTGGCGGGAGCGGTACAATCGTTTGCTGGTCATGTTTGGAGACTCCTGATTTGGGAAAGGGAGGATGAGAATTGCCTGTTATACGCTCCCGCTGCGATCAGGGTTTCAGACACGCCGCCCGCGCTGATGATGCATACGCGGCGCCCGGCAGCCTCTACAGGCCCGCCGCCCGCAGATGCGCGTTGAGTTGGAAGGTCGTCACCAGGCTGGGATTGTAGCGCACGCGCACCTGTCCATTCTTGGGGTTGGGCACGATCTGCTCCACGCCGGGCAGATTGAACGCATCTCGCAGCCGTTGCGGCCAATTCCGACGGTCGGTGCTATCGACCCACAGCGTGGTCCATTGCAGTTGTTGTGTCATCTACGCCTCGCTTGCGAAAAAATGAGTGTTTGTTCAATAACTTGGGACAAAAGATACAAACTCTAAAGGTTTTTAAATGAGAAGAAAGCAAGTGCTGCTTGCGCAAGTATAGCACCGCGGCCTGGCCGGGGCGAAACCGCGGTCAGGCGGTCGCGGCTGCCAGTTGCTGCTTGTACTGCGCCACATCGTGCAGCAATTCCTGCGCCGATTGCTGGCCCGCCTCGCTGTGGGTGCCCAGCATGGCAGCCAGCTCGCGCACACGCGGGGGGCCGGCCACCGCCTGCACGCGCGTGACGGTGCGCTCCCCCTCCACGCCCTTTTCTACGACCAGATGGTAATCGCCATGGGCCGCGATCTGCGCCAGGTGGGTGACGCACAGCACCTGATGCGCCTGCGCCAGATGCACCATCTTCTGCCCGACGATGGCGCCCACCCGCCCGCCAATGCCCTGATCGATCTCATCGAAGATCAAGGTGGGCGTGGCATCCGCGCGGGAGAGCACATGCTTCAGGGCCAGCATCAGCCGGGCAGTCTCGCCGCCGCTGGCCACCTTGACCAGGGGGCGCAACGGCTCGCCCGGATTGGCCGAGACCAGGAATTGCACACGATCGATGCCGGTGGCGTCGAAAGCCAGGCGGCGGTCGCCGACAAAGCAGCCATCGGCCTGCGCCTGCTGCACGATCTCCACCGCCACCTGCGTGCCGGCCATGCGCAGGACTTCCAGTTCCCCCTCCATCTCCCGGCCCAGGCGGGCGCCGGCCTGCTGCCGCGCCGCGGACAGCGCGCCCGCGTCCGCGCCGATCTGGCGCAGCAACTGCTCCTCTTCGATCTCCAGATGCGCGGTGCGGGTTTCGCTCTGCGCCAGCCGCGCCAGTTCGGCGGCTGCCGTCTCGCCAAAGGCCAGAATCTCGGCGATGCTGTCGCCATATTTGCGTTTGAGCTGGAAGATCAACTCCAGCCGCTCCTCCACCTCGGCCAGGCGCTGCGGGTCGGGGGAAACGCTGTCGCCGTACGCGTCCACTTCCCGCGCCAGGTCGCCCAGGCGCTCGGAGATGTCCTGCGCCTGCGCGGCCAGCCCGGCCAGCGCCGGATCGAGGCGGCTGAGTTTTTCCAGCCGGGCCACAGCCTCGCCGAGTTGGTCGGTGGTCGCGGGCCATTCGCCATTCCCCTCCACCAGCAGGCGGAAGATGGCGCTGCTCTGCCCGGCCAGGGCTTCGGCGTTGGCCAGCCGCCGCCGCTCCTGTTCCAGGGCCTCATCTTCGCCCGGCGCCAGGGCCGCGGCGGTGATCTCCTCGACCTGATAGTTGAGCAGATCGAGGCGGCGGGCCAGTTCGCGGGCGTCCTGGCGCAGGCCGGCCAGTTCGGCCCGCACATCGCGCAACGTCGCCGTTTGGGCGGCCAGGGCCTGGCGTTGCCCGGTCAGGTCCGCGAATTGGTCGAGCAAGATCAGATGTTGGCGCACGTTGAGCAGGGAGAGATGCTGGCCCTGGCCGTGGATATCGACCAGCAGGCCGCCGATCTCGGCCAGCATGGCTTGGGCCACTGCCCGGCCATTGATGCGGGCGATGCTGCGGCCCCCCCGGCGCACTTCGCGGGCCAGGATCACGCTGTGCGCGTCTCCGTCCAGCCCTTCGGCCAGCAGCCGGGCTTGCGCCTCGGCCCCGGCCGCGCCGCGCAGGGCAAAGATGCCCTCCACGCTGGCCGCTTCTTGCCCGGCCCGCACCATCTCCTGGCTGGCGCGCGTGCCCAGCAGCAGTTCGATGGCGTCGATGATAATCGACTTCCCCGCGCCTGTCTCCCCGGTCAGCACATTGAAACCGGGGTGAAAACTGACATACAGATCGTCAATAATAGCAAAATTATGTACACGCAATTCGATAATCATACAAATAGCCGTTAGTGGTTAGTTATTAGATATTAGGTATTAGCTGTTAGTGGCTAGTCGTTAATACCCAATACCCAATACCCAATACCCAACTCTCATAACAACCGTGCGTAGAGTGTGCTGGCAGCCATGCCCACGAGCAGCAGGCCCACGAACAGGTTGCCGGAGAGGAGGGCGAAGGGCGCGGCGAGGAGGGCGACGATGAGGGCGGCGATGAGATTGAAGTTGCGGGCGCGTTTGCGGCCCATGCCCCGCCACACCAGCTCGGCGAGGGCGCCGCCCAGGGCCGGGCCCAGGAAAAAAGCCAGCAGCAGGCCAAAGAATCCGCCCATGAACAGCCCCAGCAGGAAGGCGGCGCCGCCCAGCAGCAGCCCGGCCAACGCCGCCGCGGCATAGCCCAGCACCTGTTCGCGGCGGCCCGCAGTGTAGAACTTGTCCTGCTGGCCGCGCACGCACTCTTTGCAGCGGTAGCCCACCGGCGTCTGCACCGCGCACTGCGGGCAGATCGGCTTGTTGCACTTGTTGCAGCGCAACAGCGTCTCCCGGTTGGGATGGTTGGCGCAGAACAGGGGTGGGGGTGAGGACGCGGGATCGCCGTCATCCAACCGGGCCGGCGCGGCCGGGCGCTCTTCCGCCGCATCCTCCATCAGCGCGGCCGGCTTCACCCAGGCGTTTTTGCCCTGCGCGGCGGCGCGGGCTTCTTTGCTGCGACTGGCAGCGCTCAGATCGTCCATTTCAAGCGTTCGAGTAGGGTTTTGTAAAAATAACTGCGGGGTTGCAAGCGCACGAAACTGGCCGTGTGCGGGCTGGAAGTGACCGTCACTTTATCACCGTCCTCCAGATCGATCAGGAACTGGCCATCCACAGTCAGAATAGCCGTGTGATCGGTGCGCACGTGCAGGCTGACCACCGCGCCGCGGTCGAGCACCACGGATCGGGCCAGGCTGAGATGCGGGGCGATGGGCAACAGCAGGATGTTGCGCAACTCGGGGGGCAGGATGGGGCCGCCGGCGGCGAGGGCATAGGCGGTGGAGCCGGTGGGCGTGGACACGATCACCCCATCAGCCACATAGGTCGTCAGCACCGAGCCGTTGACCTCGGCCACAATGCGCACCACGCGGGCCAGGCTGCCCCGGCTGACCACGACATCGTTCAGCGCCGCCAGCGCGTCGTCGAGCAATTGCTCTCCCCGCCACACCTGCGCCTGCAACATCATCCGCTTTTCCAGCCAGAACTGGCCGGCTAACACTTTGGGCAATTCCTGCTGCCATTCTGCCGGCTGCACCTCGGCCAAAAAGCCCAGCCGCCCCATGTTGATGCCCAAAATGGGCAGATCGTGCCGGGCGGCGATGCGACCGGCGCGCAGCATCGTGCCATCCCCGCCCAGGGTGATCAGCAGATCGAGGGCGTGGAGATGCTCTTCGATATCCGCCGTGTGCCAGCTCGATCCCAGCCAGGCCACATCCCCGCGGTCGTGCAGCCAGGCCTGCATCGCCGCGGCCAGGGTCTGCGATTCGGGGATCTTGGGGTGATGGAGGATGCCGATGTGCATGCGCGAATCCGAATCAGAAAGGATGGGCGGCGGCGACGCGGCGGCGCAACGCGGCGGCCAGATCGGGGCCGCTGAGACGTTCGACCACCACGCCGGCCTCAATCAGCGCGGCTTCATCTTGGGCGCTGAAGCTCTCTGGCCCGCCCAAGATCAGGGCCCGCCGCGCAGTCATTGCCTCGGCCAGCGAGGCGCCGACCACCGGTTGAAAAAGGGAGACGAAGGCCAGCGTCGCCAGATAACTTTCCTGATCCGGGGGCAGGGCGGCGGCGTAGAGGTAGTGAGCGATGCGTTTGGGCGGCTGGCCCTGGCCTTGCTGAAACACGACCCACAACACCCGGCTGCCGTCGGTCTGCACCATCGCTTCCACGCCCAGCCCCTCCGGCGTCACCCGGTAGGCGCCGCTGCCCAGGGGCGAAAACTCGCATACATAGTCGCCCAGCTCCGGCTTTTCGCCGATCAGCCGCACCATGCCGCCCCAGCCCTCGGTCCACAAGCGCACCGGCAGCCGTGGGCGGCCCTCGATCCGCACCCGCACCACCGCGTAGCCGGGGCCAGGCCCGCCATCCTCGATCAGATGCGTCCACGCCGGCGGTTCCGGCTGCGGCTCTGGCTCTGGTTCGGGTTGCGGTTCCGGTTCCGGTTCGGGCTGCGGTTCGACCGGGGGCAGCTGCAGAGTGATCTGCGCCCGCTCTCCCTCGCCGAGGGTGAGCGATTGCTCGATGCTGCCATCGGGCAGGAGCACGAACAGCCGGTACAGGCCCGCGGCCAGATCGCTGAAGAGGAACTGCGCATCTTCGCCCAGGGCCTGCACCCATTGCTGGCCCTGCGGGCCTTGCAGGATCACCTCCAGCCCCGCGCCGCCCGGCAGCGCGCCGCCGATGGCGCCCACAGGCGTGGGCGGGGGGATGACGAAATTGGCGGTGCGGGCATTGCGGCCATCCATGACCAACCCATCGCGCCGCAGATTGGCGTGAGGGATGCGCAGGCTGTACACGCCCGCGGGCAGGTGCGTGAACTGGTAGGTCTCGCCGGTCAGGGTCAGGCCGCGCTCCCCCTGCGGCCCGCTGAGGAGGATGCGGTAGCCGGCGCCATTCGTCACCACACCGCTGATCTCGCTCAGCTCCGGCTCTGGTTCTGGTTCTGGTTCCGGTTCTGGTTCCGGTTCTGGCTGCGGTTCTGGCTGCGGCTGCGGCGTCGGGGCAAAGGTGACGAAGAGCACGCGGCTGCCATCCATCTCCACCGTGGTCTGGGCGTCGATCTGGGCGGGGGTGATGGTGTAGCGCCCGGCGCCGAGGGGGGAGAATTCGAGGGCAAAAGGCCCGTACTCCGTTTTGCTGCCGGTCATGCGCACATAGCCGCCCCAACCTTCTGCCGCGATCTGCACCGGCAGGTTGGCCATGCCCTCCACGCTGACGCGCAGGATGCCAAACCCCGGCGAGGGGCCGGCATCGCTGACCTGCGCCTGCCAGCCGGCAGGCTGGGTCGGTTCAGGGTCGGTCGTCCCTGGCTCATCCTCCGCCGTGACATCGATCCGCACCTGGTTGTAGCCATCGAGGGTGATGCCGCTGCGCACGAAATCGACATCAGGCACAGAGAGGCGATAGCTGCCCGCGGGCAGGTTCTCGAAGCGATAGATGCCGTTGGCGTCGGCGGTGGCGGCAGCGGAAAAGGTGGGGGAGCGGAGGATGACAGTGGCGCCGGCGCGCCCGCGCACCACGCCGGCGATGACGCTCTGCGCGGCGGGGGGGGAGGGATCGGGCTGCGGGCCTTCCTCGCCCTCCATCACCGGGATGGGCCGCGCTGTTTTGGGCAGCGCGGCCAGCGCATCCACCGCGGGCAGGCGGCCATCGGGCCAGGTGGGAGAGAACCAGGCGTGGCTTTCCCAGCCGCCGGCGCGCAATACGCTGTTGCCCATCAGCCAGAACGCGGTGCAGAAATAATAGGGCGGGGCCTGCTGATACTGCGCGCTCACGCCCATCATGATCCGGGCCTGCTCCACCACTTTGGCGGCGTGAAGCTCCGGCGTGGTGGTGGGGTAGCGGGGATCGTCATCTTCGCCCACGATGGGGCCATTTTCGGTGCTGAGAATGGGCAGGTAACGGCCGAGATGGCGGTGGCACAGCCCGGCCAGCCGCTCATAGGCGCGGAAGCTGGAGGCGTCGTCGAAAATGGTGTGGCCGGGGTTGGCGCCCTGCCGGCGCTGTTGGTTGATGAAATCGCGGCTGCGCAGGCCCCAGTTTTTGCCATTCCAGCCCCCTGGCCCCAGCTGATCGTACGCGGTCTGGCTCAGTTCCTGCCCGGTCTGATTGACCGCGTCGTAGGGATAATCGAGAGGGTGGTTGATATCGTAGTTGTGCAGGGCCAGCCACACCGGCTGATCGAAGAGCTGCCGACCGCCGTGCTCGATGATTTTGCCGATCATGTCCCATTGCGTGCCGATAGCGGTGGCCGGCGTGGCCGGATAGCCGCCCAGCGTCAGGATCGTTTCCATGTCGCGGATGGCGGCGCGGGCCACGAAGTCGACGGCCTCCGCCGGCACCTGGCCGCCCTCCCACTCGGTGTGCAGTTCCGGCTCGTTGTTGAACTCGAAATAGCGCACGCCCAGGGCGATGTACTGTTTGAGATAGTCGATCTCGCGCTGGCCCAGCACGGCTTTGGCCAGATCGCGCGAGTTGGGCTGGGCGCGATACAGGCGCACGATCGGCATGATGCCCGCGTTCAGCAGCAATTCGGCGAACTCCAGGCCGCCATCGTGCAGGAGCTTGACCCATTTCACGCCCATGCGCTGCAATTGGGGGATCCACACCTGGCGCAGTTCGCCGCCGCCGGGCGCGCCGGCATTGCCGCCGCTCCAATGCATGCCGATGCCATTGTCATTCGGTGGCCGGGGATAGTCTTGCAGACGCATGGTAGCCTCCGGTGGGGTAGGGAAGGAGGGAAAGAGGGAATCGGGCGGCTCACTCCGCATACATAGCGGGAATCCGTACTTTATACAAGTACGGATTCAATCACTTTGTCGACGTCGTTCATCTGGGTTTTCGCGGCTTCACGCGTATAGAAAACCATGCCCACGCGCTCGATGTGGGCGATGACATCCGGGTCGCTGACGTTTCTGAAAATGGACAGGTCAATCGAATAAGGCAAGAGCAAATCATCCAGTTCATTCATCATGCGAAAAAGCACGCTCAAGGTCAGTTCTGGCCCGCCGTACAAACACAGATCGATATCCGAGCCGGTTTTGTAATTGCCTTTGGCGCGTGAGCCATAAAGCACAGCCTGCTCCACCTGTGGATGACGCGCAAGCACAGCGTGAATTCGAGCGATGGCGGCTTCAGACAATCCATATTTCATGCCGTTTCATCCTGCTTCAATGATTCAAGCCTGTTTTTCATGACCGCAAATGCTTTAGAATAATCGTCAAGAATCCGGGCGGCGATTTTAGCAGCAATGGTTTCATCATAAGTGTGCGAGGACAAATTGCGGCTGGCGATCATGTCCATCCAACCCTCGCCGTTTTCGATCAAGCCGGTTTTGAACGCCTGACGCGTGGTATCTCTGGAGCCATATAGATTTTGCACGCCGCGATTTTCCAGGAAGTCTTTCAGGGTGTTCCATGCCAATTCGTGGGTGAATTCGAATGCCTGGATCAGCCCCTGCTGTTCGAGTTTGGACAGTGGGCGTTTCTGTGCCAGTTCCACTGCCTCTTGCAACTGGTCAAAGGCTTTGTTGAAGTGATCGAAACGTTGGATCCAGCGGATGTCAGTCACGGTCATGGGGATTCCTCCATCAATCAAGCCGCCAGTTTCTCTGTGATCCAACCAACGACGCTGGCGAGACCGATTTCCTGCTGTTCGCTCGTTTGCATGTCGCGCACGGCCACGACGCCGCGGGCCAGTTCATCCTCGCCCAGGATCAGGGCGAAGCGAACGCCGGCGCGGTTGGCGTCTTTGAGCTGCGATTTGAGGCTGCGGTCGCCAAAGGCCAGCAGGCTGGGGATGCCGGCGCCGCGCAGGGCGCCGACCAATTGCACAGCCGTGATTTTGGCGGCTGGGCCGCGGTGCAGGGCCATCACCTGCGGCTGCGGCAAGGCCGGCGGCTCCATCGCCTGCGCCCGCAGGCTGATGACGATGCGTTCGATGCCGATGCCGACGCCCACGCCGGACGTGGGCGGCCCCCCCACCGATTCCACCAGGCCATCGTAGCGGCCGCCGCCGCAGAGCGCGTTCTGCGCGCCCAATTCCTCGCCCCAGACTTCGAACACGGTGCGGACGTAGTAATCGAACCCGCGCACCAGGCGAGGGTTGATGACGTAGGCCAGGCCCAGGGCGTCGAGATAGCCGGTGAGATCGCGGAAATGGGCGGCGCAGGCCTGGCACAGGTGGTCGATGCTGCGCGGCGCGTTTTGCAGCAGGTGCAGGGTCGCCTCTTCTTTGGTGTCGAGCACGCGCAAGGGGTTGACATCAAGCCGCCGCCGGTCGAGGGCCGGCAGCCGGTCGCTGTGCTGTTGGAAATAATCTTGCAGAATGGCGATGTAGGCCGGGCGGCAGGCGGGGCAGCCGATGGAGTTGATCTGGAAAGTCAGGTTGCGGAAACCGAGTTCATCGTACAGCGCATACGCCAGTTGCATGATCTCCAGATCCGCGGCGGCGTCCTCTTCGCCCAGCAACTCGGCGTTGAATTGCGTGTGCTGGCGAAAACGCCCGGCTTGCGGCTTTTCGTGGCGAAAAAGAGGCCCGATGGCGAAGAGCTTGACCGGTTTGGGCCAGGTGTACATGCCATGCTCGACGTAGGCGCGCATGATACTGGCCGTAAATTCGGGGCGCAGGCTGATGCTGCCGCCGTCGTGATCCTCGAAGGTGTACATTTCCTTGTCGAGCACAACCGCGGAGCCTTCCTGCAGCCCGCGCAGAAACAGCCGGGTTTCCTCCAGGATCGGCGGCTCCAGTTGCACATAGCCGAAGCGGTCCGCCAGGCTTTGGGCCGTGCGCAGGATGTGTCGCCAGTAACGAAAGTCGTCGGGCAAAAGGTCGTTAAAGCCGCGAAGGGTTTGGTAACGCATGGGGGAGGTGGGTGGTTGGTTGGTTGGTTTGTTTGTTTGTTTGTTTGTTGGTTGGTTGGTTGGTGGAGATGGCCGCAATCGGTCTACTGAATACTGAACACTGACCACTGACCACTGACCACTGACCACTGAATACTGAACACTGAATACTGAATACTGAATACTGACCACTGACCACTGACTACTGCTCCCCGCACGCATGCGCGTAGCCGCAGTGGCGGCAGCGGGCGGGGTCATCGTGGCTGCGAGAGACGTGGCGCGCGGCCAGATCGCGGCGCATGAGGTCGAGCGTGTGCAGCAGTTCGGCGCGCAGGGCGGCGGTGTAGGGCAGGCGGATGGCGGCATCGGCGTATTTGATCACGCCGTAGGCAGGGCGCACGCCCTCACTCTCTTCGATCAGCAAGCAGTAGGCCGCCAATTGCAGCTTGTGCGAGTCATAGGGCTGGTTCTGGCCCAAACGGGCAGACTTCACCTCCACCGGGATGATCTCCCGGCCTTGATCGATCAGATAATCCGGTTTGCCGGTGAGTTGATAGCGATCGGAGAAGAGGGGCCGGTCGGCGCGACGCCAGTCGCCGGCATCGACGTAGATGATCTCCCCCGCAGGCAGGCCCGCGGCCCGCCGCTGCTGCCCTGACCGCACATACAGCCACGCGCCCAGGCCCAGAAGCACAACCGCGGCCAGGAACAAAAGCGTCATCGCCGGTCAGAGCAGGGAAACAGCCGTCGCGGCCAGCAACAACAGCGCGGCCAGGGCCATGAGGGCCAGGCCCAGGCCGCGGGTGCGCTGCGCAGCGGCCACCTGGCGGGCGTGGGTTTCGTGAGCGATGGCGCCGCCGCGCAGGGCAGCGGTGTTGCGGTTCTCAACGCCTTGCCGGGCCAGATGCCAGGCGCGGCGGCAAAAGACCCACTGGCCGATCTCCGCGGCCCGCAGCAGGGGCGGTTCCGAATCCCGGCTCTGCTTCATACCTGCGCCACGTCGTGGGCGAAGGAGCGCAGCGCCTGCTCCAGCTTTTGCTGGCGCACGGCCACGGTCAGATCCCCGCGCGTGCGTTCCGTCACCCCGCGCACCATGTCGGTCTGGCGGCGCAGGCCCGCGGTGATGGCGTCGGGGAAGTCGATGGTGACGAGAACGCTGTAGATCTCGTCCAGGGCTGCGAACAGGGTCTCGGTTTCGGCCAAACGTTCGAGGCGCACCAGATCCAGGATGAACCGCCGCAGTTCCCCCGCGGCCTCGGCCAGCCCGTTCAGATACGCCGGATAGGGGATGGCCAGGCGTTCCGGCTCTGGCAGCGGGTCGTGGTGGACGAGGGCGTAGACGATGTGGGCCTCGGCCAGCTCTTTCAGCGCGTCCTGCGTGTAGCCGGCGTGGTAGAGATCGGGATAGGAAGCGAGGTCGGCAGCCATGGCCGCGGCCAGGGCGTCGGCCTGCTGCAACTGGGCTACGGCGTCGGCGAACTCATGGCGATGCGCGGCGCGGATACTGAGCGAGCAGAAGCGAATCAACTCGCGCGAGCGTTTGAGCGCCTGATCGCGGGCGCTGCTGCGGGCTTCGAAATCTGCACGGATACGTTCGGTGATAGAATTGAGGTTGTCCATGGCAAATGCTGGGTGTTGATGGCGCCGGAAGATAGGAAATTATACCAGCATTCACCCATTCCCGTCATTCCGCCGCCCTCGGTAAAAAAGCAGCAGCCCGGCCCCGGCGCCGGCCCCATCGACGCCCAGATCGAACCATTCGGCCCTGGTGAAAGCTCGCGACTGTGTCCACAATTGCATGCCTTCCTGGCCCAAGGCCACCAGCAACACCCACAGCAGCGTGAGGAAGATGACCCGGCCTGTGTGCTTGCCCCAAGGCCCGGCAGCCATGATCCCGGCCAGCAGATAGGCCAGCACCGCAAACAACAGGGCATGGCTGAGCACATGCATCCAGGGCGGGCCAAAAAACCAGTCGAAGGCCCGTTGCAATGGCGGCCAAACACGCGCCAGCCACGCCGCCGGCGCGATCACGCCCAGCGTCCACAGCAATAACAACCAGCGTCGCTTCACAGCCGCGTTTCCAAGTGGGTGTATGCCCGGGTATGGGGCTCAGCCGCGGCCCATGACCCGCATGAGCACGGCGTCGACAAAGCCCGGCGCCAACCGCTCCAGCCGCCAGAGGATCTTCCCCGGCCAACTGAGCACCAGCAGCCGCGGCCGGCGGGCGGCAGCGCTGACGATCGCCGCGGCCACCTGCGCGGTGGTTTGCCG
>JABWBG010000095.1 GCA_013360575.1 Caldilineales bacterium
GGCCAGGAGCAGAAGCGCGCCCAGGGCCAGCGCGTCCGCGTAGGCGAGGGCGGGCAGCCGCTGGCGGCGCTGGTACCAGAGCAGCATCAGCAGCCCCGCGCCCACGCCCGCCGGCCACAAAAACGCAGCCAGGTTGGGCGAGAGCATGCTCGCCGGATCGGCGCGGTAGGCAGGAAAGAAGCGGAGGATGTGCCCCACCCGCCCGGCCAGCAGTCCGATCAGGGCAGCGTAGAATCCGGCGTTGTACAGATGGTCAGGCGCGAGGCCGCGGCGAGCGCCCACCCTGGCCGCCAGCCACAGGGCCAGATAGAAGCCGAGAATGATCAGCAGGGGGCCGGTGGGCAGGGCCAGCCGCCCGATCTGCAGGGTGGGGATCATGCGGGTCAGGGATAGATAGTGCGCAGGCGCTCGTTCAGCAGGGCCGTGCTCATCTGGCCGATGACGCGGTCGCGGATGATGCCGTTGCGGTCGATGAAGAAGGTCGTGGGCAGGGAGTGGGTCTGGTAGGCCTGCGAGACCTGTATCTGCTGGTCGAGGAGGATGGGGAAGGAGAGGCCGAATTGGGCGGCAAAGGCGGCGGCGGTGTCCGCGGCTTCGCCCTGGTTGACGCCGAGCACGATCAGGCCGCCGGCGCGGTGCTGCACGTAGGCTGCCTGCAATTCCGGCATCTCCGCCCGGCAGGGAGCGCACCAACTGGCCCAGAAATTGAGCACCACAGCCTGGCCGCGCAGGTCGGCCAGGGTAAGGACGCCGCCGTCGGGCGCGGGCAGGGTGAAATCGGGCGCGGGATGGCCGGCCAGGGGGATGGGCTGGCGGTTGGCCAGGGCGGCGGCATCGGGCGCCCGGTTGATCCAGATCCAGCCGCTGCCCAGGAAAAGGGCGGCGAGGAGGAGGGCGGCGACAAGGGAACGGGACATGGCAGCAGGTCAGACCGCCAGGGGAAGCGCGGTCTGCGGGGATAGGCCGAGCAGGGCGTGCTCGTAGGCGTCGATCAGCCCGAACAGCACCTCATCGAGATAGTCGTCCATCTCCTGTCGCTGGCGCAGGTCCGCGACGGGCGACAGGCGCTCGCTCGCTTCGCTGGAGAGGAGGGTCTGCAAGAGAGTGCGGCGGAAGTATTGGAACGCGCGCACCGTTTCCAGCAGCGAGATCTCGTAGGCGAGGGAACTGGCGGTATAGGCTGCGCCCAGCCGCCGCCCGCTCAGCCGGATCTGCGGGCGCTGATCGGGATGGAGGATGAATTGGATGGCGTCGGCGAAGAGTTGGCGGCCCAAGTGGCGTTGGCGGGCGCGGCCCTCCTCGTCGAAGGCGCTGAACCAGGCGCTTTCGCCGGGGGGCAGGCGGCGCATTTCGCTGCGGGCCTGCGTCAGGGCGGATTCGATCAGCGCTGCCGCGGGCACATCCTGGCTTTGCGGCGGGGCGACGCCGGCCTGGATCAGAAAGCGGCGCAGCTCGGCGGCGTCGAAGCGGCGGTGCCCACCGGGCGTGCGGAAGGAGGGCACCTCGCCGGCGTCGACCCATTGGCGCAGGGTGGCAGGATGAACGCCCAGCAGTTTACTGGCTTGGGACAGGGTCAACCACCGTTTTTCTTCGATCATGTGCGCGCTCGTGGTCAGGTTTGGAAGACGGGGGCATGGCCGGGCCAGTGTAGCACCGCGGCGGTGAAGGTGTCAACCCTTAATCATTAATTATTAAGGATTAAGCATCAATCCGCCATTCTGCGCAAACCATAGATAGTTACTGATAAACATGGCGAGAAAAAGTAAAATCGGCGGCGCAAACGATAGACTTGACAGCACCACCGCCAGAACGCCCCTGTGTTTTGCATACGCCCGCCGGCTGACTCGCCCGCCAAACACTTGCCAATCGATTCCGCTGCCGGTACAATGGCCGCAGAGGAAACCTCCACAGAATTTGTTTCACGCCGTTGGTTGCAGGAGAGTAGCATGTCACACGTTAGCTACCGTGCAGGAACCATGCCCCACTCGGGCGAAGAACTCAGGCAAGCGTTGCGTCAGGCGCTCGATCGCGCCACGCCGCTGGATGATTTGGTGCAGCTGATCAGGGCCCTGACGCAGTACGAGATCCGTTATGGCATGAGTTCCAGCAGCTTTCTGGCCCGGTTTGAAGCAGGGGAATTGGGTGATGACACGGATCTGATCCGTTGGGCTAACAAGATCGAGATCTATGAAGAAACAAAGGCCGAATTGGATCAAATCGTAGAACTGGTCGAGGCTTACGCTGTGCCGGTGATGGTGTGATGACCGCGCTTCATCGCTATCTCGGACGGCTTTATGACACCATCCTATCTCGTCAAGAGCTGCAGATCGAAGAACTGGAGATTCTGGATCGCTCGGATCGACCGGGACAAACAAGCGAGTTTTATGTACGCGTTCGCTTTCCGGACGAATCGCAGTTACAGGTGGTGGAGAAACTGGTTGCCGAGCGGTTGATCATTCTCAAGGTGCGTTACGCCTATCATTATCAGCGTGCCGATGGCGAACTGGCGTTTCGTTACGACAACGCGCCGCATTATCCTGATATTGTGACCTTCCCCCATCACAAACACGTGGGCGGCGCTGTTGTCCCATCGCGACCGCCGGACCTGAGTGAAGTGCTGCGCGAGATCGATGCTGTGCTGTATGCTTCATAGCGGCGCCGAGAGACGCTCAGGTAACTTTCTCGCTCACTCACCGGCGGGGACACATCGATTCAATTATTGTAACAGTTCACCTTATTTTGTCATTGCGAGGGATGATAGTCCCGAAGCAATCCCCAACGCTGATTGACAGCCACAAAATTGATGAACCGCCTTGGAGATTGCTTCGCTGCGCTCGCAATGACATACCAGATGAACTGTTACCAATTATTTAAATTGCATCAATCCGCCATTCTGCGCAAACCATAGATAGTTACTGATAAACATGGCGAGAAAAAGTAAAATCGGCGGCGCAAACGATAGACTTGACAGCACGACCGCCAGAACGCCCCTGTGCTTTGCATACGCCCGCCACGCCGCGATGATCAGGCCGACAGGTAGGATCGGGTAGGCCCAGACAAGGATCACCAGCGTCCAGGCCTGGGCCGTCACGCCGGCATCGAAGGCCATCACCGAAAATCCGGCCACGACCAGCCAGATCACAAGCGAGCCGAGCATCAGGATCTGGGCAAGGATCATCCAGATCAGCAACAAAGTGCGGCGGGGTTGGGAGTGAATCGTCGCTTCGGTCATGGGTAGCTCCTGTGGGTATGCCTGTTTGCAGCGGGTCTGGTCGGCGCAGGCGCGGCGCCGGAACACCGGTTTCGGATCAACCGGAAGGGGGGATGGACGCCAACAACGGGCTGGCATCCAGTTCATATGTTTGCTGTTCGAGTTCCCACAGATCGTAAGCGGCTTGATGCCCCAGCCAGCTTTCGGGGCTGCCGCCCAACGCTATCGATAAACGCAAGGCTATCTCCGGCGTCACGCGGCCGCGGCCATTTACGATCTTGGACAGGGTTTTGCGGCTTACGCCCATGGCCTGGGCCGCCTCTGTGATGCTGGCGCCCAGCGGGGCCAGCCACAGATCTTTGATGATCTCTCCGGGGTGCGGGGGGGCGTGCATGGTCATGATGACTCAGTCCTCAAGCGTAGGTTTCATAGGCCACTGCCTCGGCCTCGCCCGCGGCAAAGCGAAAGGTGATCTGCCAGGGCGCCTGCACAGAAACGGCCCAGACGCCCTGGCGCTCGCCCGTCAGTTCATAGGGGTGCAGGGCCGGGATGCAGATATCCGCCAGCGTTCTTGCCTGCTGTAACTGGGCCAGAATCAACCGCACGCGCGGCGCATGGTGCGGCTGGATGCCCGCGGCGTTGCCGGTGCGGAAGAAGTGCTCCAGTCCTCTGTGTGCAAAGCTCTTGATCATCTTTGGTGTGTAACCTTATGATTCTCACATTGTAACTCATTCGGTCACGCATGTCTATTTACAGGATCGTGCGGCATGATCAAGGCATCAGCTTCGATTTCCACCAGCATGGCCGGGTCTATCAGCGCGCCGACCTCCACCATCGTCGTGGCCGGCCTCACCTCTGCAAAGACTTCACCGTGCGCGCGGCCGACCTGCTGCCAGTGCGTTGCGATGTCCACGACATACAGCCGCGTGCGCACGACATCGTGCAGGCCGGCGCCGGCCTTGTGCAAGGCCGCGGTCACGTTTTGCAGCGCCTGCACCGTCTGGGCATAGGCATCGCCAACGCCGACAATCTCCCCGGCCGCATTGGTGGCCGTGGTGCCAGAGACCCAAACCTGGTTGCCGATGCGAACGGCGCGGGCGTAGCCGACGATCGGTTCCCACGGCGCGCCGCTGTCAAAGTTCTCACGTCTCATCCTATCCTCCGAATCGCTATCGCTGGTGTGCGCTGCTGGATAGCCGCCGCGGCGCGGGCGCCATCTGCCCGCCCTGCCGCCTGCGGCTCGAAACAACCGCTGCATTTTCGCACCCGGCGATCGAAACCGCAAGCCGGCCCCTCAGCCCGTCCCCCGCCCCCGCCCCCGTACCTCTTCCCCTTCCCCTGCCCCTTCCCCTTTCCCTCCCCCCCTTCCCCTTTCCCTCCCCCCCGATGTATTATCCCCCCAACCAACCACCCCCCCAACCAACCAACCAACCACCCCCCCAACCAACCAACCAACCAATCTACCAACCTCCCAACCTACCAACCTACCAACCTACCAACCTCCCAACCTCCCAACCTACCACCCCATGAACGCCCACTTACAGGAATTCGCCGCGGATCTGACCCGGCGCAGCAGCGCCGAGGTGCGCCTCGACCATGCCACCCGCCTGCTCTACGCCACCGACGCCTCGAATTACCGCATCCTCCCCCTGGCCGTGGTCATCCCCCGCCACGTCGAGGACGTGCTGGCCACGGTCGAGGCCTGCACCCGCCTGGGCCTGCCCATGCTGCCGCGCGGGGCGGCCTCCAGCCTGGCCGGGCAGACGGTGGGCGAAGCCGTGGTCATTGACTTCACCAAGCATCTGGACGCGGTGCAGCGCATCGATGGCGCCCGCCGCCGCGTGTTGGTAGAGCCGGGCATCTCCCTCGACCGCCTCAACGCTCGCCTGGCCCCCTACGGGCTGCAAGTGGGGCCAGACCCGGCCAGCAGCGACCGCGCCACCATCGGCGGCATCATCGGCAACAACAGCACCGGCGCCCATTCCATCCTCTACGGCAACATGGCCGATCATGTGATCAGCCTGCGCACGGTGCTGGCGGATGGGCAGGAAGCGATCCTGGGCCCGGTGTCGTGGGCCGAGGCGGGGCGCCGCGGCCAGGCCCGGGGCCTGGAGGCTGACCTCTATCGCCACATCCCCGCCCTGATCGAGGCTCACGCCGGCCTGATCGACGCCGAATTCCCCAAATATTGGCGGCGCGCCGGCGGCTACAATCTCGATCACCTGCATCGCCAATGGGCGGCGCGGGATGGCGCCCGGCCCGATTTCAACCTGGCGCCGCTGGTCGTGGGCAGTGAGGGCACCCTGGCCCTGATCACCGAGGCAGAGATCGGCCTGACGCCGATCCCCCGGCACAAGGGGCTGGCCATCCTGCATTTTCCTTCGCACGAGGCCGCGTTCCGGGCCGTGCCTGGCCTGCTCGAGCTGCAACCCGCGGCCATCGAGTTGATCGACGACTATCTGCTGCGGCTGACCCGCGCCGCGCCCGCCTGGAATCGCCGCCTGACTTTTGTCGAGGGCGACCCTACCATCCTCTACATCCTCGAATTCGCCGGGGAAGAGGAGAAATACATCGCCGACCGCATGGCCGCGCTGACTCGGCACCTGGCCCGCAGCGGCTACCGGCAGCCGCTGATCGCCATCACCGACCGGGCGGGGATGGCGAATGTGTGGACGGTGCGCAAGGCCGGCCTGGGGCTGCTGCTGTCGATGCGCGGGGACGCCAAACCGCTGCCCTGCATCGAGGATGTGGCGGTGCCGCCGGAGCATCTGGCCGATTATATGGCCGAGTTGCGAGCGTTGATCGCGGATCGGGGCGTGGCCCATGCCATGTATGCCCACGCCTCTGCCGGCTGTGTGCATGTGCGGCCCATTCTCAGCCTCAAACGGCAGGTCGATATCGATCACCTTGTCGCCCTGACCACCGCGGCGGGGCGGCTGGCCAAAAAGTACAACGGCGTGCCCAGCAGCGAGCATGGCGACGGCCTCGCCCGCAGCTATCTCAACCCGGAGTTCTTCGGCCCTGGCATCTACGGCCTGTTCGAGCAGATCAAGGCCCTGTTCGACCCCGCCAACCTGCTCAATCCCGGCAAGGTCGTGCATCCGCAGCCGCCGGACGCCCATCTGCGCTACGGCCCAGCCTACCATACGGCGCCGATTTCCCCGGTCTGGGATTGGTCGCACGATGGCAGCTTTGCCCAGGGGGTGGAGATGTGCAGCGGCGTGGGCGTGTGTCGCAAGCTGGATGTGGGCGTGATGTGCCCCAGTTTTCAGGCCACGAAGGAGGAGATGCACGCCACCCGCGGCCGCGCCACGCTGCTGCGGGCCGCGCTCACCGGCGAGCTGCCCGGCGGTCTGCACAATCCTGATCTGGCCACGGCCCTGGATCTTTGCCTGGGCTGCAAGGCGTGCAAGAGTGAATGCCCCACCGGCGTGGACATGACCAAGCTGAAGGCCGAGGCCTACGCCCAGAAGTACCGCAGCCAACGGCCTCCCCTGTCCGCCCGCTTTTTTGGGCACATCGACCGCGTTGCCGCCCTGGCCGCGCGGGTTGCGCCGCTGGCCAACGCCGGCCTGCGTTTCCCGCCTGCCCGCGCTTTGGCCAATCGCCTGCTGCGCCTGCATCCTGCCCGCAGCCTGCCCCCCTTCCAGCGCCGCACCTTCACCGCCCGCTTCCGCAGCCATCCCCCGGCATTTCCGGCTGCCGGGCCGCGCGTCGCCCTCTTCCCCGACACCTTCACGCAGTTCAACGCGCCGCAGCAGGGCATGGCCGCGGCGCGCGTGCTGGCCGCGGCCGGCTACGCGGTGGAACTGACCCCGCGCTTTTGTTGCGGCCGTCCCCTCCTCTCGCAGGGCCTGGTTCCAGAAGCCAAAGCGCGGGCGCAGAAGCTGATCGCAGCCCTGCTGCCCTACGCGCAGGCGGGCGTGCCCGTGGTCGGGCTGGAGCCGAGTTGCGTGCTCACCATCCGCGATGATTATCCCGACCTGGTGCCCGGCCCCGACGCCCAGGCTGTGGCCGCTACCATTCGCCTGTTCGACGAGTTTGTGGCCGATCTGCTGCACCGCACGCCCACCGCCCTGCCTCTGAAGCCTGATCCCCGCCGTTATCTGGTGCATGGGCACTGCCATCAGAAGGCGCTGGTGGGGGTGCAGCCGACCCTGACCGTGCTGAATGCCATCCCCAAGGCCAGAGCTGAAGCGATCGACGCCGGCTGTTGCGGCATGGCCGGGGCCTTTGGCTACGCCGCCGACCATTACGAGATCAGCGTCAAGATCGCCAATGACCGTTTGTTGCCTGCGATCCAGGCGGCGCCGGGCGCGGTGCTCATCGCCAACGGCATCTCCTGCCGCGACCAGATCGCAGACCTCGGCGACCGCCAGGCCGTGCATCTGGCCGAAGCGCTGGCCGCGTTGGTCGAGTAGGGGGCAGTGGTCAGTGGTCAGTGGTCAGTATTCAGTATTCAGTATTCAGTATTCAGTATTCAGTGGTCAGTGGTCAGTGGTCAGTGGTCATTTGATAGATTTTGTGTTCTTCCAAACAAAAATACCCAATATTCAATACCAAATACCGCTACTGAATACTGAATACTGATCACTGAACACTGATCACCTCAAATCCCGCCAAATGCTCCAGGGCCTTGATCAGGGCGTGATTGCCTTCGCTGCCCAGGCCGCGGGCCTGCAAGGCGCGGTAGAGCTGGAAGATCAGCGAGACGCCGGGCAGGGGCGCGGCCACCGCATCCGCCGCCTCCAGCACCAGGCGCAGGTCTTTTTGTTGCAGATCGATGGTGAAGCCGGGCCGCCAATCGCGAGCCAGGATCTGCGGCCCGCGAAAACTCAGCATCCAACTGCCTGCCGCGCCTGCCTGCACCGCTTCCAGGGCTTTGTGCAGGTCGACGCCGCTGGCCTGGGCAAAAAGGAAGGCCTCGCTCATGGCCAGGGCGTGGCCCACTACCAGGATCTGGTTCATCAATTTCACCGTCTGGCCCGCGCCGTTGGGGCCGACATGGGTGATGGCCTTGCCCACGGCTTGCAGGGCCGGCAGCGCCCGTGCGAAATCAGCCGCCTCGCCCCCCACCATGATGCTGAGTGTGCCTTTGGCCGCGCCCTCGCTGCCGCCGCTCACCGGCGCGTCCAGCATGCCCACGCCCCTTTCCGCCAGCCGCGCGGCCAGATCCTTGGTCGCGGCCGGGCTGATGGTGCTGCAATCGATCACCAGGCTGCCGGGCCGGGCGCCGGCCAGGATGCCCTGCTCGCCCAGCACCACCGCCTGCACATCGGGCGTGTCGCTGACGCAGAGGAAGGTGATGTCGCTGGCCGCGGCCGCCGCGGCCGGGGAAGCGGCCGCGTGCGCGCCCAGTTCCAGCAGGGGCTGCATGCGCGCCGCGGTGCGGTTCCACACCGTCAGCGCAAACCCGGCGCGCAAGAGATTGGCCGCCATGCCCCGGCCCATGATGCCTAAACCGATAAATCCGATACGTTCTGTGTGCATTTTTGGGTATTTGGTATTAGATATTGGTTATTTGTAACATTTCACCTGATATGTCATTGCGAGTACAGCGAAGCAATCCCCAAGGTGGATCGTCATTTTTTGGGGATTCAAGCAACGTTGGGGATTGCTTCGGGGCTATCGCCCCTCGCAATGACAAAATAAGGTGAATTTTTACGATAAATCAAGTAAAAGTGAAAAATAAAAACAAAAATCACACATTACCACCTAAAAATCTAAAACCACCCTCCACCGTCCACCGTCCACCGTCCCAGTGTATCACCGCACACCCCACGATCCCAACCTGACACCTGACACCTGACACCTGAAACCCACCCCCCCCTTTTATTGACAGCCGCCAACCCTCCCTTTTAGACTGCGACCATTGCTGTCATCCATCCCCCTCTGCGGAGCCTTCATGACCCTTTCCACCCTCACCCATATCGAATGCGCTGCCTGCGGCGCCCTGTACGACCCCAACCAACTGCTCAACCTCTGCCCCGCCTGCCAAAAACCCCTGCTGGCCCGTTATGATCTGGCCAAAGCTGCCCAGACCATGACGCCCGCGGCCCTGGCCACGCGCAGCCCCGGCCTCTGGCGCTACGAGGAGGTGCTGCCGGTGCAGCGCCGCGACGCCATGATCAACCTGGGCGAAGGGGGCACGCCCCTGCTGCCTGCCGGGCGTCTGGGCGAGGTCATCGGCTGCCCCAACACCCTGATCAAAGATGAATCGTTGAACCCCACCGGCAGTTTCAAGGCCCGCGGCCTCTGTCTGGCCGTAAGCCGGGCCTACGAGTTGGGCGCGGCCGAGGTGGCCATCCCCAGCGCCGGCAACGCCGCCGGGGCCATGAGCGCCTACGCCGCGGCCGTCGGCCTGCCCGCGCATGTGTATATGCCCCGCGATGTGCCCCTGCCCTTCCAGGCCGAATGCAAAACGCTCGGCGCCAACGTCACCCTGGTCGATGGTTTGATCACCGACTGCGGCGCCCGCGTGCGCGAGGGTGTGCAGCAATACGGCTGGTTCGATGTCAGCACCCTCAAGGAGCCTTATCGCATCGAGGGCAAGAAAACCATGGGCTACGAACTGGCCGAACAATTGGGCTGGACCCTGCCCGATGTGATCATCTATCCCACCGGCGGCGGCACCGGCCTGATCGGCATGTGGAAAGCCTTTGCCGAGATGGAGGCGATGGGCCTGATCGGCCCGGCCCGCCCGCGCATGGTCACAGTGCAGAGCAGCGGCTGCGCGCCGATGGTGAAAGCCTTCCACGAGGGCAAAACCCACGCCGAGATGTGGCAGGGCGCCAAAACCATCGCCGATGGCCTGCGCGTGCCCGCGGCTGTGGGCGATTTCCTCATCCTGCAAGCGCTGCGGCAGAGCGGCGGCACTGCCGTGGCCGTGCCCGACGAGGAGATGATGACCTGCGCCAGCCTCATGGGCGCGCACACCGGCATCTTCCCCGCGCCAGAGGGCGCAGCCTGCCTGGCCGCGCAGATACGCCTGTTGGAAGAGGGCTGGATCCAGCCGCAGGAGCAGGTGGTGCTCTTCAACACCGGCACCGCCCTCAAATACGCCCACCTCTGGGCCTGATCAAGCCGCCCCCGCCGCCAGCGCCCGCCGCACGAACTGCTTTTCACTCTCGAAGGTCAACAGCGCCAGGGCCGCGGCCAGATCCGTCGCCCACAGCGGCCGGAACAACGCCTCTTCGGCGTCGGGCCGGCTGGGCTGTGGGGCAGCGCGGTCGGGCGCGGCCAGGCGCATGAGATAGTAGTGCTCGCTGCGGATGATGTGCCTGCCCTCCCAATCGAACTCGGTCACGCCCGCGCCCAGGTCGGCGAGGATGGTCAGGTGGCAATAGCCGCTTTCCTCGCACACCTCGCGCAGCGCCGTCTGCGCCGGCCCCTCCCCCGGCTCGATGTGGCCCTTGGGTAGGCGGATCTCGTAGGCCAGTTCGTCATTCCGGGGCACGAGCCGCTCCAGCAGCAACACGCGGCCTACCGCGTCCAGCACCACGCCGCCGGCGGCGTCATAGCGTTTGATGGGCAGTTTTGCAGGCATTTGAACAGGACTCCGGTGGCTTGCGTGCAGGTATGTTAGGCGCTTTCTTCAGCCAGGGCATCATAGCACTGTCCCCCCCGCCCCCCAAGTCGCCGGGGGCGCGTTTTTCTCATCTTTGGCAAACCGATGCACATCATCTACAAAACCAACGAACCGATCAGCGCCGCCCAATTCATCGACCTGTTGCAGCGCTCCACCCTGGCGGCGCGGCGCCCGGTGGATGACCCGGCCTGCATCCAGGGCATGCTCGATCACGCCAATCTCCTGGTCACGGCCTGGGATGGCGAGACATTGGTGGGAACGGCCCGCTCTCTCACCGATTTTCACTACGCCTGCTATCTCTCCGACCTGGCGGTGGACGAAGCCTGCCAGCGTCAGGGCATTGGCCGCGAGCTGATGCAGCGCACGCAGGCCGCGCTGGGCCCCCGCTGCAAGATCGTGCTGCTGGCCGCGCCGGCGGCGGTGGAGTATTACCCGCGCCTGGGCCTGGAACGCCACCCCAGCGCCTGGACCTTGCCCCGCCACCAACAACTCCGCTGATCCTCCCACTCTCTATCGTCCACCCTCCACCGCGATCCACAGATTCCCCCACTCATCCACTCGCGCCCGGTCGCCGGGGCCGAGGAAGAGGGTGGTGTCGGGATAGACGACCAGCGCCGGGCCTTGCAGGTGTTGGCCCGGCTGCAACGCCTCGCCCGCAATCAGGGGCGCAGAGCAGATCGCGCCATCAGCGAGGACAAGGGGCCGGCGATCCAGGATCGGCAGGGGCGTGTGCGGGGCCGCAGCCCGGCGGGGCAGCGGGGCCGCAGCCCGGTGGGGCAGCGGAGGCGGCTGCATCTGGCCCACCGCCCGCACCCGCAGGTTGACGATCTCCAGCGCCGCGTCCTGCGCGCTGTAGCCGTAGGCGTGGGCGTGCGCGGCGTGGAAATCGGCCGGAAAATCGGGGCCGAAAGGCAGGGTGATCTCGTAAGATTGGCCGGTGTAGCGCATATCGAGCTGGCGCAGCAGGTGGATGCGCGCCGCGGCCACGCCCTCGGCCCGCAGATCCTGCTCGGCCTGGGCCAACAGGGGCGCAAACCGGGCCGCCAGCGTCGCCGCATCGGGCAGGGCCGGGCCAGACAGCATCACCGTCTGCGCGTAATCCTTGACCACCTCCGCCGCCAGCATGCCCAGGGCGGAGAGCACCGCAGCCTGCGGCGGGATCAGCACCTGGCGGATGCCCAGGCTGCGGGCCAGGGCGCAGGCGTGCAATCCCCCCGCGCCGCCAAAGCTGACGAGGGTGAATTCGGCGGGATCGTGGCCGCGCTCGACCGAGATCAACCGCAAAGCCCGCTCCATGTGCGCGTCGATCACACGCACCACGCCCAGGGCCGCGGCCTGCGCCGGGGAGAGATGGGGCGGCGCGGGCAGACGAGCGGCCTGGGCCAGGCGGGCCAGGGCCGCGGCCGCGGCTTCGCCATCCAACGGCATGCGCCCGCCCAGGAAGTGATCGGCAGGGATGCGCCCCAGGATCAGGTTGGCGTCGGTGACGGTGG
>JABWBG010000096.1 GCA_013360575.1 Caldilineales bacterium
TGGATCTCTAAGTATTAACATAATGTTGCAGACTCTGCGCACACCAGTCAAAAACGCCAAACCCCTATCAAGGGGTAGCGGAAAATAGGTGAATACTGAATACTGAATACTGACCTAACGTAGGATCAAGCCGAGGTAGAGGGAACTGCCGCTAGCATCGGGCGAAAAGGCAGCGATGGGGCCAAAGAAGGCGCTGGGGCCATCGATCGCCGCCGCCTCCAGCCAGTAGAACCAACCACTGCCGCTGGCGCTGGCGTCGGTGAAGCCATAGTCATAGCCGTCGGCGCCGGCAGGGATGAGGGGGCTGATGCGCTTGCCATGATCCTCGGCCCTGCTGCTGCGCCAGACGTAGAAACCGCGCAGGGCTGTCTCGTCGGCAGTGCGCCAGGTGATGCGCACGCCCTCGGTGCCGGCGCTGGCCTCGAAAGCCGCCAGCGTCACCGCGGTGGGGGCGATGTAGCCGATGTTGACATTGCTGACCAGCCCGCCCGCCGGCACATTGACGGTGATCGGCGTCGGCGTCATGCGATAAAGCCCCGGCAGCAGTTGCGGCGCGGTGACTTCGTACTGCCCCGGAGGCAAGCCGGTCAGCGTCCAGTTGCCGCTGCTATCGGAGAGGGTGGTGAAGGTCGTACCCACGCCCACCAGCGTTGCCGTGATCGGGGTATCGGGTACACGGCCCAATTCGTCCGGATCGAGGATGCCGTTGGCGTTGGGATCGCGGAAAACCACGCCCGCGATGGCGCCGGGCAGCCCCTGCACCGGTGTGGTGACAGTGGATTGGTTGTTGAGGGGGTTGGCATCCTCGCCATCCGCGGCAATGACCGCGGTGTTGACGATCTCGCCCGGTGTGACGAAGGCCAGATCCACCACTGCCGTGATCGTGATCACGCCTCCTTCGCCCGGATCCAGGTCGCCGGCATTCCAACTGAAGTTGGGGCCGGGGTTCTGCGTCAGCGGGGGCGCGCTGCTGACCGTGGGGTTGAGCAAGCCGGCGGGGAGCAGATCGGTGATGACGGTGTTGAGAGCGGGGATCTCACCGGCGTTGCTGTAGGTGAGGGTGTAGGTGAGGGTGTCGCCAGGCTGCACCGCGCCCGCCGGCGTCACACTCTTGAGGATGGCCGGATCAGCCTGCGGCTCGCCGGGAATCTGCGCGGCCAGGGCCGGGTCGCCAAAGAGCACGTAAGTGTCGAGCAGATCTTTGAACAGGCTGTGGCTCTGGAAAAGGGTGTATTTGGCGTAATTCGTCAGATCGCCCAATTCGCTGCTAAAACCACTGACAACCCCTTCGAAGAAGGAATTATAGAGAAATTGGTGGCCGGTGGCGACGCCTAATCCGGTGGGGGAGAAGGAAGCGACCGCGCCCTTGCCGATGGTGCGCACCACCACTTCGCCCAGAGCCGGGCTGCCGGGGTTGATGTACTGCCCCTCCAGACAGGTCATGGGCAGGAAGACCGGGAAGATGGTGTTGCTGAGCGCGTTGATATCCGCACTGGTGAAGAACCGGTCGCCCCCGCCCCATTCGATCTTGGAGGAGTGGCCGTTGTAGGTGACGAACACCGCGCCCTGATCGATGCCGGCAATCAGCGCGGCCTTCATGGCCGCGGTGGTGGCATAGTTCTGTTTGTAATAGATCTTCTGCGATTCGGCAGGATAGGGCCAGATGTGGTCCGCGACTTCGTTGGAGTGCTCGTGGAAGTTGCCGGCGGTGTCGGGGTCGTCGGCGACGTAGATCACGCGCTTCTGCCAGTCGCCGCTGGGGCTGGCGGTCTCGTAGTTGATGGTGCGGTTCACCATCTCGCTGGCTTCGGCCAGGGTGTTGACGGGGAAGCGGCCCAAGGACAGGTCGGGCATGGTGTCGAAGCCCTGATCGCGCGGGCTGAGGGTGTGGCCGGCGAGAGGGCCGCTGAGCGAGGCAGCAGCAATGCGCAGGGCGTAGACGCCATCGGGCTGGGCGAAGAAATGGAAATAGCCATCCGCGGCGGTCATGGTGGTAGAAATGACGCTGCCGCCCTGCAACAATTCGACCGTGACGCCGGGAATGCCCGGTTCACCGGCATCTTGCAAGCCGTTGCCGTTGCTATCTTGCCACACGCGGTTGCCGATCGTACCTGGCCGCACCAGACCCGCGTCCCAATTCGCCTTGAACGTCTCGGGATAGGTGTAGGTAATCGGCGGGGTGAGGCCGGTGATCGGGTCCGCATCCGAGTCGTAAGAGGATTGATCGGTGGCCGGGTCGGCATCCCCCACGTCGGGTGTGACGAACTGCCAGCCGGAGGGCAACACAAAATGCACCTGATAGACGCCGCTGCTCAGGTTTTCGAAGAAATACTTGCCATCTTCATCGGTGAAGGTGGTGGCCACCACGCTGCCGCCCTGCAACAGTTCAACGGTGACGCCAGGCATGCCCCGTTCGTTGGCATCCCACACATGGTCGCCATCCTCATCCCAAAACACCATGTCGCCGATGGCCTTGACCAGATCAGGCGCGGCGGGGCCCACGGCGCTGGCCTGCGCCGCCACCGGGGGAATGAACCCAAAATCGGCAGAGAGCACCATCTGGCCATTGACCAGCTCGATGTTGTAGATGGTGAAATCCGCGGCAGCGTCAGAATCGTACTGCTCATTGCCGAAGATATCGACGTAACGATTGTCGGCTGCCGTCTCCCCCTGGAAAGGATCGACTGCGGCCAGCCAGGGGGGGATGAAAACCTGATCGGGGGAGCCGAGGAAGTTGAGGAAATCGTAATGGCCATCCCCCATCAGCACCACATAGCGGGGGCGGGGCGGCTGCCACTCGTGCGTGGCGTAGATAATGAAATCGCGGATGGCGGAGGGGTTCATCAAACCGCTGTTGAATTCATCGTAGATATCCTGCACATCGACCACGCGGGTGCGGAAGCCGTTGGCCAATGCCCGGTAATCGGCCAGCTGTTGCGAAGGCGCGGCAAAAATGGCGGGGGTGATGACCAGATAATCGGCGCCCTGATCGGTGTCTTTGAGGTTCGAGGGGGTGTCCAGGAGGATGCTGCTGGGCGTGAGCAGCCCGGCAGAGGAAACGGCAGCGTACTGGGCGCCGCCGGCCGCGCCCAGGGCCGCGGCGGCCAGGATGGCGCCATTGTCGGCCTGGAACGTGACGGCATAAGGCCCTGCCCCACTGACCACGCCATTGGCGATCAGGGCCGGGGTCAGAGGATCGGTGATGTCGAGCAGGGTGATGTCTGGATCGCTGAAGCCATTGATCTGGAAACGATGCAGACCCGGCTCATCCCCGCTGAAGCGCAAGAGATTGTTCTGGGCGGTGAAATCGGCCTCATATTCCAGATCGAAGGAATTGATGTAGCCCTGATTGGTAACGCCGGCGCCGAGGTCGTCGGGGAAATCGAAGCGGAAAGTGTTGGCCCCGGAAAGCAGCAGCGAGGAATCGAAGGTGTAGGACGTGGTGAAAAGGGACATGCCCTCGAAATAACTATCGCCCACCTGCACGCCATTGACGAACATCTTGACATGATGATCGGGATTGGCGAATTCGTTGCTCGCCCCTCGCAGGGTGATGGTGAGGGTGGCAGAGAAGGGTGTGCTGCTGACCGCGGGGACCACGCCGCTGAGAGTGCGCGAATTCTTGAGGCCGAAGGTATCGTTGCAGGTGCGGCTGCCAGGCGCGCAGGCCTGGAAGAACCGCCAATACCAGCGATCCGCGTCATCCCCGGTCATCGGCAGGCTGCTGCGATAGACGACGTCCTGTTCGAAGTGCAGGGTGTTGGTGAAGCTGCCGTCCAGCGGCGCGCCCGCGGGCGTTCCATCCAGGCTGCCGGGCAAGGCGCGGGCAGCCTCGCCGGCCACAAACCAATAGACAGCGTGCGTCGTGTAGCGGGTGCGCATGGCCTGGGCATAGAAAAGGAAGGAATCGCCGCTGTCGAAACTGCCATCCCCCCCATCGCGCATCACCAGGGCCACCTCCTGGCCAAAATGAAACAACTGGAAGGTGGAAGTGGCGATGCCGGTGGGATCGAACCCTGCCGCAGTCAGGGCGGCATGCGTGACCTGATAGACCCCGGCTGTGGTGGTGACGATCTTGTAGCTGTCGCCGATCGCGGCCACCGCGGGCGCGCTGGCCGGCGGCGCAGACGCAGCAACTGCCCCCGCCGCGGCGAATCCCGCCAACAGCACAAAGACCGCCAGCAGCACCATAACAAAATAAAAAGATCGTTTACGAAGATTTATCATAGCATCCAATTCTCAAGAGTTCCACGTTTCAAGTTCCACGTTTCAAGTTCCACGTTTCAAGTTCCACGTTTCAAGTTTCACGTTTCACGTTTCAAGTTTCACGTTTTACGTTCCACGTTTTACGTTCTACGCTTTACGTTTTACGTTTTACGCTTTACGTTCCACGTTTCACGATTCACTATCGCAAAAACAACGGCAAATACGCGCGCTGCGCGCAAAACAGCGGCATGTGCAGGGTGGCGCCCACCCAGTCTAGCGCGGCGCGGGCCGCCACAGGGTGGGTATTCTGCGATTCGACCTGAACCGCCAGCCAGGTGGCGCCGGCCGGGATACTGATCTGCACCGGGTAGCTATCCCAATAGCCGGCGGCGTTCTGATTGTTGGCGCCGGTAAACAGATCGCCGATACGATAAGCATCGGGATGGGGCTGCGTCCCCGGCTGCGGGGCCAGAATGAAGGTGGCAGGATCGGGCGCAGGATCAGAGCCGCTGCGATACCAAAAAGCAGTGGCGCCGCTGACGCCGGCCCCGCCCACGAAGAGGTGGATCTTGGCCGTGCGCTTGACCAGCGCCTCGTCGAAGCTAAAGATCACAGGATGCGTGCCCGGCCCGCTGGGCGGGGCATTGTCGCCAAAGGCAATGTCCAGGCCATCGGCCAGGGCGACATGGCGCAGGGGCAGCCCTGCCTCCCTGTACAGGATCACCAACTCCGCGCCATTGTTATACACATCGAAGTCATCCATGCCGGCCAGGGTGTAATGGCCATTGCCGGCGACGATGGTCGAGACCTCCGCCCGATAGGCGTAGGCGTAGACGCTGTCCCGCTCCGGCACGCCGGGCATGATCCAGGCAGCCGGGCCGCCGATGCGCTGCGGATCAGGCACCTGTGCGCCGTTGAGGGTCACGGTGGGATCGCCATCGTGCAACAGGGGGTTGAAAAGATCAGGATCGTCCTGGGCGGCGTTGTTGCCCTCATCGTTGCCGTTCCAGTACAGCCAGGCATGCACCACCTCGGCCGCGGGGGGCAGATCGGCCACCTGGAAAATGGCGGACTGGGCCTGATCCAGCCCCACGCCCACGTGCAAAAGCCCCAGCGCCGCGGGCTGGCGGCAATCACTGATCACCCGCGTTTCCAGGGGGCGGTCAGAATCGCCGGCCTGGGCCGAGCGCAACAGCGGCGCAGAAACCAGCAGCGCCAGCAGCAGGATCAAAGCGCCGCGCTGCCAGGGTGCGGCCTGACTGCGGCCGGCAGAAGCGGGGAAAGAGAGGGGCATCGCAGGACTCCTGGAAGCAGATGGAGGGCGCTTGCAAAGAAGCGTGCAGCGTGCAGTGGGGGGGATGCCACTGCACGCTGCGAGTTGAGGGGGAAGGAGGGCGTCGTTAGGGGTTAGCGCACGACCAGAGGGATGAAGATCTGCGCGCCGCCGGCGCCCGGATCATCCCGGTAGGGAGCGTAGATGGGGCCGACCAGCGTCGCCTGTGGGCTGATCTCGATCCAGTAGTAGTAGTCGCTGCCGCGCGTGACCGCGGTATCGAGGAAGGCGTAGGTGGCGCCGTTGGGTGAACCCTGGGCCAGGATCGGCTTCAGGGTGACGAGCTTGCGCACGCCATTCTCTTGCAGCGCCCGGTAGATGCGGAAGCTATCACCGGCATCCTCTTTCAGCGTTTGCCAGGTCAGGGTGATGCCGTTCGGCCCGGCAGTGGCTTCGACGGTCGCGATCTCCACCGCCGTGGGATTGATGTAGCCAAAGTCCTTGGTCAGGTCGGTCACACCACTCTGCAACAGGAAGGGCCCGGGCAGCGGCGTGGTGCGGATCAGCAAGGGCAGGTTGGCAGGCACGTCGATGCTGTACAGGCCAGGGGGCAGGTTGCTGAACAGGTAGTTGCCGGTGGGGGAGGTGCTGTCGCTGAAGGTGGTGAAGACCAGCCCGGTGGTGAGGTTGGTGAGGGTGATAGGCACGTTGGGCACCACATCATTCTCGCCCACATCCTGCACCGTGTTGGCGTTGGGGTCGCGGAAGATGGTGTCGCCCAGGGTGATGGGCCGATAGAGGCCGGCGTCCCAGGTGAGATCGCTCTCGCCCGAAACCAGGCTGGTGGAGATGGTCAGGCCGGTGGCAGGATTGGCGTCGGAGTCATTGGTGTCATTGGCGCCGGGCAGGGCCGAATCCTGAATGGTGAAGACGTAGCCGCCGGGGGCGGTGAAGAGCACGCGGTAAGTACCGGGGGCGAGGTTGGAGAAGAGGTAAGCGCCGCCAATGCCGGTGGTGGTGTTCTGCGTGCTGTCATCGCCATTGCCGAAGACGCCATCGGGGCCGGCGTATTGCAGTTGCACGGCCACACTGCTGAGGCCGTTGCCGCTTTCGCCGGCCTGGGTGCCGTCGCCGTTCATGTCCTCCCACACGAAGTTGCCCAGGCTGGCAGGCCGGTAAAGGCCGGCGTCGCGGGTGAGATCATCATTGCCAGAGGTGACGGCGAAGGATGCGGTCAGGCCGGTGGCGGGGGTGGGATCAGAATCGTTGGCATCGGTCGCGCCGGACACCGTCGAATCCTGCACGGTGAAGACGTAGCCGCCGGGGGCGGTGAAGAGCACGCGGTAGGTTCCGGGGGGTTGGTTGGCGAAGAGGTAAGCGCCGCCGGCGCCGGTGGTGGTGTTCTGCGTCGTGTCGTCGCCGTTGCCGAAGATGCCGTCGGGGCCGGCGTATTGCAGTTGCACGGCCACGCCGCTGAGGCCGTTGCCAGCCTCGCCGGTCTGAATGCCGTCGCCGTTGATGTCCTCCCACACGAAGTTGCCGATGTCGAGAGGCTCGTAGAGGCCGGCGTCCCAGGTGGTGTCATTCTCGCCTTCGGAGAGATTGATCGTGCCTGTGCGCCCGGTGGCCTGGCTGGCGTCGCTGTCCACAGCGTCATTGGCGCCCTGGTTGGCGGCGGTGAACTCGAACCCGGCGGGTTTGATGAACTCGACCACGTAATCGCCGGGGAAGAGGTCGCTGAAGCCGTAGATGCCGGAGGCATCGGTGGTGTCGGTGGCGATGGGGGTCACCAGGTCGCTGGTCGAGTACAGATTCACCGTCACACCGGAGCGATTCGGCTCGCCGCCGTCCTGAATGCCGTTGCCGTTGGTATCGACCCACACCCGGTTGCCCAGGCTGGCCGGGGTCAGCACCCGGAAGGGTTCGGTGTCCCTCACATCATTGATGCTATCGCCATTTTCGTCGGTAGGATTGCTGACCGTGGCGACGTTGAAATCCTGATTGTTGGGCAGGCCGGTGGTGCTGGCATTGGCTGTAAAGGTGAGGGTGATGGTGAGGGCGTTACCAGGGGCCAGGCTGCCGGCGCCGGTGATGTCGCTCCAGTCGAGCTGGCCATCATTGGTGGGATCGTTGGGGGCCAGGCTGGCGCTGCCGTAGGTGAGGTGCGTAGTGGTGTAGGTGTCCCGCAGGGGGATGACATTCCAGGTGGTGTCGCCATCATTGGTGATGACGAGATTGAAAACGATCGGCTGGCCGCTGATCTGGATGCCATTGGCGGGGCTGACCACCGATTTCACCACGCTCAGGCTGGGATCGGTGATCTCGACATCGGCGGTGTCGGTGTAGGGATTTTCATCCTCAGGTGTGTTGGGATCATCCGCCGGGTAATTGCCGGGGCCGTCGGTCAGGCCATTCTCATCGGTGATACCGGTGACGCTGGCTGTATTGATCGTGCGATCGGCCGGGGGGCCGACGATCGGCTCCGTGCTGGCCGCGGCAGTGAAATTGACCGCAACCGTGACCGAGCCGCCATAGGGGATGGGGCCGACATTGCTCCAGTCCAGTTGGCCATCGTTGATCAAGTCGTTCGACACGGGCGTGGCCGAGGCAAAGGACAGGTAGGTGGTGTCGTAGAGGTCTTGCAGCGAGACGGTGGTGATGTCGGTGTCGCCGACATTCTCGATCAGCAGATCGAAGGTCACGGCATCGCCCGGCTGTACCAGATCGGGGCTGGTGCGGGTCTTGGTCACTTGCACGGCGGGACAAGCCAGAGGCATGTTCATGACTGCACCCACCCACTCGATGCGGTCGAGGGTGGGAGTCGTGTCCTGCGATTCTACCTGCACGGCCAGCCAGCTATCGCCGGCAGGAATGGCGACATTGAACGTGACGCTATCCCAATAGCCGCCGCTGGCCCCGGTGGGCGTGCCAGGCGTGGCCTGGTTGTTGAAACCGTCAAAGGGATTGGGGACTTCCGTGGCCAGGGGGTCGCTGATGATGCTGGTGTCGGTGGGGGTGATGGGCAGGTTGGCTGCGATGTCGGAGCGGTACCAGAAGGAAGTCTCGCCATCGGCAGAGAAACCGGCGCCGCCCAGGAAGACCGTCACCTGTGCGGTGCGAGCGATCTGCGCCGGCTCGAACTGGTAGACAACCGCCTTGGTGCCGGGGCCAGAGCTGGGGCCGCTGTTGCCCTCGGCCAGATCCAGACCCTCGGCAATGCCCAGATAATAGGGATCGCGAGTCGTGTCGCGGTAAACGATCATCAATTCGGCGCCGTTGATGTAGTTGTCCAGGTTATCGACCCCGGCCAGGCGATAGGATCCATTGCCGGTGACGATGCCCGAGACATCGGCGCTGTAGGCGTAGGAGAAATCAGAGGTATTCCAGAAAGCCGGGCCGCCAATGCGCGAGAGGGGGCTGACCTGCGTGGCCGCGCCTGCGGGCAGCGCCTGCAAAGTGACGGTGGGATCGCCGTCAGGCGGGCTGCCGGGATTGGGGATGAACAGGTTCGGGTCATCCTCCGGCGCGTTGCCGGTATCCGAGCCGTTCCAGTACAGCCAGGCTTCGATGATGGTGGCGCCGGCAGGGAGGCCGGAGACGGTGAAATCGCCATTGTATGCGTCGAAGCGGGTGTCGTCGATGCCCAAACCGAAGCTGAGCACGCCCAGACCGCCGGGGCCGCCGCGGCTGACTGCGTCGTCGCAGGTGCCCATCTCGCGCAGTTGCAGAGGGCTGTCGGGGTCGCCGGCCAAGACGGAGGGCAGGTGCTGCGCGGGCAGGGCCACCGTCGAGAACAGCAGCGCGAAGGTGAGCAACAAGTAAAGGGTGGTGCGGAAGAGGGGGGTACGTGACATGAGGTTTCTCTCGAAAGTGGGGTGGGAGGAAAAGGCGAGTGTCTGTGTTGGGGCTGGGCGCCGACAGGGCAAAAAAAAGCCCAGCCGATCAACGCAACTGGGCTTCGAGATTTACCGATGTGTCTCCCAGGCGCACGGGCCCAGGGAACTCAATTCGGTAGCTCGGCCATCGTACCAGATCAACCGTGGAGGTTGAGACCGGCGTAGATCCGGAGCTTTGCGTCCCAGCCTTTCGACTGGTTTGCCCTTAACGTTGAGGTAAAGCGAGTGAGGGTGAAAAAGTGACCGGAAAAATCGATGTGCTGCTGTGTGAGGGTGAAGAGGGGGGGACAGGCGTTTTCATCACAAACCTAGACGCATTATTTCACAAAAAACGCGGCCCCAACCTTACAAGATGCTGACAACTGGTTTTTTTACGGGCACGCGCCGGGGCGCGGGCCTGCCATCGCCGCCGGCGCCAGGGCAGCAAAAAAATGACCGCCCGCGCCAATGCCCTGGCAGGGCAGTTCCCTATGCGGCTCGACGATGGCCGGAAAAAGGCCGGCGTTCGTCAGGAGGCCTGTAAACCTGTGCGCCGCAGGGTGGCGCGCAGCCGCGCCAGCGTCACATCTTCCCGTTCGAGCAGAGACAAAAACGCGTCCGCGCCCGCTTGCAGGCCCCGAATCCACAGAGAAGAGGGCACGTTCCACCCATACAACAACAGCGGCTTGGCCGACTGCGCGCGCAGATTCTGGCAGTATTGCAGGTCCGCCATGTCCCCGACCTCCATCAAGATGATGTCGCTTTCCTGCACATGGGCCAACTCATCTTTGCCCCGTTCGCTGCGCCGGGTGATGTAGCCTTCGTTGGTCAACATCTTCTCCAGCAGTTTGGTGTGGCTGTCGAGGGTATGGGTTTTCGGCGTAGGGCTGGGTAGAATCAGGCAATGGAGCGACAACATGTCACCTCGATCATACGCCCGCGCAAACGCTCTGGTGTGGGGCCGACGTTCGCGCGCAGCGGTGGGGGAAAGGAAAGGATGCGGATGCATGTGGCTGAAAAGGGCAAGACGTCGCGGCGACGGCGACAGCGTGGGTAATGCGTGCATGATGCCAGCATTGTAGTATTGACCACGCTTTTGGGCAATAGTTTGCGCTTACGATTTGCTTACAGTCTCATGCTAAAACCTGACCCCGCCGGAACCAAACAGGACGAGGGACGTGGGACGTGGGACGTGGGACGATGGCAAACGCGATCCATCGTCTATCGTCTATCGTCTATCGTCTATCGTCTAAAAAACCAAGAGATTCCCTACAAAATCGGATCGCCCCCAACTTGCAGCGGCCCCTCGATATCCAGGCTGTAGCCGCGCCCGCGATGGGTGCGCAGCAGTTGGGGATGGTCGGCGTCGGCTTCGATACGTTCGCGCAGCCAGCGCACATGCACATCCAGTGTGCGTGTATCCCCCAGATAATCGGTCTGCCAGATGGCCTGCATCAATTGCCGCCGCGTCACCAGCTTGCCGGCATGTTCGAACAGGTAATCGAGCAGGGCAAATTGCTTGGGCGTCAGCCGCTCCACACCCTTCGGTGTGCGCACTCGTTGCGTGCGCCGATCCAGCGCCAGGGGGCCGAGGGTGACGACATATCGCGAGCGGCTGGCGAGCAAATGCCGCACCTGCTTTTCCACTTGGCGATTGGTGAAGGGACGGACGATGTATTCATCATGCGCGATCTCGGCGGAGAGGCCGCTGTGGTTGCCGGTCATCACCAGGATGAAGGGCGCGTTCTCCAGGTGCATGACCTTGTGCGAGATGCGATGGATGTTGATGGCGCTGATGTCGTTGGCGTCGAGGATCGCCAGGTCGAAGGTGGTTTCGGCCAGGGCGCGCAGGGTAGGGCGCAGGCCCTCGGTGCGTGTCACATCGAAGCCGCGATCCTGCAAATAAATGATCGTTTTGCCGTTTGCCAACAGTTTGCCGACAAAAAGCAAGCGTACAGACATGGGAGAGGGGTCCTTTTCAGGTCGGGGGTCAGGGAACCCGCCGCGGGCGCGGATGGGGTGGAGGAGCTATTATAAGCCGTGTGGGGATGGGGTGGAAATCCAGGTCTGTGCCAGGGACAGCGCTGCCGGCCCGCGGCGCATGCCTACTTGCAGCCGCATCTGTGGTATGATACCGAAAAATCAGGTGTTTTTTGGTGAGGATGGACGATGGACGATGGACGAAGGATGAAAGACAAAAGACGAAGGACGATAGAAACGAGCACAGATTTGTCATTAATCATTAATTATTAATAATTAATGATTAACCAACCAACTAACCAACTAACCAACTAACCAACCAACCAACTAACCAACCAACTAACCAACGCTCCTTTTGCAAGGACTTCCCCCATGCCATCCACCCTCTCGCATCCCGTCGCCCTCAGCGCTTCCTGGCAGCGCGGGCCGAACGTGACCAGGGGCGGGCGTCTGGCCTGCCCCGCGCTGGCTGTCGCTGCCGACCGTGTGCACGTAGTCTGGCAGGCGGGGAACGCCATCTTCCACAGCCAGGTGAATGCAGACGGCTGCACCGCAGCGCAGCGCATCTGCGGCGGCGCTCAGCCGCACGCCCAGATCGGCCCCGACGGCGCCCTGCATGTCCTCTTCAGCAATGATTTCTCCGGGCGCTTCGAAATCTATCACTGCGTCTGGAATGGTCGCTATTGGGACTTGCCCCTGAACATCTCCCTCACGCCTGGCCCTTCCTGGCGCGCGCAATTGCTGATCGACGCCGCGGGCGGCGAGCACGCGGTGTGGGAGGATCACTCTCCCGGCTATGCCACGATCTACTATGGCCGGCGGTGGCAGGGCTTGCGCTGGCAGGCGGGCGCCGTGCCGCACGCGGCCGGCCGCCGCCCCAGCGCCC
>JABWBG010000373.1 GCA_013360575.1 Caldilineales bacterium
GCGCTGGCCCCTGGCCTCCTGGCCTTTCTGGCCCTGCGCTGGCTGCTCGAACCCGCGGGCGGGTTGGATCTGGCCGCGGCCGCGCTGCGGCACGCGGCCAAATTCGCCCAGGCGTCGACCTGGTTCCGCCTCTTTGCCAACCCTTTCCTCCCCTTTCTCTTCCTGCCTCTGCTCTTTTGGCGGCAGACCCTGGCTTTTGTGCGGTCGCGCGGGCATCTCCTCCTCCTTTTTGGCCTGACCGCGGCCAGCACCCTGTTCGGCAGCAACAACGAGCGGCTGATGGCCCCCGCCTTTCTCCTCTTCTACCCCTTGTTGGCGCAGATCATGCAGGAGCGCATGCCCAACCGCCCCCTTTTGTGGCTGATTCTGCTGCTCTGCGCCATGGCCGCGGGCCTACATCACGAGATCGCCCGCTTCCCCTTGCCCGACCGTTCGCTCACCCTCCTCCTCAGCCTGGCTGCCACCGGCCTGGCCACTCTGGCCGCCGCCTTTGCCCTGCGCGTGTCTTCCCCCCCGATTTTGACAGACACGCCCGCCCAGTTATAAGATTGCGTGTTACTATCACCTGAGAAATGCCAAGGAGTCCCATTGTGACCGAAGCCAAAAAAGGCAAACAACCGACCATCAAGGTCATTCCACCCAAAACCATCGTACGCAAGCTGGCTGTGGGCGAAGAAGTCACCGGCCGCGTGCGGCGTTTGGCCGATTTCGGCGCATTCATCGATATCGGCGTTGGCACCGATGGCCTGGCGCACGTCTCGGAATTGACTTTGGCCCGCATCAACAAACCCAGCGATTTCCTGCGCGTCGGCCAGGAGGTGCAGGCCTGGATCAAGGAACTGGACAAAGATCGCAACCGCATCAGCCTGACCCTGATCCGACCGGGCACGCGCACCATCGATGATCTCATAGCCGGCGAGGTCGTGTCTGGCGTGGTCACGCGGGTGGAAAATTACGGCATCTTCGTCGATATCGGCGTGGGCTACGATGCCCGTGTGCATGTCAAAGAGATGACGCACGGCTTCCTCAAACACCCCGGCGACATGGTCAGCCTGGGCGATACTATCGAGGCGGAGGTGCTGGAAGTCCGCCCCCGCCGCGGCCAGATCGACCTTTCCATGCGGGCCCTGCAACCAGAGCCGCAAGCGCAGCCCGAGCCAGAATCCCACGCGCCTGCCCGCGCCGCCGCCCCCGCAGAAATCGAGGATGAGGTGATCCCAGAAGAGGAAGAGCCCGCGCCCACCCTGTTCGAGATGGCCTTGCTGGCCGCAGAAGAGAACCGCCGGCGCAAAGATCGCAAGCGCCGCAAGAGCCAGTGGTACGAACAGGAAGATGAGGTGGATGACCTGATCCAGCGCACCCTCTCCCTGTCCGACCGGGGCTGACCCTCGCCATATCCTTCCTTCCCTTTGTTTCGTCAAGACCGGTGTAATCTACACCGGTCTTTTTGTGTCTGTCCCCCATCTCCCCCCTCTCCCGCGAACATGTCTTGGTTGTCCTTGCCCCGCCGCACCCCGTGGCGATCGCTGCTGGCCCTGCTGCTGGCCCTGCTGGCGGCGTTGCCGGCGGGGCTCTCCCCTGCGGCGCATGCCCAGGAGGCGCCCACCTTGCGCGTGGTGCACAGGGTCACCTCCACCTTTGCCGACAACGCCCTGCACATCCACCTGACGGCCGAATTCTGGGCGGGCAGCCGGCGCTATGATGTGGATGAGCTGGCCCAACTGGCTCCCCATTTTCAGTTCGAGACCGCGGCCACGCGCGGGCACACCGTTCTCCTGGCCCTGCCCGCCGGCACCCTCCCCTTCATCTCCGAGCAGAGTGGAAACGCCACCCTCGTGGCCATGCGCACGCCGGAGATGGCCGCGGCCGCTGTCGATCAACTCCCCTCCGTGGCCGAGTTGCTGGGATACCCGGTGTGGCTGCGCGATCAATATGTGGCCCGGCTGCGGCTGCGGCCGGTGCGCTTCGACGCCGGCAGCAGCGAACTGGTGCTGACCCCCGACCTCACCCTGCGCATCCGCATCATCGGCCAGTGGCCCAAGCTGGAGCCTGCCCGTTTCGACCCGCACTGGGAACCGCTCTATCGTCAGATCGTGCTCAATTATGAGGATGGCCGCGTCTGGCGGCAGATGCCGGACGCGCCCGCAACCGCGCTGCCCGCGCCGCGGCCGGCCAGCG
>JABWBG010000374.1 GCA_013360575.1 Caldilineales bacterium
GCCGAGGGCTACCGCCAGCGCGGTCTCTACCGCTCGGCCGAGAAGCGCTACCAGGAGGCCGTGGCGGCGGACGCCAACCATGGTCCGGCCTACCTCGGCCTGGCCCGGTTGGCTGCCAGCAGGGGCGATGCCGCCGGCAAGGCCTTTTCGCCGGCATCGCCCCTGCCCTGACGACCTCACTCACCCCCTCTTTTGCCATGTCTGCCATCGTTGAATCTGTCCCCAACTTTTCCGAAGGCCGCCGCAGCGATGTGATCGCGGCCATCGTCGCCGCCTACAACAGTGTGGAAGGCGCCCGCGTCATCGACCATTCCGCGGATGCGGATCACAACCGCAGCGTCGTCACCCTGCTGGGCGAGCCTGCCGCGGTGAGCGAGGCCCTGTTTCGGGGCATCGCCAAGGCGGCGGAGCTGATCGACATGCGCCAGCACCGCGGGGAGCATCCCCGCATCGGCGCCACCGATGTGGTGCCCTTCGTGCCGATCCGCGATATCAGCATGGCCGAGTGCGTGGCGCTGGCCCGCGGCCTGGCCGAGCGCGTCAGCGTCGAGTTGGGCATTCCCACCTATCTATATTATCACGCGGCCACACGGCCAGACCGGGAAGTGCTGGCCAACATCCGCCGGGGCGAATATGAGGGCTTGCAGGCGGAGTTGGCCGCGGGCAACAGCGACCGCGCGCCCGATTTCGGCCCTGCCCAGCTCGGCCCTGCCGGCGCCACCGTGATCGGCGCCCGCCCGCCGCTGATCGCCTACAATCTCTATCTCAGCACCGGCGATGAGGGCATTGCCAAGGCGATTGCCAAGGCGATCCGCCACTCTAGCGGCGGCATGCGTTACTTGCAGGCGATGGGCGTGCTGGTGGAGGGGCGGGCGCAGGTGTCGATGAATTTTCTCGATTACACGCGTACGCCGCTGCACCGCGTCACCGAGCTGGTGCGCCGCGAGGCAGCGCGCTATGGCGTTGGCATCCACAGCGCCGAACTGATCGGCCTGATCCCGCAGCAGGCCCTGCTCGACGCGGCCCAATGGTACCTGCAACTCGACAACCTCCGCCCCGAAAGCGTGTTGGAGTGGCATTTTTAGAGTAAAACGTAAAACGTAAAACGTAAGATGTACTGCGTTTTACGCATTACGTTTTACGTTTTACGCATTACGTACTCACCGCAAGCTCAAGGCCTGGGTGACGGCGGCGTAGGCGTCGAGAAGGCCGTAGCCGGCGCCGCTGTCGGGGAATTCGCCCTCGTCGCCGCAACCATCGGGCCGGCCTGTGTAGGGAGCGGACGTCTGCTGCAGGATGCGCTCGGTGGCGTCGATGTCTCCGCGCAGCTTGGGGTTGGCCGACCACATCAGGGCCACGACGCCGGCCACGTGCGGCGCGGCCATCGAGGTGCCCGACTGCACGGCCCAGCCGCCGCCCGGCCAAAGGGAGAGGATATCCACGCCGGGCGCCAGCAGATCAGGCCCGCTTGCGCTATCCGGGCTGCCGGTGCGGGGGCCGCGGTTGGAAAATTCGGCCAGGTCGCCGCTGCGGGCCAGCGCTCCCACCGAGAGCACATTGCCATAATTGCCGGGGGGCGTGCCCAGGGAATCGCAGGCCGGGCCTTCATTGCCGGCCGCGGCTACGAAAAAGATGCCCGCGGCCCGCAGCGCCGCCGTCGCCTGCCACAGGGTCTGCTGATCGCAGCCCTCGAAGGAGGGGGGGCAGCCCCAGGAATTCGTGCTCACGTCCGCCGCCAGATCAGGGCGGCCCGCGCGCAGAGGATCGCCGCCCTGCGGATGCGGGGCCAGCATGAATTGCATGCAGTCGAGATAATTGGCGGGGTTGCCCAGGTTGCGCACCAGATTGGCGCAGGCAAACCAGGTCGCGCCCGGCGCCACGCCCACCCCCTCCTGGCCCAGCACCGTGCCCAGGGTGTGGGTGCCGTGGCCGCTGCCATCCCAGGGCGCGGCCTTGCCGGTCCAGGGGTCGAACCAGTTGAGATCATCGTCGCCGCCGGCCCCGCGATAGGTGGGGGCCAGCAAGGGATGGCCGGCATCGACCCCACTATCCGACTGGCCCACTACCACGCCTTCGCCGGTGACGCCGAACTCAGCCCAGACGCGGGCCGCGCCGATCGCTTCGATGCCCCACGGCGCGTCTTCGGGGCGCTCGCTCAGGCCCGGCTCCAG
>JABWBG010000097.1 GCA_013360575.1 Caldilineales bacterium
GGCGAAATGGGCGTGTCGGTGGGGGGGACAGGCGTATCCGTGGGCGAAATGGGCGTGTCGGTGGGGGGGACAGGCGTGTCCGTGGGCGGAATGGGCGTGTCGGTGGGGGGAACGGGCGTGTCGGTGGGCAGGATCGTCGGCGTCAAGGAGGGGCGGGCGGTGGGTGGCAGGGCCAGCGCCAGGGGGTCGCTGCCCGCGGGCGCGGCCTGTCCGACCTGGGCCAGGGGCATGAGCGCGGCCAGCGTGAGGGTGACGAGCAGTAAAAGGCGGAGCAAAAGATGGCGCATGTTCATGGCAAAGGGAGTGCAATCAGGCGGGGCTTAGCGCGTGGCGCGCCACAGCCAGGGAAGGCCAACGAGTACGGGGGGCAGGAGGACGATGGCGTGGAGGACGAGAGCAAAGGCCAGGGCCACATCATCACCGAAGCCGAGCGTGCGCAAGGCCAGCACGGCCAGCCACTCGAAGACGCCGATGTGGCCGGGCGCGACGGGAACGCTGATGCCTCCCTGGATGATGATCACCACCAGCGCCGCGGCCAGGGCGCTGGCAGTGAGATCGAACGCGGCCAGCACGCACCAGGTGGCGGCGATGCTGAATCCCCACACGCCCAGCGACCAGAAAAGCAACTGCGGCAGACGCCGGCGCTGGCGCAAGGCCCGCAAACCGCGCAGCAGATTGTGGACGCGGACGGCCAGGGCGGCCAGGGGCCGTCCGGAGGTTGTCCAGGCAGCCAGATAGCGTTCGGCCGCGGGCAGGGCAAAGATAAGCGCGGCCCAGATCAGCACGGCCAGGGCGATGGTGGTGTAGACGCCGGCCAGATTCGTCTCCAGCCAGGCGGGGAGCACGAAATAGGGGACGACGATGGCCACCAACAGGGCCGCGGCACTGACATCGATCAACTTTTCGGCGCCGATGGTGGCGGCGGCGGTGATGGTGCTGGCGCCGCGGCGGCGGCCGGCCAGCAAAGCGCGGGAGATATCGCCCCCGCGCAAAGGCAAGAGGTTGTTGATCAGTTGCCCGGCCAGGAGGATGCCGAGGGCCTGGGGCAAGGAGGGCGGCGCCTGTTCGCGGGGGAAGAGCAAGCGCCACCGCTGCGCCCGCGCCAGGCTGTTGATGAAAATGGCAGCGACGCCCAACAGCAGCCATCCCACCTGGGCCTGACCGAGAAAACGCAAGACGTCGGCCCAGGCGATCTCGCGTCCGAGCAAAAAGAGGAGGAAGCCGGCCAGCAGGGCGCCGGCCAGCAGACGCAGCCAGGGGAAGCGGCGAGTCGCCGACGCCGGCGCGGTGGAGGGGTGGATCATGGGACTGGGAAAATGGGGGATCAGTGTCGGAACAGCGGTAAGTACTGGCGGTTCACCAAAGGATCGCCGCCCCCTGTGGTGGCGGCGGAACGCAGGAGCAGGGGCATATAAAAATGGATAGGTGTGGCCGTTGCCGTGGGCGTGACCGTGGGTGTGGACGTTGCTGTCGCGGTGGGTGTGATCGTGGGTGTGAGGGTGGATGTGGCGTCCGGATCAGGCGTGGGCGTGGCCGTCGGCGTCGACGTGGCCGTCGGCGTCACCGTCGCTGTGGGCGTGAGGGTCGGGATGGGGGTGAGCGTGGGCGTGACTGTCGGGGTGTGTGTGGCCGTGGGCGTGCGGGTGGCTGTGGGCGTGGCCGTCGCCGTGGGCGTCCGTGTGGGTGTGACTGTGGCCGTGGGCGTGCGTGTGGCGGTGGGGGTGCGTGTGGGGGTAGGTGTTCTGGTTGGCGTGGGCGTTATTGTCGGCGTGGCCGTAGCAGTCGGGGTGATCGTGGGGGTGGGGGTATTTGTCGGCGTCGGCGTAGAGGTGGGCGTGTCCGTGGCCGTGGGGGACGGCGTGGCCGTGGGCGTCACCGTCGGCGTCGGCGTCATCGTCGCCGTGGGCGTGGGGGTGGCGGTGCTCGTCGGGGTGGGGGATGGCGTTTCCGTGGGCGTCACCGTGGCCGTGGGCGTCACCGTCGGTGTGTGTGTGGCGGTGGCTGTGGGGGTGAGGGTGGGCGTGCGCGTAGAGGTGGGCGTCGCCGTGACTGTGGGCGTGCGGGTGGGCGTGGGCGTGGGCGTGGCGGTGGCCCCGGGCAGATTCTCGACAATCAAGGGGCTGGCGTCGATGGTGAGCAACACGGAGCCGTTGCGGGCGCCGTCGCCATCTCCGGGGCCGCCATCACTGACAACCTCAACAGCGCCCAGCTTGCTGATCAGGCGCAGGCTGTCGCCGGGCTGGCCTACGGCATACGGGAGGGTGTCTGGCGTCTCTCTCAGCGCCCACACGGCTGTCTTGCGGCGTCCCTGCCAGGTGAAATCATAGCCTTCGATGTGTGCAGGCCAATCATATCGCGGCGCTACAAAAGTCGCGCCGCCCAGCTCCCTGGTCAGGGTGCGATAGGCATAATAGGCCGGCTTGGGCGCCAGGTTGCTGCGCATCAGGCCATATTTGCGAGACATGCCGTCGCTGTCCACGGCCATGAACCAGATCACCACATCCATGCCGAAGGACATGGAGCGCACAAACGACTGGATCACATAACGGGCGCTGAGTTCGTCGCTGTAGGGCAGGGCGTCGCCGGCAGGGCCGGCGGTGGGCCAGCCCACCTCGGTGCAGATCACCGGTTTGCGCTTGCCGCCGCTGGCCGCTGCCACCTTGTCCTGGATCGACTTGGCCTTGCCGTAGATATCGCTGGTGTAGCGGTCGCCTGTCTGCCAGCTGGCGGCGAAGGCTGGATAGTAGTGAAAATTGATGATGTCGAAATAGTTGGCGCCGCCGGCATCGAGCATCTCCGGCAAAAAGGTTTTGTCGAAGGGCCCGCCCCAGCTTGGATACCAAAAATCATGGGCCAGCCCGCCGAGCAGCACCTGCGCCCTGGGATTGCCCGCCTTGATGGCAGGGTAGGCGTAGGAGAGCATGTGGGCATAGGCCGCGCCGCCAGCGCCGGCGGCATGATTGGGATGGGTGCGGCCCCAGCAAGCGCCGGTGTTGTCGAGGGCGTTGCCATTGTCCGGCTCGTTGTACAGCGCCCACATCAGCACGTTGTAGGGTGGGGCGCTGTACCGGGCCACGGCCGCGCGCAAAAAAGCAGCGAAGGTGGGCAGATGCGCGGCGCGGATCGGGCCGCAGACCGTGTCCGCGGCCCAGGCGGGGTTTTGCCACAGGGTGAGGATGACGTGATAGCCCTGCGCCGCGGCCTGCGCCAATATGGCGTCGGTGGCCGCCCAGTTGTAGACGCCGGGGCTGCTCTCGATGGCGCTCCAGGTGAGATAGATGTTGGTATAACGGGCGCCGGCCGCGTACATTTCCACGCCGCCATAGGCCGTGCCGTTGACGCTGACCCAGACGCCAAAAGGCCAGGATAAAGTGGCAGGGGCCAGGGGCGCGGGCGCTTGCGCTGCCGCGCGCAACGGCATCCCGCCGGCAATGGAGGGAAGCAGCAAGCCCAAAAGCAGGGAGATGTGGAGGAGTGCACGTGTGATCATGGCAGGATCGGGGTGAGCGAATGGCTAGCGCGTCCGCCGCAGCAGCATGAGCAGGATCAGACCTACGGCCAACGCCAGGGCGCCCAGGCCGATAATCAACAAAAGATTGGGCGCGGTCAAGGTCGCCGCTGCCGTTGCCGGAACCGGCGACGCCGCCACAGCGGGGGCGGCGCCGCCCGTCACCCCAGGCGTCGGCGAGGGAGAAGCAGGCGGGGTGCCAGATGTGGGTGGAGGAGAGGCGGCGGTCGCCGGAGGAGCCGTGGCCGTCGCCGCGGGCGTTGGCGTGGCCGGGATCGACGTGTTCGTGGCCGGGATCGGCGTGCCTGTGGCTGGGATCGGCGTGTTCGTGGCCGGGATCGACGTGTTCGTGGCCGGGATCGGCGTGCCTGTGGCCGGGATCGGCGTGTTCGTGGCCGGGATCGGCGTGTTCGTGGCCGGGATCGGCGTGCCTGTGGCCGGGATCGGCGTGCCTGTGGCCGGGATCGGCGTGTCTGTGGGCAGGATCGTCGGCGTCAGCGAGGGGCGGACGGTGGGCGGCAGGGCCACTGCCAGCGGCTCATCTGCCGCCACAGGCGCGGCAAAGCCGGGGCTGAGCAGAAAAACCTGCCACAAGCAAAAAAGCAGCAGCCCGGTTACGACTGCATGTCGGTTCGTCATGTGCGGGGAAGAGATGGAAAGGGAGCGGAAGCGGGCCTATCCCAGGCAAGCGGCGGCCTGTCTGATCTATGACGTTGAAATGAGCAAAACCACACCCACCGCATCTACAACCAGAAAAAGGGATAGAGAATGAAGGCCAAAACGTAGATGTTGAAAATCAGCAGCCCGATGATCAGCAGGGACAGCGAATGCCAGCGGGCAGGCGCCAACCGGCCCCAGCCCATCAGCAGAGGGATGGCCAGGGCGGGCAACACAGGATAGAGGTAGCGCGCCTGCGGCAGCGAGCCATCCCGCCAACTGGCATAGACGATCTCCTTGCCGACGACGAACCCGATCTGGATGGCCAGAGCTGCGACCAGCAGCCACAGTACCCGCTTTTGCCAGCCCGCCAGCGCCGCGCGGCGCGGCCGCCGCAGTTCGAACAGGAAACCGCAGGCAGCCGCCAGCAGCAGCGCGCCGCCTGCCCAATAAAACGGGGTGGGCAGCGGCGTGCGCAGCCAGCCAAACCAGCCGATGAAGGTGCGCAACAGGGCCGAAGCGAAGAGACCGAGCGGCGCGCTCGACACCTCCTGCCAATACTGGCCGCTCCACACATCCGCCGCAAAGCCGGCAGGCAACAGCAGCCGTTGCGAGCGGAGCGCGATCAGCGCCAGGGCCAGGGCAGAGACAAGAGCCGCCCCTGCCAGCCCCCCACCTATCAGCAGCCGGCGCCGCGTCCAGCGCCCGGCCCACCGTCCGCTCCCCCACAACAGCAGGGCCAGGGGGAAAAGGACAAAAGCATTGAGGCCGCTGCGCTTGGTATAGAACGAAAGAAGGCCAAAAGCCAACAACCAAACCACATTGGCCAACCGCGGCCCATCACGCACAAGGCGGACGGCGAAAAACAGCGCCCAGATCACGGTCAGCTCGACCAATGCGTCATTGTTGACGCCCGCATTCGCGGCCAGATGCGAGGGCCACAGCGCCGCAAAGGCCAGAATCGCCAGCGTCAACTGCGGGCGCGCAGGAAAAAGCAGTTTTGCGATCTTGTAGACGCCGAACAGGCTGAAGGCAAGCAACAGCACATTGAAAAAGCGCAGATACACCACGGCCTGCGATAGAGACACGTCCGCCGCCCAGGTTTGCAGCCACAGCCCGGCAAAAGTGTAGTACAAAGGCTGCTGGAAAAACGCCAACCCATACGCCACGCCCCAGATCTGGTTGAAGGAGGTGGGCAGATGCTCAGGATCCCAACCGATCAGGCTGTAGCCGTACCACCAAAAATCGTGCGCCTCCATCTCGGCGATGATCTCCCGCTCCCAGGCAGGGACGCGGTCGTTGTACCAGACCACCGGCTGTCTGAGCCGGGCCACGTGCAAGGCCACATGGAAATGGCGCGGCTCGTCGGGCTGCATCCAGGGGCGCACGGTGGCAGCATAAAGCGCCGCCAGCAGCACGCCCAACACAATCAACGCCAGCGCTGCCGGCGCCTGGCCCTGCAGCCACTGGCGCAGGAGGGGACGCACTTGCGTGGGCAAGCCTCTGCGTTGGCGATCACTGCGCCAGGCCTCCGCCGCAAAAAGCGCGGCCAACGCCAGCCAGAATCCCCCTTCCCAGAGGCCGCGGCGGCTGTTGGCTGCCAGGCCGATGCACACACTGAGCAGGGCAAGCGACCCTGCCAGGCGAAATCCGGGCTGCAGGAGCAGAGCGCGCAGCGCGATCCCCGTTTCCGCTCTGCGCAGAAGCGCGTAACTGAGTTGGATCAGCAGCAAAGAGATGCCGCCGATCCAAAAACTGTCGCCAACAAGCTCGAACCAATCAATCATTGCTGCACAAAATCATCGCACAGAAGCGCCGCAGCGAGCCGGCGCCATCCACATGGAGTCAGGCCAATTCTCGCACAGCCGCGGGGCTGTGGCAAAATGAACGCGCCGCGGCTGCTCGACGGCGCGTTCTCCTTCTCGATGCCTTTCATGTCCCTTCTGCGTCCCTTCCTTGCCGACAGAGCCACCCGACACTCCGGCGCCGGCGCCCTGCTGGTGTTGGCGGCTGCGCCTTTTCTCCTGTTCAGCCAGATGCTGCCTGGCTGGCTGCCTGTGGCGGCGGTGGTTTATCTGGCGGCGACGCTGGCGGTGTTCACCTTCGCCGGGCCTCGCTGGATCGATCACTCCCCTTTTCCAATCATCCTGGGGCTGTTGTTGCTGGCCCTGGCCGCGGGGCTGTGGGTGACGCCTGACCTGACGATCACATTGCCCCGCACGTACGCGTTTCTCGCCAATCTGGCCATTTTCTGGGCCATGGCAGGGCAGCGCCACACGTTGTGGCTGCGCCTCGTGGCGGGGGGGCTGTTGCTGATCGGCAGCGCCCTGGCTTTGTTCATGCTACCGGGCACGCAATTCATCGCCGGCAAGTTGCTCTTTTTCGAGACGAAACTCTACGCCCGCCTGCCCTCTGGACTCTCCCCCTTTTGGAATCCCCAGGGATTTCACGCCAATCTGACCGGGGGGCTGCTGGCGCTCTTCCTGCCGCCGGCCCTGCTCCTGTTTCTGCGCGCCCAGGAGTGGAAACGGCGCCTGTTGGCCGGCCTGGCCAGCCTGCTGATCGGGGGGGTGATCCTGCTGACGCAGTCACGCGGCGCTTTCCTGGGCCTGGCCGTTGCCCTCCCCATCGTCACCAGTCTGATGGACAGGCGCTGGGGCCGATTTTGGGTGCTGGTGGGCCTGGCGGGCGCGGCCCTGCTCCTGATCTGGCCGCCGGCGCGGCAGGTCTCGATCCTGTGGCAACAAAGCCCCGTGGCCGGCGAAAGCAGCCTGCTGGCCCGCACCGAGTTATGGAGCCGGGCGCTGGATATGACCGGCGATTTTCCCTTCACCGGCGTGGGCTTGGGCATGTTCGAACCGGTGCTCAACCTATTCTATCCCCTCACCGAGATCTACCAGCGCGTCCCCATCCTGCACCCCCACAACATCCTGCTGCAACACAGCGCCGAGATGGGCGTTCCGGGGCTGATTGCGCACCTGGCGCTGTACGGCGTGCTGGCGCTGCTGCTCCTGCGCCGCATCCAGCGGCCCCCAAACGATGGCTTCCACACCCTCGCTCTGGGGCTGTTAGGCTCTCTGATCGTGTATCTCATCCACGGCCAGTTCGAGGTGATCACCTACGCGGCGCGCGCCGCCATCCTCGTGTGGCTGCTGTGGGGGGTGACAGCCGCCATCGCCCTGCACAAGCCAGCGCCGCTGCGCCAGGAAGAAGACGCTACTCCTTCATCGCCGATTTCTGCGTGAGCACACTCTGCACCGCTTTTTCCAGGCGTTCGCTAAATTGCTTCTCGTAGTAGTGGCGATACTCGCCATCCTTGATCTTGCGCCACCACCACTCATTTTCCACATACCAGGCGATAGTGGCATCAAGCGTCTGATCGAACGTGAATTGTGGTTTCCAGCCCAATGCGCGGATTTTAGCGCAATTCAAGCTGTAACGGCGATCCTGTCCTGGTCGATCCTGGACGAGGTGAATCAGAGCGTGTGGTTTGCCCAGACGGTCGAGGATGATGCGGGCCAATTCCAGGGCGGTGCGTTCATTCTTCGCCCCCCCGCCCAGGTTGTAGATCTCGCCCGGCGCGCCCTCGTGCAACACCAGGTCGATGCCCCGGCAATGATCGCGCACGTGCTGATAATCGCGCACGTACAGGCCATCGCCATACACCGGCAAGGGCTGGTTATCGATGGCATTGGTCACGAACAAAGGCACGGCCTTTTCTGGATATTGGTAGGGGCCGATCGTATTGCTGCCGCGGGTAATCGTGGTCGGCACGCCGAAACTCTGATTGTAGGCATGAACCAGCAGGTCCGCGGCGGCCTTGCTGGCAGAGTAGGGGCTACGCGTTTCCAGTGGATCCTGCTCGGAAAAGGAGCCGCGGATCACCTCGCCGTACACCTCGTCGGTGGAGATCTGATGAAAACGCTGCACCCGAAAGTTCCGGGCCGCTTCCAGCAGGGTGTAGGCGCCGGTGACATTGGTGCGCAGAAAAGCGTGCGGTTCCATCAGCGACCGATCGACATGCGATTCTGCCGCAAAATTGACGATGCAATCGATGCCATAGCGCTTCATCGCCAACGCCACCTGATCATATTCCGCGATATCCCCCTTGATGAAGATATAACGATCGGGAAAATCGGCCTTCAGGTTCAGGAGATTGTCCGGGTTGCCGGCGTAGGTCAGCAGGTCATAGACCACGATCCGGTAGGTGGGATAGGTTTCGAGCATATACCGGACGAAGTTGCTGCCGATGAAGCCCGCTCCGCCGGTGATCAGCAGACTGTGATACACCGGCCGCTGCCTGGCGCCGGTAACCCCATTGCCATTGAGGGCGGGATGGTACCCATCCACCGACCGCCACTGCCGGATCTGCTCCATGCTCAGCGTGCCGGATAGCAGGTCGTAGGCATTGGGGATGACGCGTGTGGGAATGCGATTGGACGCGCAAATATCTTGAAAAGCCTCGATATCCCGTTCCGGCGCAGTGGAGATGGCGATGATCACTTCATCGATCTTGTGTTCCTGCGCCAACTGCACGATATCGCGGCGGCCGCCCAGGACACGGAAGCCGTGCAAGTCCTTGCCCAATTTCAGCGGATCGTCATCCACATAGCCGACCAGATCGTAACCCATTTCCGGGTTGTTGGTGATCAGACGGGTGACCACGGCGCCCATATCGCCGGCGCCGGCAATCAGCACCTTGCGCTGGGGGATGATCGATTCCAGCACATTTCGTTTCTTGTGGCTGATCAGCCAGTTGAGGCCCACCCGAATCGCCATGCGCGAACCGGCCACGAACATGATCGTCAATGCCCAATCGATGATGAACACCGCCCGCGAGGGGATGGGCGGCTGCCCCAGTTGCGGCAACAGCACCCAATTTGCCAACACCAACAGCAGCGTGCCTACCGACACCGCCTCCAACACCCGAAACACCTCTGCCAGACTGGCATAGCGCCAGATGTAGGCATAAAGGCGGGGCCGCCAACTCGCGGCCAGACGCAGCAAGCCAGCCAGGGGTAACAGCGCCCAACTGGCCCTCAACACCTGCCCCATCACCGCCAAGGATTCATAACGCAACAGCACGGCCAGGGCCAGGGCCACTGCCGATACCACCGCATCAATGATCAAGATGTAGTGCGTCTTGATCACCGGCGTCTCTACCGAATTTCGTTTGGGGGATGGGGAAGTCATCGCTTACTCAGAATGTCTTTGATAACAGCCAAAACAATTCGCACTCTTCGTCAAATAGATAAAAACAAATCAAAACATCAGCATATTCTTTTCTATTTTCGTCAAGTTGCGGGCAAAAATCAAATGACGGGCCGCGTGTTAGCAGCCCCCGGCGGATCCTGCCGCGCCTTCTGCCCGGAGACGCTCTCGCACCGCCGGGGCAAAGGCGTGCAAGCGGCGCAGGGTCAGGCACAGGGCGTGCGCTTCCTGCGCCTGCATCTGTGAATAGATGGGCAGGCATAAAACGGTATCCGCGACCCGATCCGTGACCGGCAGATGCGCGTGTTCGCTGCCGGCATAGGCGTCGTGCCGGTGGACGGGGGGATGGAAATAGCGGCGCGTATGCACATTGTCAGCCCGCAATGCCACGAACAACGCATCCCGGCTCAGCCCGAATGCCCCGGCATCGACCAGCAGGGAGAGATTTTGATAGTTCGAGTAGACGTGGGGCCGCTGCGTCTGAAAATGCAGCCCCGGCAGGTGCGCAATCTCCGCCCGCATCTGATCAACCAAAGCACGGCGCTGCGTCACATAGCGATCGATGTTTTTGAGGTTCTCCAGGCCGATCAGGGCGTTGAACTCCTGCATCTTGCCGTTGAGCCCCGGCAACAGGGTATTCTCTTCGCCGGGCGGGCTGCCAAACACACGCAGCAGCCGCAGCTTCTGCGCCAATTGCGTATCGCTGGTGGCAATGACGCTCCCCTCGCCCACCGGAAAGATCTTGGTGGCGTGAAAGCTGAAGACTTCGGCCAGTCCAAAGCCGCCGACGCGCTGCTGCCGGTAGCGGCTGCCCATGGCATGGGCGGCGTCGAAGATCAGGGGAATGCCATGGTGGTCGGCCACCTCTTGCAGATCGTCGATCTCGCAGGGGTGGCCGTAGATGTGCACGCCCATAATCGCCGCGGTGCGCGGGGTGATGGCGCGGGCCACCGCTGCCGGATCGAGCGTGTAGGTATCGGGCAGGATGTCGACAAAGACCGGGCGCAGGCCGGCCCACACCACCGCGTGGGCAGAGGCAGCGTAGGTGAAGCTGGGCAGGATGACCTCGCCATCAGCAGCCAGCGCCCGCAGCAACAACAGCAGCCCGATGGTGGCGTTGTTCACCGCCACCACATGCGCCACCGCAAAATAGGCGGCCAACTGCGCCTCCAACGCCTGCACGTGGCGACCACCGTTGGTCAATTGCCCACTTTGCATGGCCGCGTCCAGCCGTTCCTGAATGGCAGCCAGGGGCGGCAACAAGGGCCGCACGATCGGCAGCGGCGCCTCCACGATCGGTTGGCCGCCCAACAGCGCCGGCTTGCCCCACTCTGTCTGAGTCATAGCAGGCGGCTCCAATCGAACTGCCCGTGCAACCGGCGAATGACCCGCGCCGGCGCGCCATAGGCCAGGACATCTGCCGGGATGTCCCGCACCACCACCGCGCCGGCGCCGATGATCGAGCCGGCGCCGATGGACACGCGCGGCGCCACCGCCACCCCCACACCCAAAAAGGTGAGGGCGCCGATGCGCACCCGTCCGGCCAAATGCACGCCCGGCGAGAGATGCACGCCGTCGGCGATGACGCAATCATGATCCACCGTCGCGCCCGTGTTCACGATCACCGCGTCCCCCAGCACCGCATCAGGATTGAGCACCGCCGCGGCGCAGAGGCACACCCCCCGACCGATGGCAGCCGTGGGCGCGACAATGGCCTGGCGATGCAGGGCGTTGATCACCTCGTGCCCCAGATCCAGAAACTGCCGGGTCAGGCGCAGACGCAGCGGGGCCGCGCCCAGCGCCACGATCACCTGCACGGGCCTGCCCGCGGCCTGCGCCAACAGGGTGGGGGTGTCGCACAGCACCGCATGGCCGTGGACGAGCGCGCCTTGCAAGCGGGCATCGTCATCCACAAACCCGGCAATGGCGACGCTGCTGCTGGCCAGGATATCGGCGACGACGCGGCCATGCGCGCCCGCGCCCAAGATATAACAGCTCATGATTGGCCCTCACTGCCCATGAAGTGGTCGATGGTGGCGCGACCCTCTTGATTGATGTTCTGGCGCGTGAGCGTGACCCACAGGGTCAGCAGCAGGATGCGCAGATCCAGCCGCCATGAAAGATGATCGACATACCACACATCCAGGGCAAAACGCTGTTCCCAGGTGATGTTGTTGCGGCCATTGACCTGCGCCCAGCCGGTGAGGCCCGGTTTGACCTCATGCCGGCGCATCTGGGCGGGGGTGTAGCGGGGCAGGTATTCCATCAGCAAAGGCCGCGGCCCCACCAGGCTCATGGCGCCCTGCAAGACGTTGATCAACTCCGGCAACTCATCCAGGCTGGAGCTGCGCAGCCACCTGCCAAATGGCGTAAGCCGTTCGGCGTCGGGCAGCAGGGCGCCGGCGGCATCGCGGCGGTCGGTCATGGTGCGGAATTTGTAGAGCACGAAAGGGCGACCATGCAAACCGGGGCGTTGCTGCCGGAATACCACCGGCGCGCCCAACTTCAGGCGCACGCACAGGGCCAACAGGGCCAGCAGCGGGGCCAGCAGCGCCAACAAAAGCGTCGCGCCCAGCAGATCGAAGAGACGTTTGCCGGGATAGCCGCGGCCACGTTGCGAATCTGGCATCAGCGCGCCTGCTCCAGGGCCTGTGCGAGCACGCCCTCCAGTTGCGCGGCCAGGGCATCGCGATCGAACTGCGTGACCGCCAGACGCCGGGCGCTCTCGCCGCCGCGGCGCACGGCCGCAGCGTCGGCCAAATAGGCGGCGAGCTGCTGCGCGCCAGCCT
>JABWBG010000098.1 GCA_013360575.1 Caldilineales bacterium
TCGCCGGCCAGCAGGCCCAGGCTGTGGGCGCAGTGGAAGAGCAGAGCGGGACGGTCGCCAGGGTGCAGGGGGCGATCTGGCTGCGCGGGGGGGAGGAGCCACTGCCGGCTGAGCGCGGCCAGATCGGGCGGGCGCCAGCGTCCGCGGCTGTCCAGCCATACCTTGCGGCCTTGCACGTAGATCAGCAGGGAGCCGAGATCTTCCAAAAAGCGCTCGCCCTGATCTTGAACGGCCGCCGGGGCCACGACCGGGGCGAGAGCGAGGGCCGCTGGCGCCGGGATCAACGGCGGCAGGTGGGGGAGGAGATCGGTGGAGATGGCGAAGAACTCGGCCAGCCCGGCCGGGGTCTCATCGAACCCGCGCAGGATGAGGCCGTGGTACCAGAGGGTCTCGGCCACGGACGCGGGCGCGGCCCAGGGCCGTTCCTGTTGCAGGCGCCCGCCGCCGAATCGCCGGATCTCGCCAAACCGGCGCTGAAAAACCGCGACGGGCAGACGGTTGCCGGCCGCGAGCAGGTGCTGCAGCGCACTCTGCGCGGGCGCGGGCAGGGCGGCGATGACCGCGTGCACGTGCACGGGCATCTGCATCTGGGCGGCCAGGGCCGCGACAAAATCGGCGTGGCTCTCGGCTTCGATCAGCAGGCCCTGGTTCTGGGCAATGCCGCGTAGAACGATGAGGGGCAGATCGTGCAGGTGGGTGTGCAGGGAATGCATGGCGGGCCTATTATGCCATGATCTGCGTTCCACCGCCTGCCCACAGGCCCGATTTTGGCGCCACGTCGGGACCGGCGTTTCGCTCACGAAATCGCTTGGCAGAGCGCTCGCGCCTGTGGTACGATGCTGGGCGATTCTTCTCTTTTTGTCGATTACGCCCTGACAAGGGCTTGGATAGCTGACCGGAGTCTCTATGGCAAACACACGTTCTGCGCGACCCTCCACACGACCCAAAAACCCGTTCGAATTCTTGGAAACCTTGCGCCTGGCCTGGGCCTTGATCCGGGATGAGCGCATCACACTCTGGCTGCGTTATGGCGTGCCCGCTTTGATGGCCACCTATCTGCTGCTGCCGGTCGATCTGATACCTGATCTGATCCCCGGTCTGGGCCAGTTGGATGATCTGGCGGTGCTGTGGTTGGGACTGCAATACTTTCTGCGCACCTGCCCCGCCGACATCGTGGCCGAGCACCGGGCCACGCTGCGGGGCGAGTCTGTGACCACGGACGCCGACGCCGAGGTGGTGGATGGCGTGTATCGCGTGGTCGATGAGTAGGCGGAGGGAGGAGAAATGAGCGCCGGCCTTCGCCCTGCCGAGGCGGCGGAGCAACTGGGCATCTCCACCGCCACGCTGCGGCGCTGGGCGCAGCAGTTCAGCGCCTTTCTCGCGCCCGCGGCCGCGCATCCGGCAAGCGGGCGGAGAGGGCAGCGCGGCCACCGGCGGTACAGCCCGGAGGATGTGGCGACGCTGGCGGCGTGCGGCCGGCTGCTGGCCGCGGGCCTGACTTTCGAGCAGGCCCGCGCCCGGTTGGGTGGGCAAGAGGGGGGGGTCTCGGCCCTGGCCTTATTGCCGGACGCGGCTCGAGAGACGGGCGGCAGGGAAATGGCGGCCTTTTTCTCGGACACGCTGCACTCGCTGACGAACAGTCAGGAGATCGTGCTTTCCAACCAGCAGGTGGCGCGGCAATTGCTGGGCGTGGTGTTGCAGGATAACTTCAATCTGAAAGAGGAAAACACGCGGCTGCGCGAGCGCATGCTGGAAACGGAGCGCGCGCTGTTCGAGTTGAAACGGGAGATGGACGCGGGCCGCAGCCAGGAACGGGAGCGGATGCGGCAGATGGAGGCGCAGCTTTTCGAGATGCAGCGGCGGCTGGATGGCCTGCCCACGGCGCCGGCCAGCGCGCGGCTGCCGGCGCCGGCGATGTTAGCGCCAGCTCCCGCGGTCGCCGCGCCTGCCCCCGCGCCGCCGGCAGATCTCGTCGCGGCGGCAGAGACGTTCAGGCGGCGCAGTTTCTGGGACTGGCTGCGCGGGCGCTAATCACCCCCCGCGGTCAGGCTGCCCTGCAAGATATCGCCCACCAGGTGAAAACGGCCAAAGGGAGGCATGAAATAGACGCCCGCGGCCCAGTCGCGCAGGAAGGCCAACAGCTCACGGGCAATGACCACGCCTTCCTGTTCCGGGTCGGCGGCGTGCTGCAGCCGCTGGCGCAGCCGGTCGGGGATGAGGATGCCGGGCACTTCGTGATGTAGGAATTCGGCGTGGCGCACGCTGACCAGGGGCAGCAGCCCGGCGATCACCGGCACGGGCAGCGGCCCACCCCAATGCGCCAGGAAACGCGTTACCACCTCCGGGTCGTAGATCGGTTGGCTGAGCAGGAAATCCGCGCCACCGGCCAGCTTGCGCTCCAGCACCTTGCTCTCCCGCGCCAGGTCTTCGGCCCCGAAATTGACCGCCGCGCCCACGAAGAAGTTGGTGGCCGCGCCGATCGGCTGTCCCGCCTGATCCACCCCCTGATTGAGATGCTGTTTGATCAGTTGCACCAGGCCGGAGGGCGGGATGTCGTAGGTGTCGTAGGCGTCGGGGAAATCGCCGATGGCGGTGGGGTCGCCCATGACGATGAAAAGATTGCGGATGTTGAGGGCGTGGGCGGCCAGCAGATCGCCCTGCACGCGCAGCAGGTTGCGCCCGCGCGTGGGGAAATGCAGGATCGTCTCCATGCCCAGCCGCGATTGCACCAGAAAGGCCGCGGCCCAGGGACTCATGCGCATGCGGGCGCGGGGGCTGTCGGTGATGTTGATGGCCGTGACCCCGGCCTGACGCAGGGCCTGCGCTTGATCGAGCAGGCGGGTGGGGGTGTAGCCGCGGGGCGGGCTCATCTCCACCGTGGCGATGAACGTCTGGCCCAGTTGTTGGGCCAGGGCCGTGGCCGCGGGCCGCGTCTCTGGCCGCGTGGCCGGCAGATCGAGCTCGATCTCGAAAGAGGCGATGGGGTCGACGCGGCGGGCGCCGCCATCCACCGCGCCGCGCATGGCCGCGATGTGGGCGGCGGTGGTGCCGCAGCAGCCCCCCACGATCTGGGCGCCGGCCGCGGCCAAACGCTCGACATAGGATGCGAAGTATTCGGGGGTGGAGGGATAGAAAAGGCGGCCGCCGCTGCGGCTGGGGAACCCGGCATTGGGCAGGGCAGAGAGGGCCAATTCTGGCGCGGCCTGATGCATGCGTTCGATTACGTTCAACACCACGGCCGGCCCCACCGAGCAGTTGGCGCCCGCGGCGTCCACGCCCAATTCGGCCAGGGCCAGCGCCACGCCCTCGGGGGTGTGGCCCAGTTCGGTGCGGCCATCTTCATTGAAGGTCATGTGGGCGACGATGGGCAGATCACACAACGAGCGGGCGCTGCGCACCGCCAGCGTCAACTCGGCCAGATCGTTGAAGGTCTCGAACACCAGCAGATCGGCGCCGGCCGCGGCCACCGCGGCGATGACCTCCTGGTAAGTCGCGGCCGCGCTCTCGTGCGAGAGGTTGCCGTAGGGGGTCAGCGGCCGGCCCAGCGGCCCCAGCGAAGCGCCCACCAGCGCCTGGGGTTTGCCGGCTTCGGCTCGGGCCTCCAGGGCCAGCCGCACCCCGGCCGCGGCCAATGCCGCCGCCTGATCGGCCAGGCCAAAGCTCTCCTGGCGGATGCGGTTGGCGCCGAAGGTGTTGGTCTCGATCACATCGGCCCCGGCGCTGAGATAGGCGCGGTGGATGCCTTTGATGGCGTCCGGTTGGGTGAGATTGAGTTCTTCGATCGACTGATCGAAGCTGAAGCCGCGGGCGTAGATCTCAGTGCCCATGGCCCCATCGCAAAGCAAAAGGCCCGATTCGAGTCGGGTGCGGAAATCGGTAGTCATAAGGTGCTCCTTCTAAGAATTAAGGATTAAAGATTAAAGGTAATAGTTCATTTTATTTTGTCATTACAAGCGCAGCAAAGCAATCTCCAAGGTGGCTCGTTAATTTTTGGGGATGTCAAGCGGCGTTGTGGATTGCTTCGGGGCTATCGCCCCTCTCAATAACAAAATAAGGTGAATTGTTACCTTTAATCAATCATTTTACGCATTTATCAAGATCGCCAGGCGGGGGAAAGTGAACCCTGCCCATCATTATACTGGACGCCAGCGACGGCGCAAGGTCAGAAGCCGGCCCCGGCGGCCTGAAATTGACAACCGGCGCGGCAGGTTGCTAAGATCACCCCCCTTTCTCACCTCACCCTCATCTAGCCCGGAGCACGCATGGACTGGCTCGCCGACCCCGAAACCTGGATTGCCCTGATCACCCTCACCACGTTGGAGATCGTGCTGGGCATCGACAACATCATCTTCATCAGCATCCTCTCGGACAAATTGCCCCCCGACCAACAGGAACGGGGCCGGCGCACCGGCTTGTTCCTGGCGATGGGCACCCGCATCCTCCTCCTCCTCTCCCTGGCCTGGATCATCCGTCTGACCGCGCCCCTGTTCACGTTGTTTGGCCGGGAGTTTTCGGGCCGGGATCTGATCCTGATCGGCGGCGGCGTCTTTTTGCTGGCCAAGAGCACCTTCGAGATCCACGAAAAGCTGGAGGGAGAGCACGCCCGGCAAGTCACGGCCAATGCGGTCAGTTTCAGCAGCGTCATCTTCCAGATTGCTCTGCTCGATATCGTTTTCTCGCTCGATTCGGTGATCACCGCGGTGGGCATGGCCCGCCGGGTGGAGGTGATGATCGCGGCGGTGGTCATCGCTGTGATCGTGATGCTGTTGGCGATCGATAGCATTGCCGAATTTGTAGAGCACCATCCCACAATCAAGATCCTGGCCCTCAGTTTTCTGCTGCTGATCGGCTTTTCCCTGGTGGTCGAAGGACTGGAATTTCACATCCCCAAGGGCTACATCTACTTTGCTATGGCCTTCTCGGTGCTGGTGGAGATGCTGAACATCCGCCTGCGCCGCGTGACCGAGGCCCCGGTGGAGCTGCGCGGCCCACACATCCAGTGAAATCTCTTCCGGCTTGCGCCTTTTTCAGGCGGAGATGGTGCGTATCGGCTTGGTCATATACAAATCGCCCAAGGTGAAGCCCAGGCGGCGGTAATAGGCGCGGGCGCCGATAGCGCTGATCACCGCCAGGCGGCTGAAACCCTCGTCGCGGGCGATGCGCTCGGCCATGCACACCAGGCGGCGGCCCAGTCCCCGATGCTGCGCCTCGCCCTGGCCTTGCTTGCCCACGCCCAGGGCCGGGCCATAGACGTGCACCTCGCGGATCATGGCCGCGTCCGCAACCTCGGCGATGGGCACGACCGCGGAGGAGCGGGGCAGGGCCAGCCGCAGAAAACCGGCCACGCCATCCTCCGGCGTCACAAAACTGAGGAAGAACTCGCGGGTGACATCGGTATCATAGGGCAGGATGTGCAGGCGGAGTTGGCGCGGATCGACCTGCTGGCGGCGCACCTCGCGGCAGCGCAGGCAGCGGCAGCGGCTGCCCTGCCCGGCCATGTGTTGCTGCACCAACTGGCGCAGGTTGGTCTTTTTGTTGCCCTCGACGATGTGGGGCGAGGGGATATCGCGAAAAATGCGGTTGATGCGGCAATAGGGGGGCACATGTGGCTTGCAGCGGGCGATCAGCGCCACCAGATCCTGCTCGGCGTAGGGTTGGTACAGGCCTTTGAGATAGTAGTCGCGATAGAGTTCGGTCTCTTTGAGCAGGGAGTTGGGGTAGATCTTCAGTTCGTCGGGCCGGATGGCAGGGTCGCTCCACAGCCGCAGGAAATCGGCGTAATCACTCTCCAGGGTGTCGCCGTAGAGGTTGGCCATCCAGTGCAGCACGATCTTGAACCCGGCCCCGCGCAGCAAACGCACGGCCTGCCGCATCTCGGCGGCGGTGTGCCCCCGTTTGTTGAGGGCGAGGATGCGGTCATCCAGGCTTTGCAGGCCGAGCTGCACTTTGGTGACGCCCAGCCGCCGCAGGTGCGCCACCTCGCGCGGGCTGATGGCGTCGGGACGGGTTTCGATCACCAGGCCCACGTTGCGGTGGGCTGCGCTCTCGTTGATCTGCTGCGCCTGGGCCAGCGAGGTGGACTCGACCCCGTTCAGGGCATCCAGGCAGCGCTGCACGAACCAGGTTTGATACTCACGCGGGTAGGCCGACCAGGTGCCGCCCAGGATCAGCAACTCGATCTTGCCGGCGCTGTGGCCGATGGCCTGGAACGCGGCCAGCCGGCTACGGGTTTGGCGGAAGGGATCGAATGCATTTTGCAGCGCCCGCAACGAGCCTGGCTCATCGGGCACATAGCTTTTGGGCAAGCTGGCAAAGGTGGGGCAGAAGATGCACTCGCCGGGGCAGGGGAAGGGCTTGGTCAGCACGGTCAGCGGGGCCACGCCGGAATGGGTGCGCATCGGTTTGCGCGTGATCCGGCGCAGCAGATCGGGGTCTTCGGCCAACTTGCCCGCGGCCACCAATTGTCTGTAGCCATCCACCAGCTCGGTCTTGGCAAAATGGCGGCCGGTGCGGCGGGCGTGGCTGTTCACCGCCTGTAAATAAGCCTCGGGGCGACGATCCTCGAGCGCGGCCAGCCGCGCCAGTAGGTCGAGCAGGCCCTGTTCGTCGGCGTCGACGTCGAAGGCGCGGCCCGCGGCATCCGACCATTTGGAGAGGGTGAGGGTGGGCATGCAGGGCATTGTAGTAACAACGGCAGCCCCTGGCAAGGTGGGCAAGGCTGCCGCCGGCGCTGCCCCTTCCCCTTGCCCAGGCCGGGCGCAGAAGAGGAACAGGGCTCGAAAAGGAAGGGAAGCTCCGATCCGGGCGAAAACCTGTTTTTTTGTAAGCGAACTGAAAGGAAACAAGCTTGCATCACCCCTTGCTGCTTATTACTATAGTGGGTGACAGCGTAGTACCCGAACTGCGCTATGCTCGGTCACGAAAAGGCAAACCTGTCGCAAGGCAGGGACGCAAAGCTACGGGTCTTGTTCCCCCCCCACGTGGACCCACAAGATCGCCGGGTTACCGACCATCGAGCCAGAGACAACAAAAGCCAAGTGTGATGTTGCTGGGTTCGTGGTCTGGTGACGGGCAAACCTGAGAGCGTCGTGACAGATGCAGACGATTAACCGATTATATTGTTTCCATCATTGCGAAACAAAGCATTTATGCGCGTTTCGCCATCTTACTCTCATCAACACGCTTATCCCTTTCCTGACACTTGTGTTGCCGCCACAACACAACCCCATTGCTTTTGGAGAAACCACCCGATGAAGACAAACTTATCCCGACGCATACTTCTCCTGGCGGTTGTATTGGCGCTGGTCTTGCCGTTGGCGGCCTTTACCAGCCTGGCAGCGCCCGCGAGCGCGCCGCAGGCTGCCCCTGCTGCGGTGACCTGCCAGGTCTTCCAACCCGCCAGCCAGGATGCGTACATCAACTCGGAAAAAGTCAACGAAAACAAAGGCAACGACAATGAGTTGCGCGTCAAAACCGAGGCCCTGAACAAACTGCAGCAGTCATTGGTGCAGTTCGATATCTCGGGCCTGCCCAGCGGCGCGCTGGTCGACAGCGCCACCCTCTCCTTGTGGGTCAAGGAGGTGCGGGATGGCAATGTCAACATCAACGCCCGCCCGGCCACCAAAGCCTGGAATGAGAGCACCGTCACTTGGGCCAACTTTGGCAGCAGCTACGGCGCCGTTGTCGAAAGTGAGGCGTTTGTGAAGGGCGTCAAGAATTACTGGGCGACGTGGGATGTCAGCAACCTCGCCGCCGCCTGGATCAGCAATCCCGCGGCCAACTACGGCGTCGTGCTCGAATCCCCCGTGACCAAGCCCAAGGCGGAGGTGCGCTTCAAGAGCAGCCAGGATGGCACCGCCAGCCAGCGCCCGAAGCTGACCATCTGCTGGAGCGAGGGTCTGTCCCTCGGCCCCGATATCATGGCCCAGGGGTATCCGGGCCAGACCACCACCTTTGCGCACCCGCTGCGCGTGGGCGCGCTGACCAACGAAGTGGTGCATCTCAGCGCCCTCTCCAGCCAGGGGTGGGCGGTGCGTTTCTACCACGACCTCAACAACAATGGCCTGCGCGATAGCGGTGAACCGCAGATCACGCAGACGCCGCCCATCGGCCCCAACGTGGTCTATCCCCTCGCCGTCGAGGTGGATGTGCCGGCCGCGGCCACGAATGGCACGCGTGACGACATCACCCTCACCGCCAGCGGCCAGAACAGCGGCATCAGCGACACCGCCAATGACCGCATCCAGATCGGCTATCCGCCCCTGGCCGACCCGGTGCTGGATGGCAAGAAGGACGCGGTCTATGCCATGGGCAACACCATCGATTACTGCGACGCCAGCGGCAACAATCTCGCCCGGCTCATGTCCACCATCGACCTGGCCAACCCCGATTACGTCTGGGTGATCCTGGAGATGGATCGGCGGCATGTGGATAACACCTACGGCACGTACGCCCACGAAAGTTGGGCCGCGGCCGGCAAGAGCCAGACGTTGGGCAACCTGGATGGCAGCGACGCCGGCCAGGTGATCCTGCGCAACGGCGCCGGCACAGTCATCTACGATGTCACCGCCGACTACCTGGAGACGAATCTGCTCGGTTCTGCCGGCATCAATGCGGCGGAAGGCAAGTACAACGTCCTGCCGGGCAACGATCTCAGTCTGGTGGGGGTGGAAAGCTCCATCGGTTACAACCTGCAAACCTACTGCACCAGTTCCAGCAGTTGCACGGTGGCCGGCATCAATCTGTTGCAGACCTCGCCGGCCCAGGATGGCAACTACATCTCGCTGGACCCGACCTTCGATGACTGGCAGTACAGCTATCTGTACGAATTCCGCTTCGCGGCTGCGCCCTTCGGCCCCTCCGGCTTTGGCAATGTCAGCATCGATTATGTGCATGTCTCGCCCAACAAGACCGGGTCGAACGTCATTACCGTCACCCCCTGCACCGGCAGCATCGGCGACCGCGTGTGGCGGGACAACGATCAGGACGGCAATCAGGATGGGGGCGAGCCGGGCCTGAACGGCGTGCAGGTCAGCCTCTATCGCGACAATGGCGATGGCGTGTTCAACCCCCTCGGCGATGACCTGGTGGGCAACAAGTTCACCAGCGGCGATGGCGCCTACCAGTTCGCCAACCTTGGCGCCGACGTCTACTGGGTGGATGTGGTGGATAGCACTGTGCCCGCGGGCCTGCACCTGACCACGGCCAACGATCCGCTCAAAGTCACCCTGGCCAAGGGCCAGAACTTCACCACCGCCGACTTCGGCTACGCCGGCCAGCCGGAAATCGCCATCAGCAAGGAGCTGAGCAGCGGCGAACCCGGCTATGTGGGCGAGGAAGTGGTCTTCACCATCCGCATCACCAACACCGGCGAAAGCATCATCGACGTGCTGCCCCTGCAAGACTGGTACGATCCTGATCTGCTGCAGTTCGTCAGCAGCACGCCTGCGCCCAGCAGCAGCGTCCCCGGCGTACTCACCTGGAACGACCTCACCCTGACCCTGGGCAATGTGGCGCCGGACGGCTCGGTGCAGGTGACGCTGCGCTTCCTGGCCCTGCAGGCGACTGCCAGCACCCTGCTGGCGCAGGGCGCGGCGCTCGGCGCACAGGGTGCGCTGGCGCCTGCCGCTACCCCGATCGTGGATGGCTTCGACCCCAGCTATAGCTTCCTGACTCGGGTCAACAAGAGCGGCACAGGCAGCGACATGATCGCCCCCGGCAACCTCTATCGCCAGGAGACCGCGGACAAGTGCTACTACGCCTTTGTCATGGATCGCGGCTTTAACAGCAACGTGTACACCGACCGCTTCCTGGACGACCCCTATCTGCAGCTGGACGGCTGGACCCAGAACCATAACTTCGACGCCTTGCTCAAGAGCGACCATATGGGCTTCGACCTGACCTACCCCGGCGGCAAATACAGCAAGGTGATCCTGGACTACCTGAACGGCTCGCCGGGCGCCTGGACATCAGGCCAGACCGGCCAAGATGGCAGCGCTGCGCCCGGCACCGGCCCGATGGACGCGGTCGGCACATCGCTGCAGTGGAACCTGAACAACTCCGGCTGGAACGGCGATGTCTGGGGCAACCCGCTACGACACTCCCCGCCCTACGATTACTTCGAGACCACCGGCAAGGTGTGGGTGTGGAACCTGATCTACGAGTGGGCGATCCCCAAGAACAAGACCGGCGGTCAGTGCGGTTCGCTCACCATCACCGCGTCCCACAACTCACCTAACAAAGACCAGGAGAGCATGGGCCGCATCGGCGACCGGGTCTGGGAAGATAAGAATCTGGACGGTATCCAGGATCCGAACGAGGTCGGCATCCCTGGCGTCACTCTGCGCCTGTATCAGGGCGGCGCGCTGCTGCGCATCACCGAGACCGAGCCGGGAACCAGCGGCTACTACATCTTCAACAACCTCAGCGGCGGCAGCTACGTGGTGGATGTGGATGAGAGCACCCTGCCCGCCGGCTACAGCCTGACCGGCGGCATCGAGCCGCGGCCCGTCACCCTGTCCAGCGGCGGCTCCTTCCTGAACGCCGACTTCGGCTACTACTTCGTGGGCGACGGCGCCATCGGCGATCGCGTCTTCTACGACCTGAACGGCGACGGCCTGCCGGACAACGACGCCAACGACCCCGGCATCAACGGCGTGACTGTACGCTTGTACCAGGACGCGTGCGCGGCCGACGGCGTCCTGAGATCCACCCAAGTCACCACAGGCAATGGCGGCTATCTCTTCACCAGCCTGCCGGCCGGCGCCTACTGCGTGCGTGTGGATGAAAGCACCCTGCCCGCCGGCCTCTCCCTCACCACGGCCAACCAGCCGCTGACGGTGAACCTGCTCGATGACCAGACCTTCCTCGCCGCCGACTTCGGCTACCGCCTGCAATCGCCCGACCGCACCTGCGACCTGGCCATGGTCAGCTTCGCCACAGACGCCTACGGCCAATTCACCGACCCTGTGGCCGATGAGGCGTGCGTCACCATCCTGGCCTCCGGCTCCATCGGCGACTACGTGTGGAACGACGCCAACGGCAACGGCATCCAGGACGCGGACGAGGACAACAACGGCGTGCCCGATGTGAATGAAGGCTTGCCGATCCCTCTGGATGGCACCACCATCAACCTCTACCGCGAGAATGGCAATGGCCTCTGCGACGCTGCCGATCTGATCCCGGCCAACTTCGTCGCTTCCCAGGTCACGGCCGGCGGCGGCCTGTACAGCTTCACCCAACTCCCGCCCGGCCAGTACTGCGTGGATGTGGACGAGAGCACCCTGGGAGGCTATGAATTCCTCCCCGGCGCCGAGAGCGGCCCCAAACCGCACTTCGTCGACCTCGGCCCGCAAGAGGACTACACCACCGCCGACTTCGGCTACGCCGGCCGCGGCGCCATCTCCGGCGTGGTCTTCTACGACTGGGATGAAGATGGCATTCAGGGCATCGGCGAGGATGGCATCCCCAGCACCGAACTCTGTCTGTACGCAGATACCAACGGCGACGGCCTGCTCGACCCCGGCTCCAGCCCGCTGCAGTGCCTGACCACCGAAAGCGATGGCTCGTATCTCTTCCCCGACTATCTGCCCGGCGCCTACCTGGTGGCGCAGACGCAGCCGGCAGGACTGGAGAGCACCACGCCCAATACCCTGGCCGTCACCCTGGTCGTTGTTGGCCCCTCCGGCTCTGCCCCCGACAATGACTTCGGCGAGATCGTCTACAGCAGCATCGGCGATTTCATCTTCCGCGACCCCAACGGCAATGGCGTGCAAGACCCCGGCGAGAATGACGGCGTGCCCGGCGTGCCGGTCACGGTCAAGAACCTCACCACCCTGCAAGTCGTCACCGTGCCCAGCGATGGTTCCGGCTTCTACCTGGTGACGAACCTGCTGCCCGGTACCTACGAAGTGGAAGTGCCTGCCCTGTGGCCCGGCCTGGTGCGCACCACCGTGGCCCCGACCACCGTCACCCTCGGCATCGACGAGCATCGCCTCGATGTGGACTTCGGCTACATCGCCCCCACCGCGGTGACGCTGGTCAACCTCAGCGCCGAATACGCCGCCAACGGTGTGTGGGTGCGCTGGGCCACCAGCTTCGAGCAAGACCAGACCGGCTTCCGCGTCTGGCGCAGCGCCTCTGCCG
>JABWBG010000099.1 GCA_013360575.1 Caldilineales bacterium
CCCGCCGCCTGCTGCGCGAGGCGATCCGCCTGCAGCGCCCCGCCATCGCCGCGGTGTGGGATGTGGTGATGATCGCGCGCCCCGCCATCGTCGCCGCCCGGTTTCAGGAGGTGGACGCGGCCTGCCGCGCGCTGCTGACTCAGGCCGGCCTGATCGACGCCGCCCGTAGCGAGCCATGAAATCTCTGGCGCTTGCTCTCATCCGCGGCTATCAGCGCTATCTTTCGCCGCTGCTGGGCAGCAATTGCATCTATCAGCCCACCTGCTCGCATTACATGTACGAGGCCATTGCCCGGCACGGCCTGCGCCGCGGGGCGTGGATGGGTCTGAAGCGCATCAGCCGCTGCCATCCCTTTCATCAGGGCGGTTACGATCCGGTGCCCGATTGAGGGCCCTCTCCCTTTTGCCCTTGCCCATCCCCTTTTCCGCCGGCCTTGTCCGGCGTGGAGCTCCTCTGTGAAGTCAAGCCAACGCACATTTCTCTTGCTTTTTGTCCTGCTGCTGGCGGTTCTCTTGCTCAGCGGGTGCAGCCCGTATGACGCCGAGGGCAACTACCAGCCCACCATGTTCGAGCCGCTGGCCGGGCCGCTGCGGGCCACGGTCGTCTTTTTTCACGATGTCCTGCTCAAGCCCCTGAGTCTGGCCTCGGCCTGGGGCTGGGCCATCATCCTGGTGGCGTTGCTGATCCGCCTGTTGCTGCTGCCCCTGGGCCTGAAGCAGATGCGGTCGATGCGCGAAGCGCAGGCCAAGATGAAGATCTTGCAGCCGGAGCTGGACAAGATCAAAAAGAAATATGCCAAGGATAAGCAGCGGCTGCAGCAGGAGCAGATGAAGCTGTATCAGGAGCATAACATCACCCAGGCGCAGATGGCCGGCTGTTTGCCCACCCTTTTGCAGATGCCGATCCTGTTCGCTTTTTATTATGCGTTGATCGGTCTGGCTGCGGAGGGGAAGATCAACGAAGCGCCCTTCTATTTCATTCCCGACATCTCGCTACCTGGCTACAACGCCGGCATGGGCTGGCTGACGGCAAATTTCAGCCTGGAAAAATTGATCCAGCCGGAGGTTTGGCCCTATTTGGTGCTGCCGGCGCTGCTGGCGATCACGCAGTATGTGATGATCAAGACAGGGCAAATGGGCCAGACGCAGCCGGGCATGGAGGACAATCCCGCGGCCGGGATGATGAATCAGATGGTGTGGCTGATGACCGTGATGTTCGTGGTCTTTGCCTTGCAGGTGCCCGCCGGCCTGAGTCTGTATTGGGTGGTGGGCAATGTCCTGGCCCTGGGGCAGCAGGTCTATGTCAATCGCCAGAAGGAACGGTGGGAGGAGGAGATGAGCGTCCGCACCTCGGCGATGGCCAAGTCTCTGGCCGTCAACAACCAGACCGATCCGGAAGAGGCGGACGAGGAGCAGGCCGACGATGCGGCCCCTCTTTTCAGACCGCAACCGGTTGCCAAGACCGACTATCCCCGTTCGGCCACGCAGCGCAAACGGCGCAAACGGCGCTAAACAGCACTTTTGATCTCCTTTCCTGGCCAATCCAACGGAGTTGCTATGAGTGAATTTACCGGACGAACCCTTGCCGAAGCAATTGAATTGGGCCTGCGCGCCCTGGGCCTGAGCGAAGAACAGGCCGAGATCGAGATCGTCGACGAAGGCCGCGGCGGTGTCTTTGGTCTGGGCGCCAAGCCTGCGGCTGTGCGCATCACGCCGAAACTGGCTGCCCCTGCCCCCGCGCCCGCGCCCGAACCTGATCCGGAACCGGAATCAGCGCTTGCCGCCCCGCCCACGCCTGCGGTTGTGGAGGAGGAGCCGGCCTCCGAAGATGCGGAAGTGCTGCGCATTGCCCTGCAATTCCTGCAGGGACTGGTGGAGCATATGGGCCTGGAGGCGACGGTGGAGGGCGAGGTGCTGCCGCCGGAGGAAGGCGGCGAGGTGACCTACTATCTCAACATCGCCGGGCCGGATCTGAGTATGCTGATCGGGCGGCGGGGCGAGACCCTGGCCGATATTCAATATCTGACGCGGCTGGCCACCAATCACCAGACGCATGATTGGCGGCGCATCGAGGTGGATGTGGAGCATTACAAGCGCCGCCGCGAGGTGAGTTTGCAGCGTCTGGCCGAGGCCATGGCAGAGCGGGCCGTGCGCGAGGCGCGCACCATTGTGCTCGAGAGCATGTCGGCCCGGGAGCGCCGGCTGATTCATATGGCCCTGCGCGATCGCAGCGATGTCCGCACCCAGAGTGTGGGCGAGGGCGAGCACCGCAAAGTGACGATTATCCCCAATACGGAAAAACCCTAAAGGTTTCTAAAACCTTTAGGGTTTTTTGGGGGGTTTTAGGGTTTGGGGGTGTGTTTCTACGCCCGTTCCAGATCGTAGGCGGCCCAGGCCTGCTCATCTTCCCACAGCTTGATGCTGATGGCGGCGACGTTGGGCGCGTAGAGCAGGTCATCCAGCCGCTGGCAGAGGATGCGGCTGAATAGCTCGATGCTGGGGTGAAGGCCGGCGAAGGCGTCGATCTCGTCCAGCGTCTGGTCGCGGAACGCGTCGATGACGGCCTCGACCTGCACGCCCAGGTCTTCGAAATCGACCAGATAGCCGTTGCTATCCAGTCCCTCTCCTTCCAGCATGAATTCGGCGAGATAGTGGTGGGAGCGTAACCCGCCTTCCCGCCCCCCGGCAGCCGGCAGGCGTTGGGCAATGAACGAACGACGAATGGCAAGTGTGTACATGGTGTGATGGGTGGTCAGGGGTCAGTATTCAGTATTCAGTGGTCAGTATTCAGTATTCAGTGGTCAGTATTGGATATTGGGTATTCAGTGATCAGTTATCATAAGGACATTATTTTTGCAAAATCGATCAATATCCAATATCTAATATCCAATCGGCAATTTTTCGAGTTGATCGATGAGGGCGGAGAGGATGTCGAAGCCGCCTTGCCAGAAGGCGCGGCTGTGGATGTCGATGCCCGCGGCGCTGAGGGTGTGGGCCGGCGCTTCTGACCCGCCCGCAGCCAACAGATCGAGGTAGCGGGGCTTGAAAGCTTCGCCTTCGGCCTGGAACTGTTTGTACAGGGCCAGCACCAGCAACTGGCCGAAGGCGTAGGCGTAGACGTAGAAGGGCGTGTGGTAGATGTGCGGGATCGATACCCATTCCCAGCGGAATTCGTCCGGCACGGTCACGGCATCCCCAAATTGTTCGTGCAGGTTGGCCAAATAGGCTTCGGCCAATTCATCCACCGACGCGCCGGCCTGGATCATTTCATGCGCCTGGCGCTCGAACAGGGCAAAGAAGATCTGCCGTTGGATGGTGGCGTAGGCGTCGTCGACCTGCTTGAAGAGCAGATCGCGGCGCACTGCCTCATCCCCCTCCGCGGCCAGCAGGCGGTCGATCAGCAGCATCTCGCCAAAGGTGGAGGCGGTTTCGGCCAGGGGCAGGGTGGCGTGGAAGGTGAAGATGCTGTGATGCGCTGCCAACATGGCGTGGATGGCGTGGCCCAACTCGTGGGCCAGGGTGGCGACATCTTCGGCCTTGCCATTGAAGTTCACCAGCACCCAGGGCGTCAGCCGCGGCGTCACGCCCCAACAGAAGGCGCCGCCCCGCTTGCCCTTGCGCACTTCGCTGTCGATATGGCCATCGCTGAACACGCGCTGCGCGTACTCGGCGATGCGGGGGTGGAACTGGTCGAAGGCGTCGAAGACCATCTCGGCAGCGTCGGCGAAGGGATAGGTCTTATCTGCTTCGGCCACCGGCGCGTAGATGTCGTAGCGGCGCAGGCGATCCATGCCCAGCCAGCGGGCCTTCAGCCGGAAGAAGCGCTGGAACAGCCCGGCGTTGGCGCGGCTGACTTCCAGCAGCGTGTCCACCACGCTGTCGGGGATGTCGTTGTGCAGGTTGCGCACCGCGATCGGCGAGTCGTGGCCGCGCATGTGCAGGTGCTCATTGCGCCAATCGCGGGCCAGGGTCTGGTACATCTGGCCGAGGATAGGCCCGTCCTGACCGTAGACGCGGTACAGCTCCTGGTAGGCGGCAGCGCGCAGGTCGGGGTCGGCGCTGCGCACGTACACCATCAGTTCTCCCCGGGTCAGTTCCTTTTCTTCCCCCTCCACCGGCATCTTGAAGGTGTAGCGGTTGGTGATGGCATCGTACAGGGTGTGAAAAGCGGAGGCGCCGGTGACATTTTTGATGTTGATCACCTTTTCTTCCGCCTCGCTGAGGGTGTGGGGGCGGAAGTGCCGCATCTCTTCCAGCCAATAGCGATAGGGCCCGGCCGCGGCCATCAGCCGTTCGGCGGGGGCGTCGTCCAGCATCTTCCACCACAGGCCGAAGAAGAGGGTGCGGTTGGTCAGCTCGGCCAGCGTTTGTTGCACCCGCGCTTGCAGGCTTTGCGCGGCCTGATTCTGCGTGTCCTCGCTGAACCACAGCCCGGCAAAGCCATAGATGCGATAGGCTTGCTCGGTGATTTCCCCCAGCTCTGTGATCAATTCCAGCAGGGCGGGGGCGGGGATGTCGGGCTGCAGGCGGTCGCGGGCCGCTTCGAAGGCGCTGACGCGGGCATCCAGGGCCGTGAACGCGGCCTGCAATTCGGGACTATCGGAGCCGGGGAAGAGATCGTGCAGACGCCAGCGGGAAGGGGTGAGGGAGATGGTCATGGCAAGCGGATGTGGGAGCGAGGGATGGGTAGGAAACCGGTGCACGATAGCACGCGTGTGCAAAAACGCGCAAACTTGTGGGCCTGCTCGACGCTGAAGCAAGATCTGCGCTATACTCCGACAGCCGATTTTGCCAAAGATGATGGGCAGATGCGGTGGTTTTAGCAAAACGCGCTCAAAACGAGCGATTGATGCCCCCATCCCACCTCCCCGGCCGCTACGACGAAGCCCGCGTCGCCTGTCTCGAACCCATCCGCGCCGCATGATCTTACGATTCTGGACGCACGACAGGCTCGTCAGTGGCCAGTCAGAATCCAACCCTGAGCCATGCGAAATCCGCGTCCCTGAGTCTCGCAGAAATGGCGGCCAGCCGATCCTCGCTGCCCGCGCCGGCCCAGAAGATGCTATAATGCCCTCCGCCCCTTCCCCAACCGCTCCCTCACCTCACGATACATCATGACCACCCTCCACGGTTTCACCCTGCTCCGCCGCCAATTCATCCCCGAACTGAACACCGACGCCCATCTCTTTCGCCACGTCAAGACCGGCGCCGAGCTGCTTTCGCTGCAGAACGACGACGAAAACAAGAGTTTTGGCATCGCTTTCCGCACGCCCCCAACCGATTCCACCGGCGTTGCCCACATCCTCGAACATATCGTCCTGGCCGGTTCACGCAAATACCGCGTCAAAGAACCCTTTATCGAATTGGTCAAAGGCTCGTTGAAGACTTTTCTCAACGCCATGACCTTCCCCGATAAAACTGTCTATCCTGTGGCCAGCCAAAACCTGCAAGATTTCTACAATCTGATCGATGTCTATCTGGACGCAGTCTTCTATCCCCTGCTCAACCGCCACACCTTTCAGCAGGAGGGCTGGCACTACGAACTCAGCGACCCGGCCCAGCCCCTGATCTTCAAAGGCGTGGTCTTCAACGAGATGAAGGGCGCGCATTCCGACCCCGAAGACTTGCTCGATGACAGCGGCCGCCGCGCCCTTTTCCCCGACACCCCCTACGGCGTCGATTCGGGCGGCGACCCCCGCCACATCCCCGATCTCACCTGGGAACAGCTCAAAGATTTCCACCGGCGCTACTACCACCCCTCCAACGCCCGCATCTGGTTCTATGGCGATGACCCGGCCGAGGAGCGGCTGCGGCTGCTCAATGCCTGGCTCTCTGCCTTCGAGCCTCTGCCGGTCGATTCGGCGGTGGCGCTGCAAACCCCCTTTGCCCAGCCCCTGCACGTGCAGAAACCCTACGCGGCCGGGGAGGAGGGCAAGGCCTATTTCACCCTCAACTGGGCGCTGGCCGAAAACGCTGACCCGGAAACGACCCTGGGCCTCAGCCTGCTGGCGCACATGCTGATCGGTACCCCCGCCGCGCCCCTGCGCAAGGCCCTGATCGACTCTGGCCTGGGCGAGGACACCGCCGGCCGCGGCCTGGAGGGCGATCTGCGGCAGATGGCCTTCAGCACCGGCCTCAAGGGCATCGATCAAGCGAACGCCGCGGCCGTGGAAACCCTGATCTTCGACACCCTGCGCGGGCTGGCCGCGCAGGGCATCGATCCCCGCACCGTGGCCGCGTCCATGAACACGGTGGAATTCCGCCTGCGCGAGCGCAACACCGGCGGCTTCCCCCGCGGCATTGCCCTCTTCTTCGCCGCCCTCACCACCTGGCTGTACGATCGCGATCCCCTGGAACTGCTGGCCTTCGAGGCCCCGCTGGAAGCGATCAAAGCACGCGTGGCCGGCGGAGAGCGCTATTTCGAGGGCCTGATCGCGCGCTATTTCCTCGATAACCCCCATCGCGTCGCCCTCCTCCTGCACCCCGACCTGACGCTGCAAGCGCAGATGGCCGCGGAAGAGCAGGCGCGGCTGGCCGCGGCCCGCGCGGCCCTGTCTCCCGCCGCGCTGGAAGAGGTCATCGCCGACACCCTGGAACTGCACCGCCTGCAAGAGACGCCCGATGACCCCGCGGCCCTGGCCGCCATCCCCCGCCTTACCCTGGCCGACCTGGACAAAGAGAACAAGATCCTGCCGATCACTCCCCTCGCGCAGCAGGGCGCGCCCCTGCTCTACCACGACCTCTTCACCAACGGCGTTTTCTATCTGGACGTGGGCATGGATCTGCGGCAGACGCCGCAAGAGCTGTTGCCCTTCGTGCCCCTGTTCGCCCGCGGGCTGTTGGATATGGGCACCGAGCACGAGGATTTCGTCAGCCTCTCCCAGCGCATCGGCATGCACACCGGGGGCCTGGGCGATACCAGCCTCCTCTCCACCCATCGCCGCAGCCGCCAGCCGGTGACCTGGCTCTTCCTGCGCGGCAAGGCCATGACGCCCAAAACGCCCGAACTCCTGGCCATCCTCAGCGATGTGCTGCTCGCCGCCCGCTTCGACAACCGCGACCGCTTCCGCCAGATCGTGCTGGAGGAAAAAGCCTCGGCGGAAGCGAGCCTCGTCCCCGCCGGGCATTCGGTAGTGAACAGCCGCATCAGCGCCCATTTCAGCCTGGCCGGCTGGGCCTCGGAGCAAATGGGGGGGATCAGCCATCTCTTCTTCCTGCGCGAACTGTTGCAAGCCATCGAGAGCGATTGGCCGGGGGTGCTGGCCCGGCTGGAGGCGCTGCGCGCGCTGTTGGTCAACCGCGAACGCATGATCTTCAACGCCACCCTCGACGCCCAGAACTGGCAGCAGGTGCAGCCGCAGCTGCAGGGTCTGATCGATCATCTACCCGCGCGGGCCGCGTCCGCGGCGGCGTGGTCGCCCGCGCCCCTGCCCGCGCACGAGGGCCTCACCCTCCCCGCTCAGGTCAACTACGTGGGCAAGGGCGCCAATCTCTACGATCTGGGCTACGAATTGCACGGATCGGTGCATGTCGTCGCCAATTTCCTGCGCACCACCTGGCTGTGGGAGCGGGTGCGGATGCAAGGGGGCGCCTACGGCGGTTTCTGCCTCTTCAATCAGAACTCCGGCCTGTTCAGCTTCCTCTCCTACCGCGATCCCAACCTGACCCACACCCTGGCCAATTACGACGCGGCCGCCGCGTTCTTGCGCCAGGCCGAGATCAGCGAGGATGAACTGACCAAGAACATCATCGGCGTGATCGGCCAGATCGACGCCTACATGCTGCCCGACGCCAAGGGCTGGGTATCGATGCAGCGCCATCTGCTGGAGGAGAGCGACGCCATGCGCCAGGAGATGCGCGAGCAGGTGTTGGGCACGACGCCGGATCACATCCGCGGCTTTGCCGATGTGCTGGATGAGGTGGCCGCGCACGGCCATGTGGTGGTGTTAGGCCCGCAGGCCGGCCTGGAGCGCGCCCAAACCGACGCGGCTCTGCCCCTCACCCTGACCAGAGTGCTTTAGGGCGGACGATGGACGATGGACGATGGCAGGCGTCGCAAGGCCATCGTCCATCGTCCATCGTCGAGTGCTGCGCGGTTCAGACCGCGGCCAGCGCCTGCGTCAGGTCTGCGATCAGATCCGCGGTCTCCTCGATGCCGATAGCGAAGCGCACCAGCGCGTCATCGATGCCCAGCGCCTGCCGCGCCTCCGGGTCGGCGTCGTAATAGGACATGATCGCCGGCTGCTCGATCAGGCTATCCACCCCGCCCAACGATGCGGCGATGTAGGGCAGGCGCAGCGCGTCGATAAACCGCGCCGCCGCGGGGCCATCCCCGGCGATCTCGAAACTCACCACGCCGCCGAACCCCGCCATCTGCTGCCGGGCGATGGCGTGATCGGGGTGCGAGGGGAGGCCGGGATACCACACCCGCAGCACCTTGGGGTGCTGCTCCAGGAAGCGGGCAATGGCCAGGCCATTCTCGTTTTGCCGCGTCACCCGCAGCCCCAGCGTTTGCAGCCCCCGCCCGATCTGAAAAGCCGCGCCGGGGTCGACCACGGCCCCGAACAGGGATTGCGCTTCGCGCAGGGCCGCGGTCAGGCCCCCGCTGCCGATGATCACCCCGGCCAGCAAGTCATTGTGTCCGGCCAGATATTTGGTGACGCTGTGCACCACCAGATCGATGCCATACTCCAGCGGGCGCAGGTTCAGGGGCGTGGCAAAGGTACTGTCGATCAGGGTGCGCAGGCCGCGGCGGCGGGCGATGGCGGCCAGTCCCGCCAGATCCACGCAGCGCAGGAAGGGATTGGTGGGCGTTTCCGCCAGGATCAGCCGCGTTTCCGGGCGGATGGCGGCCTCGATCTGCGCCAGATCGCCGGGGGGAACCGCGGTGCAGGTGATGTGGTAGCGGTGCAAGAAGCGCTGCACGAAGACGCGCGTGCGATGGTAGCTGTCCGCGCTCATCACCACATGATCGCCGGGCGCCAGGAGGAGGAGCAGGCTGGTCGTGATGGCGGCCATGCCAGAGCTGACCAGGATGGCATCCTTGCCCCCTTCCAGCGCGGCCAACCGCGCTTCCACCCCCCGCACGGTGGGGTTGCCATAGCGTCCATATTCCTGTCGCGTAGGCGTCTCCACGAACATCCGTTCATCCATGAACCCGATCAGATCGGCGGTGTCGGCGAAGGTGTAGGTGGCTGATTGCACGATGGGCGGCGTGAGGCTGTGATGGGGATGGCCGCGGCGCGCGCCCGCATGCAGGGCGCGGGTGGAGGGGCCGGGCGCGGGCGTGGGCGTGGGGTGATTGCCGTTGGCCGGGGCAAGGGAGGCGGGGGGGGGGAGGGCGTGGGTCGTCATCAGGGTCTCTCGGCGGTGCGGGGAACGGGCGCGGGAACCGCCCGCGGCGGGACAACAAAAAACGGACCTCTTCTGAGAGGTCCGTCAACGCCATTGCTGTCGCCCTCTCATCGTCCAGAATCTCTTCTGCCGGCGTTGGCACCTGGGGTCATCCCCTGGTTGCCGAGGCTTCATCGGGCCGGTCCCTCCGCCTCTCTGGATAAGAAGACAGGTGTTCCCTGTGTCTTGAATTGGCGGGCACTCTAGCACAAGTGCCTGGGGGGATGCAAATGCCGTTGCGGGGGCGCTGCAACACGCGCCCCATTTTTTTGACTTCTCGGCCCACCCTGTCTATAATGGCCGCCATAGGATGTAATAAGTTATGTTTGGCCCCTGCAAAAAGCCGTCCGAAATCTGCAAATTCGGGCGGTTTTCATGTCTGACAAACTTAGCCGCATCTATCAAGCACCCCTACCTTTCTCACATCATTTGGAGATTAATCACGATGGAAAAAGAACTAGGAACCGTCAAGTGGTTCAACGACGCCAAAGGCTTTGGCTTCATTGAGCGTGGACAGGGCGAAGAAGATGTCTTCGTGCACTACTCCGCCATCCAGAGCGACGGTTTTAAGAGCCTGAAAGAGGGCGAACGCGTGGAATTCGCGGTGGTTCAGGGCAAAAAAGGCCTGGCCGCCTCCGAAGTTCGCAAGGTCCGCTAAGTCTGTTAGACCTCATCAGCACGAAAGCGCCCCGGTTGCAGCCGGGGCGTTTTTTTATGCGCAACTCCAAGACAAAAACCTTTAGGGTTTGGCTTGCCGCTCCAAACTACCAAAACCGACCACTGATCACTGAATACTGAATACTGAATACTGAATACTGACCACTGAATACTGGCCATTTCACAACGTATCCACCGGATCCACATCGATCCGCCACTGCGGGCTGAGGGGCACGCCGGCCAGCAGCAGGCCTGGATCGGCAGCGCGAAAGAGCAGATGCCAGCGCAATTGGCCCCGCACCTTGCTGAAGAACGCGGGCGCAGGGCCGATGAGGCTGAACCCCTCCCAGCCCAGGGCCGCGGCGCGCTGTTGCAGCCGGGCGGCTACCTGCGCCGTCTCCTGCTGGCAGCGCTCGCGGTTGCTGTCGCTGAACAGCAGGCGGGTGAGGCGGTGATAGGGTGGGTAGCCGTGCTCCTGGCGAAAGTGCATCTCGGCCCGGTAGAAAGCCTCGTAATCATGGCCGCTGGCTGCCAGGATGGCGGGGTGCTGCGGCTGATAGGTCTGGAAGATCACCTCGCCCCCGCGGGCCGAGCGCCCGGCCCGGCCCGCCACCTGCGTCAGTACCTGAAAAACACGCTCGCCCGCGCGGAAATCGGGCAAAAACAGGCCGACATCCGCGCTGAGCACCCCCACCAACGTCACCAGCGGCAGATCCAGCCCTTTGGCGATCATCTGCGTGCCCACCAACACATTCGCTTTCTGATCGATGAAATCTTGCAAGATCGCTTCGTGGCTGCTCTTGCCGCCGGTGGCGTCCCGATCCCAGCGCAGGGGCGTGGCCGTGGGAAACTCGGCGGCGAGGGCGTCGATCACACTCTGCGTGCCCGCGCCGAACTCGCGGAAGCGCAGACTGCCGCATTTGGGGCAGGCCCTGGGCATTGCCTGACGGTAATTGCACTGGTGGCAGATCAGCGCGCCGCCCTGATGAAAGGTGAGGGGCGCGGCGCAGCGGGGACAGTGCAGCACATGCCCTTCGTCCCGGCAAAAAACATAGCTGGCGCTGCCGCGACGGTTGAGAAAGAGGATCGCCTGCTCGCCCCGCTGCAGCGTCTGGGCCAATTGTTGCCGCAGCCGCCGCGAGAACATGGAACGATTGCCCGCGCGCAACTCCTGGCGCATGTCCACAATCTGCACCGGCGGCAGATCCAGCAGCACCGGGCCTGCTGCGCTCGCGGGCATGTGCCCCTGCACCCGCCGCGGCAGATCCAGCAGGTGATAGACGCCGCGCCGGGCCTGGAACATGCTCTCCAGCGAGGGCGTGGCCGAGCCGAGCAGGGTGACCGCGCCGCACAGCCGCGCCAGGGTGATGGCCGCGTCGCGGGCATGGTAGCGGGGCGTGCGCTCCTGTTTGTAGGCCGCTTCATGTTCCTCGTCCACAATGATCACGCCGATGCGGGGGAAGGGCGTGAACAGGGCGGAGCGGGAGCCGATCACCACATCGAATGCGCCCGCCTGCGCCCGTTGCCAGGTATCGTAGCGCTCGCCCTCGGAGAGTTTGGAGTGCACCATGGCCACGCGGCCGGGGAAACGGGCGGCAAAACGGCGCACCGTCTGCGGGGTGAGGCTGATCTCCGGCACAAGCACGATGCCCTGACCGCCGCCGGCCACTACCTGTTGCAGCGCGCGCAGATAAAGCTCGGTTTTGCCGCTGCCGGTGACGCCGTGCAAGAGGAAGACCGGCGGGGAGTCTGCCCGCGCGGCCAGGCTGGCGGTGATGGCAGCCCAGGCCTGCGCTTGATCGGCGGTGAGGGTGGGCGGCGCGTCCGCCGCGAAGGCGCGGCCAGCCAACGGGTCGCGCCACACCTCCTCCTCGTACACCTCGGCCCATCCCCGCTCGGCCAGCCGTTTGAACAGGCTGGGGTTGAGGGGGGATGGCAGGTCGGTCAGAGGCGCGTCGCCCGCTTGCCCGGCCAGCCAGGC
>JABWBG010000375.1 GCA_013360575.1 Caldilineales bacterium
GCCCGGCTTCCAGGGCGGCGGCGAGGCCGGGCGGTGGGTCGTAGGCGCCTAGCCCTTGCGCCAGGATCAGGGCTACCGGCGCTTGTGCGTGCAACAGCGCCCGCGCCAGCACCGCGTCAAGCCCCGGCTGGGCGCGCAGGAGGGCCAGCGCGCCTTCTGCAGCCAGTTCCAGCAGGGTTTCTGTGGTCCATGCGGCGGCGCTATCGTCGACTTCGACCCCGGCCCAGGGCAACACCGCCGGCAGATCGAGCAGGCCGGCATCGCCGCGCAGGCTGAGGAGGAGGGGGAGCTGCGCCGGGGGCAGATGGTGGTGCAGGGTGGCGGGGTAGCCTTCCTGGTTGCAGCGCAGCAGGTACAGGCCCTGGCGCCGGCGCTCCACCAGGCGATTCGTCCCCGCTTCGGCCTGATCGGGCCAGTCGCGCAGGCGCGCGGCTTCTTCCGGGCTGATTGCGAGGCTCTGTTGCAGGTGCGCCGCCGGGCTATGGCTGATTTCGTGTAGCGAAAGATGTTTGGGCAGAGCCTGCTCCAACAGGATATGCTTGACGCGGGCCAGGCTCAGGCCTGATTCGTAGGCCAGCCAGGCCCAGGCTGCGGTTTCCAGGTCGGCGGCGGAGGGCGTGTCGTCGTGCATGGTCGGAGAGGGACGGGGGTGTGTTGTCTTTTGACGGGGAATGGGTGCGCGGGGACAGGCGGGTCAGGGCGCGGCCGGGCGCACAGTTGTGGCGATCATGGCCGGGCATTGTACTCTTCTGTTCGATTGGCGTCAACGCGCTTCCAGGCGGCGGCCCATCGTCGGTGTTTTAGCGCCAATACATCGGAGCAGCCGGCGGTGTGTGCTACAATCCCACCACACATCATGTCTCAACCGCAGCCTCGCGCGGCGGTACGGACGCACAGCACACAAAAGGAGGAGATCGCCATGTATTCTATCACGGGCAGTGTTGGCATGCGCCGCCGCTGGACTCGGCTGGGCATCGCCAGCCTGAGCTGCGTACTGCTGCTGCTGGCGTTGGCCGGCATTCTCGACCACAGCGCGGCCTGGGACGAGGAGCAGAATCTCTTTTTCTACGAGCCGTGGCTCGATCCCGCGCTGGTTTACAGCCCCACCGAGGTCAGCAGTGTCCATTTCGATCTGGTGGGCGCGTTGGCGCTGGCCGCCGGGTTCTCCGAGGCGGACGCGGCCGCCATCCAGTTGTACTCGCAACTCACCGATTCGGGTATTCTCACCGGCAGCAGCATCTACCGCACCGCGGATGCGCCGGTGAGCTGGCCCTCGCCTCCCGATCCGGCTGAGACGCCGCCCAGCCCCTTCTGCCCCGATCCCGCGGCCACCGCGGCCACTCTGTCGATGGGCATGACCGATACGGTCGAGTGTCCGGGCTGTTTCAGCTCGCGCTGGGGGCCTTACAACATCTTTTTCCACTTCCCCCGCGACCGTGTGAACGAGTTGCAGGCGCTGGAGCGTTGGGCGTTCGGCGATCCCGCGGATCCCTTGATCGGCGTGGCCACTTTTGGTTTCAGCAGCACCGCGCGCTTCGATTGGCAAGGCCTGGTCAACATCTACGAGATCACCCCTTGCTTCATCACCACCACGCACGCCGTCGATACCGGCGGCATTGCTGCCGGCAGTCTGGAGGCCCTGGGCATCTATCTGCACTCGCTGGGGGATCACTGGTCGCATGGCGACTGCATCGCCGCGACCGAGGCCGCGGGCCTGCCTTTTGCTGCGCATGTGCAGGCGGGGGCCAATGATCCTCTGGCCCCCTGCCGCTGGCTGATGCATGAGGGGGAATTTGGGCACCCACAGCTTTTCCCCAGCAGTCACCGCACTTTTACCGGCACGCTGGCGCTGTACGATGCGCTGGTCGCTTATTCATTGCAGAGTGAGCGGCCTCTTTACTGGCCCATCCCCATCGATGGCGAGGGCCAATATCTGTACAACGCTCTTTACCAATTCGTGCACAGCACGGCTGCGTCCAATCCCACCCCCCGCCGCCAGCAGGCCGAGGCGTTGCGCGGCTGGGCCTTGCAAACCCGCGTTGCCGATCCTGCGTACCAGCGCTGGCGACTGTGGCTGCCCCTGCTGGCGCAGGCCGATCCGGGGATGGGATGAGGCAGTGAACCAGCGGTCGGAGCGCTCGGG
>JABWBG010000376.1 GCA_013360575.1 Caldilineales bacterium
CCTCCCACCCCCTGCTCAACCTCTTCCTCAGCGCCTTGCTGTTGGGGCTGGCCCTGGCTTTCCTGGCGATCGGGGCCGCGTTCTACGGCTATGCCCGCATCGCCGCCACCCTGCCCCCCCCGCAAGAGCTGCAAGACCGCGCCAATACCTTCAAGAGCACCGCCATCTACGACCGCAACGGCGCCCTGCTGTACGAGATCTTCCCCCACGAGGGCGGGCGTCGCACCATGGCGCCGATCAGCGCCATCAGCCCCCACCTGATCAACGCCACCCTGGCCACCGAAGACCCCAACTTCTACCGCCACCCCGGCGTTGACCCGGTAGGTGTGGCCCGCGCCATTTACTACGTCCTGCAAAGGGATGAGCGCACCCCCGGCGGCAGCGGCATCCCCCAGCAACTGGTCAAACTCACCTTTCTCAGCGCCGAAAAGACCTTCACCCGCAAGATCAAGGAAGCGGTGCTGGCCATCGAGGTCAGCCGCCGCTACGACAAAGACCAGATCCTCGAGATCTACCTCAACCACATCTTCTACGGCAACCTTTCCTACGGCGTCGAGGCCGCCGCGGCCCGCTATTTTGGCAAATCGGCTAGCGAACTGACCCTGGCCGAAGCCTCGCTGCTGGCCGGCATCCCCCAATACCCCGGCCTCTACGATCCCTACACCAATTGGGAAGCCTCGCGCGCCCGCCAGGGGGATGTACTGCGGCTGATGGTGCAGCACGGCTTCATCACCCCGCAGGAGGCCACCGCGGCCTGGGAAGCCTTTGCCCAGGCCGATCCGGCGACGCTGCTGGCCGACCCGCCGGTGGATTTCCCCGCCCCCCATTTCGTGCTCATGGTGCGCCAGCAACTCGAGGCCGCCTACGGGCCAGAAGTGGTGAGCAAAGGGGGCCTGAACGTCTACACCACCCTCAACCCCCGCTTGCAGGCCCTGGCCGAGCAGGCCGTGCGCGAGGGCAGCGTCGCCCTGCGCCAGGACAACGCCGGCGCGGCCAACGCCGCGCTCGTCGCCCTCGATCCCGCCACCGGCCAGATCCTGGCCCTGGTCGGCTCCCCCGATTTCAGCAACGCCGAGATCAGCGGCCAGGTGAACATGGCCATCACCCCCCGGCAAACCGGCAGCGTGATCAAGCCGCTGACCTATCTGGCAGCCTTCGAGCTGGCCGCGGACTACTGGACGCCGGCCACCCTCATCCTGGACGAGTATACCGAGTTCCCCGATGGCCCTGGCCGCCCCCCCTACATCCCCAAAAACTACGATGGCCGCTTCCACGGCCCGGTCAGCCTGCGTGCGGCCCTGGCCAACAGCTACAACATCCCCGCGGTCAAGGCCCTGCAACACGTCGGCGTGCCCGCGCTGCAAGCAGTGGCCGCGCGGCTGGGCGTCACCACCCTCACCCGCCCCGATTATGGCCTGGCCCTCACCCTGGGCGGCGGCGAAGCCAGCCTGGCGGAGATGACCGCGGCCTTCGCCGCCTTTGCCAACGGCGGCTACCGCGTCCCCCCCTACGCCATCCTGCGCGTAGAGATGGAAAACGGCCTGCTGTTGGAAGACCACAGCCTGCCGGCCCGCCGCCAGGTGATCGCGCCGGAGCACGCCTTCTTGCTCACCTCCATCCTCAGCGACACCGAGGCCCGCCGCCCCGCGTTTGGGGGGGCGGCCCGCCGTCTGGAACTGCCCGACCGCCCCGTCGCGGCCAAATCGGGCACCACCGACGACTGGCGCGATGGCTGGACCCTTGGCTACACCCCTGGCCTGGCCGCCGGGGTGTGGGTGGGCAACGCCGATTTCACGCCCATGAACAGCGTGGGCGGCGTCACCGTAGCCGCGCCGATCTGGCAGGCGTTCATGATCGCCGCCCACGCCGACCGCCCCGTGCAGCCCTTCGTGCGCCCGGAGGGCGTGGTGGAACTGAAAATCTGCGCCGAAACCGGCGCCTTGCCCGGCCCCGACTGCCCCACCCAGCGGTTGGAATACTTCAAATCGGATCAGTTGCCCCCCGCGCCCCCGTCGGTTCCCTGAATCGGCGGCGAGATGCCCTTACCCCGCCAGCAACGCGGCCAGCGTTTGCCGGTTGATGGCGTCGTCGAAGATGGCCCGCACCGGGATGACGAAGCCAGGCACGGCCAGACTGCGCAG
>JABWBG010000377.1 GCA_013360575.1 Caldilineales bacterium
ACTAACCAACCACCCAACCAACCAACCAACCAACTAACCAACCACCCAACCACCCAACCACCCCCCCAGGAGCCTCACCATGTCCGACAAAGTCCGCGTCGCCATCATCGGCGTTGGCAACTGCGCCTCCTCCCTCGTCCAGGGCGTCCATTACTACCGCGACGCCATCCCCGGCGACCTCGTGCCCGGCCTCATGCACGTCGATCTCGGCGGCTACCACATCAGCGACATCGAATTCACCGCCGCCTTCGATATCGACGCCGACAAAGTGGGCTACGACCTTTCCGAAGCGATCTTCCGCGGGCAGAACAACACCTATCGCTTTGCCACGCCCCCGCGGCTGGGCGTGCCGGTGCAGCGCGGCATGACCCACGACGGCCTGGGCAAATACCTCAGCGAGGTGATCAGCAAAGCGCCCGGTCCCACCGCGCCGATTGTCGAGATCCTGCGCGACACCAAGACCGATGTGGTGATCAATTACCTGCCCGTGGGCAGCGAAATGGCCACCAAATGGTACGTGGAGCAGGTGCTAGAGGCCGGCTGCGCCTTTGTCAACGCCATTCCCGTCTTCATTGCCCGCGAGCCTTATTGGCAGGGCCGTTTCCGCCGCGCCGGGCTGCCGGTGATCGGCGACGACATCAAAAGCCAGGTGGGGGCCACGATCACGCACCGCGTGCTCACCCGCCTGTTCGAAGACCGGGGCGTGCGCATCGACCGCACCTATCAACTCAACTTCGGGGGCAACACCGACTTCCTGAACATGCTGGAACGCTCGCGGCTGGAGAGCAAAAAAATCTCCAAAACCAACGCCGTCACCAGCCAGATCACCACACACCCCCTGGCCGAAGAGGATGTCCACGTTGGCCCCAGCGATTACGTGCCCTGGCTGGGAGACCGCAAATGGTGCCACATCCGCATCGAAGGCACGACCTTCGGCGACGTCCCCCTGAACCTGGAGCTGAAACTGGAGGTGTGGGACAGCCCCAACAGCGCCGGCGTGATCATCGACGCGGTGCGCTGCGCCAAGATCGGGCTGGATCGGGGCCTGAGCGGGGCGTTGGTCGCGCCCAGCGCCTATTTCAAGAAATCGCCGCCGGTGCAATTCACCGACGACGTCGCCCGCCACCTGGTGGAAGAGTTCATCGCCGGGCGGGAGAACGAGACCCTGCCGCCCCTGCCAACCGCGGCGCGCGCCATCCCCGTCACGGCCTGAGCCACGACCGGCCCCTGCCTCGCGCTTACCACTTGTCCAACACCCCAATCGCCTGCAAATGCGCGACTTCGTTGAAGCGCAGCAGTTGCGGCTGCGGGGTGAAGGCCAACTCGCTCAGCGCGCAGTTGCCCATCTGATATTCCGGCCAGCGGTTGCCCTCGGCATGTAAGATCATGGCCAGGGCCGTGGCCAGCGCCCCGCCATGGCTGACCAGGATCACGCGCTGGCCGGCGTGGGCCGCGGCGATCTCGCGCACGCCGGCCAGCAGCCGCAGGGCAAAATTGCGCGCCGATTCCCCGCCCGGCGGCGCGAAGGAGGGATCCGCGGCCATACGCGCCCACAAACGCTTCTCATGGCGCAGCACTTCATAATCCAGCCCCTCCCACTCGCCCAGATCGAACTCGGCCAGCCGCACCAGCAGCAGGAAGATGCCCAGCGCGATCGGGAAGATGAGGATGCCGAGCGTCAGCTCCCACCACTGCACGGCGAGGATGGAGCGCAGGTCATGGCGGCGCTGGATGTCGCGCACCGCGATGCGCGCGGAGGCTTCGGCGAGCAGGCGCTGGGGATCGCGCTGGGGAGCAGGCATGGGTGCAGGTCCGGCGGCGAAGGGTCGGGCGAGTGCGACGAGGGCTTGCCCGCCTCCCCCGCCACAATCAACGCGAACCACGGAGCGTGGCGGAGACATCCTTCCGCCCCCGGCTCCCCTCCGCCGGCCATGCCTGTCCTGAACGTCGCCGACCTTCCCACGACCTGCCTCTCCTCCGATGGCTGGACGCTCCACACATCCCCGTCCGTGCCGGCGGGATTCGCCGCCGCGCGGGCCGTCGCCTCGGTTCAGACGGCCCTCCCGCTCGGGCCCGCCGAACGCCTCGAGCTTCAGGTCCGCACCTCGCGCAACCAGTCGCGATGGTCGCCGTGGCT
>JABWBG010000100.1 GCA_013360575.1 Caldilineales bacterium
AGGGGGCGCAGGAGGTCGCCGGCGCAGTGGGGGCAGCGCCGCTCCGCTGCCAGGGCGACGAATGCCCAGTCGCAGCGGTGGCAGTGGTAGAGGCGGGCCGCGTCGCCCCAGCCGGGCAGGGGGGTGGGGTCAGTCATCGTCCATGCGCAGGGCGGTGAAGATGAGGAAGAGGAGCAGGATGAAGCCGGCGACGAGGAGGAAGAAGCCGGCCGCCGCGATCAGCGCGGCCAGCGTGTCCGGCGTCAAGAAAATCTGCGGCAGAAAGATGAGCATGCCGGAGAGGAGCAGCCAAATCAGGGCGATCAGCCCGATCTTGTGCCAGTCTGCGGGACGCTGGCCCGCGACTTTGCCGGTCTGGCCATTGATCAGCACTTGATAGACGCGGTTGTTGAAGGTGTAGGTTGCCAGGAAGATGGGCAGGAGGATGTAGCGCCAGCTTTCGTCGCTATAATCGAGGGTGATGGCGAAGTTGCGTATTGTTGGCCCTGAGGGTTGCTGCTGGCAGCGGCGGCGCATCTCTGCGCGCATAAAGTTGCGGGCCTTGTCCCAGGCCTCGTCCAGCGGGGTTTCGTAGGCCTGGGCGCGCAGGCCGGCCAGATAGGCGGGGGCGTAGGGCGTCAGCGCTTCGAGATCGAAGGGGTAGAGGCGGTGCAGGAAGCGGGGGTTGACATGGGCGGAGCCGGAGGCCAGCAGATCGCGGAAGCTCTGGCGCAGGCGGCCCTGTTCCCATGTCCAGTAGAAATAGGTTTTGTTGCCCACTCGCCGTTGTTTGCGCACCTCGGCCCGCCAGTGGGCGTGGGCGTCGGCGCTGAAGGTCCAGAAGGGCAGGTACAAGGGGGTGAAGGGCGCGTCGCTGTAGGGTCGAGGCCGGCTGAACGAAACGTTGGCCAGCAGCGAGAGGCTCTCCCCGCTGGCCTGGGCCTTACGCCGCAATCCTGCCGGGACGAGCCAATGGCCGCGCAGCCAGGTCTGGAACTGGCGCTGGCATGTTTCGGCGTCGATCTGGAAAGGGGCGAGGAAGCGAGGGCGGAGTACATCTTGCGGCGCGGCGCGCTGCACCACTTTGTGCGACCCGCAAAAGGGGCAGGCGTGGGTCAGCATTTTGGCCGGCGCGGTGCTGCGCCCCCCGCACTGTTGGCAGGTGATGTCGGTTCGGGCCTCGCCCCAGCCGTGGGCGACCCGTTCCATGGTCTCGCCGGTGAATTCGAAGCTCTGCGCCTGGCGGCCCACGGCGGCCTGGGGCGCCGGCTCGTGATAGCCGCAACTGGTGCAGGTCAGGCCGCGCTCCGCCAGGTTGTAGGCGCGATCCCCGCCGCATTGCGGGCAGCGAAAGAGCACCACCTCCTGGTGCTCGACTTTCTCCGCCGCCGGCATGTACACTTCGATGCCAGGGATGGCCGAGTGGGTGCGCGTGAAACCGGGCGGCGGGAAGGTGTTCATGTCGCGGCGGGCGGCAGCAGTTGGTGGGCGGCGATCACGCGGCGCAGCCACGCGGCGCTGTGCTTGGGGATGCGCGTCTGTGTCTCATAATCGACGTAGATCAGGCCAAACCGTTGTTTGTAGCCTTTGGCCCATTCGAAGTTGTCCATGAGCGACCAGACGAAATAGCCGGCCAGGGGCACGCCGGCGGCAAGGGCGCGCTGTGCGGCTGCGAAATGGTCGTGCAGATAGCGAATGCGCCGGGGGTCGTGCACCTGGCCGGCGGCGTCCACGGCATCTGGCCAGCTGACGCCATTTTCGGTCACGTATAATTTGGGGATCTGGTACTCGAAATGCAGGCGGTTGAGCAGGCGGTACAGGCCTTCGGGGTAGATCTCCCAGCCCATCAGCGTCCTCTCCTCGTCGGGCGCGGGGAAGACTTCTTGCGGCAGGTTGTCTTTGGCGCTTTGATCGCGGAAGATCTCGCGCGTGTAGTAGTTGACGCCGAGGAAATCGAGCGGCGTGGCGATGGCGGCCATGTCGCCCGGCTGTACCCAGGTGAGGCCGTCGGGGATGAAGGTCTGGGTGTAGCTGGCCGTCATATCGGCAGGATAGCCGCGGCCAAAGAGGGGTTCGGTGAACCAGCGGTTGAAGTAGCCGTCAGCCCAACGGGCCAGGGTTTGATCGTAGACGCTGGGCGATGCTGCCTGCGCGTAGGTGAAGTTGAGGGTGATGCCGACTTCGCTGCCGGGGCTGTTGCGCCGCAGGGCCGGCACGGCCAGCCCGTGCGAGAGCAGCACATGGTGCGAAGTGGCGAGGGCCTGGCGCATGTCGTATCGTCCGGGCGCGTGTTCCCCAACCTGATGGCCGAGAAAGCTGGTGCACCAGGGTTCGTTGTGCGTGATCCAATGTTTGACGCGGTCGCCCAGGCTGCGGCTGACCACGTCGGCGTATTCGACGAAGGCCTCGGCTGTGGCCCGCGCCGGCCAGCCGCCGGCATCTTGCAGGGCCTGCGGCAGATCCCAGTGGTAGAGGGTGATGAAGGGGGTGATGCCGGCTGCCAGCAGGGCGTCGACCAGGCGGCTGTAGAAATCCAGCCCGGCCTGGTTCACCTGGCCCCGGCCGCTGGGCAGGATGCGCGTCCAGGCGATGGAGAAGCGGTAGGCTTTCAGGCCCAGGTCGGCCATCAACTGCACATCTGCGGGCCAGCGGTGGTAATGGTCGCAGGCGACGTTGCCGTTGCTGCCGTCGATGATTTTGCCGGATGTGTGGCTGAAGCGATCCCAGATCGATTCGCCTTTGCCATCTTCATTCCAGCCGCCTTCGATCTGATACGCGGCTGTGGCTGTGCCCCACAAAAAGCCGGGGGGAAAGGGGGGGGATGGGGTCATTGGGGGGGGATTGGTAGATTGGTAGATTGGTAGATTGGTAGATTGGTGAAATGTTGCTGTATTGCGTAAAAAGTAATGCGTAAAACGTAAAACGTAATGCGTAAAACGTAATATGTGATGCGTTTCGTTGTTTTTATGCGATGATTGCCAGATACCGAATATCAAATATCAAATATCAAATACCGACTACTGAATACTGAATACTGAATACTGACCACTGACCACTGACTACTGACCACTGACCACTGACCCGCAGCGGGCGCAGAAGCGGTCATCGGCGCGGAGGGGGGCGCCGCACTGGGTGCAGAAGACGGAGGCGGCCTGGGCGCGGGGCGCGGGCAGGGGGGCGTGGCCATTGCCGGCGCTGCTCTTGAGGGCTGGGGGCATCTGCCGCGCCGCGGCCACCGCGGCCTCGATCTGCTGGTCGATGGCCGGGGCCACCAGTTGCGCTTCCAACGTGTCGATGGCGCGCAGCGTCTCCGCCGCCTGCTGCTTGAGATGGCCGCTCTGGCCGGCGAAATCCTCTTGCGAGAGTTTGCCGGTTTCAAGGTCGAACTGAGCGTCGCGGATGGCCTGATACAGCATATCGCGCTGCATGTACAGCTCCGTCAGGCGGGGGTCAAGCTCCACCGTGGCAGGGGCCAGCCGCTGCGGCCGCAAATAAGGCCACAGCACTCCCGCCGCAACGATCAGAATCAGGAGGAAAGCGATGATAAACCACATGGTTGGGTTGGTTGGTGGGTTGGTTAGTTGGTTAGTTGGTTAGTTGGTTAGTTGGTTAGTTGGTTGGTTGGTTAGTTGGTTGGTTGGTTGGTTGGTTAGTTGGTTACTACGCTGGCGGCGGGGACGCGGCGGGGGGCGGGCTTGGGCAGGGGCCAGATGGCAAAGGTTGTGCCGATGACCATCACGATCCCGCCCAGCCACATCCACAACATCAGCGGATTGACGAAAAATTCGAAGGCGGCCAGGCTGCCATTGTCTTCCCAGCCGTTGAAGACGATGTACACATCCTCGACCAGATTGGTGCGCAGGCCCACTTCCGTGGTGGGGCCCATGTCGCGGCCGCTGATGTTGGCGTAGAAATTCATCCGTGGCTTCAAGGTGCCGACGATCTTGCCATTCTTCTCCACCAGCACATTGGCGATCATGATGTCGTGATTGGATGCCTTTTCCGACTCCAGCCCTGTATAGGTGAAGGTATAACCGGCCAGGGTGGCCTCCTCATTCAGAGACAGGCTTTTCTTGAGATTGAATTGGAATGTGGTGGCCCCGACAATGGCCAGCGCAATCATGATCACGCCCAGATGCACGATGTAGCCGCCGTAGCGGCGCTGGTTGCGCGCCATCACCCGCAGCAGGGCCAGGGGCCAGCTTTCGCCGGTGACGCTGCGACGAGCCCTGGCCCCGCGGAAATACTCCCAGAAGATTGTCCCCAGCACCAGCGCGCACACCCCCCAGGCCAGCACCGGCAGCCATTGCCGGGTCACGATCAGGTAGATGACGGCGATGGTGGCCAGGGCAAAAGCAGTGGGGGGCGCCAGGCTCTTGCGCAGCATGCCGGGCGAGCTGCGCCGCCAGCCCAACAGCGGCCCGATGCCCATCAACAGCAGGATGCCGAGGAAGATGGGCCCATCTACCTTGTTGAAATAGGGGGCGCTGACCGCGATCTTGGTGTTGGTGATGCCCTCGGAGATGATGGGGAAGAGGGTGCCGAAAAGGGTGGCAAAGGTTGCCACCAGGAAAAGCACGTTGACATAAAGAAAAGCAGATTCGCGGCTCAGCATCGAATCCAACTCCGCGTCTGACTGCAACTGCGGCAGCCGCTGCCACAGCAGGGCCAGAAATCCCACAAAGGTGAGGAGGATGAAGCTGAGGAAGAGCGGCCCCACGTTCGAGAGCGCGAAGGAGTGCACCGAGTCGATGATGCCGCTGCGGGTGATGAAGGTGCCGATGATCACCAGCCAGAAGCCGAGAAAGGCCAGCGTCACATTCCACACCTTCAGCATGCCCCGCTGCTGCTGAATCATGATGCTGTGCAGGAAGGCGGTGGCCGTCAGCCAGGGGATGAGCGAGGCGTTTTCTACCGGGTCCCAGGCCCAGAAGCCGCCCCAGCCCAGTTCCAGGTAGGCCCATTGGCTGCCCATGAGGATGCCGATGGTGAGGAAGATCCAGGGGATCAGGTTCCACACCCGCACTTCGCGCGCCCAGCTATTATCCAGCTTGCCCGCGGCCAGATTGGCCACCGCCAGGGCCATGGGCAGGGTCAGCCCCACATAACCCAGGTAGAGGAAAATGGGATGGAAGACCATCCAATAGTTTTGCAGCAGCGGGTTGAGGCCAGAGCCATCTGCCGGGATGAAGAGGGCTGCGCCTTCGGGCCGGAAGATGGCGCCGGTTGTGGCGCCGCTGGGCAGCACCCACAGCCGGTTGAAGGGGTTGGCCGCAAACAGGACAATCGTCAGGAAGAACAACTGCACGGCCAGCAGCGTGGCTACCAGATAGGCCCCCCGTTTCAGGTCCCGCTTCCAGACCACAGCCGTCAGCGCGACGTTGTACAGCGCCATCATGAAGCCCCAGAAGAGGAGAGAGCCGGCCTGCCCGCCCCACAGGGCCGAGAAGCGGTAGAAGAGGGGCAATGAGCGCTCGCTATGGCTGGCCACATACTCGTTGGAGAAATCATTGCTGATCAGCAGATACCACATCGCTACTGTGGCCAGTGTCACCAGCGCCGCCACCGCAAAGAGGGCATTGCGCCCGCTCAGCGCCAGCAGTTCATCCCGCCGCCAGGCCCCGATCAGGCTGATGGCGATGCCATACAGGGTGACGATGAACGCCAATACCAGGGAAAGATAACCCAAATCGGCCATGTATCGATTCCTCTTAGAAAGTGGGATTCAGCAGTTGCGAGATGCGCTGTTCCAGATCGCGGGCGGTCATCGGCCCCACATGCACGCCCTGCACCTGGCCCGCCGCGTCGATGAAGAAGGTTTCGGGCACGCCTTGCACCCGGTACGCGCTGTAGATGCGGCTGCCCATGTCCGGCCCGTTGGGGTAGGTGACGCCGAATTCGGCCAGATAGGCCAGGGCGTTGGGCCGCTGATCGAGATAGTTCAGCCCCAGGAAGACAACTTCGCCCTGATAGCGCTGCCAATAGGCCTGTAACAGCGGCTGTTCATCCCGGCAGGGCACGCACCAACTGGCCCAGAAATTCAACACCACCGGCGTCCCCCGGAAATCGGACAGCGCCATTGCCTCGCCGTCATAGGTGGTGATCTGGAAATCGGGGGCCAGGCCCTCGCTGGCCCGCCGGCTGGGGGGGTTGAGGATGCCGTAATAGAACACGGCCAGCAGCCCGATCCCGACCAGGGCCAGCGCGCCAAAAAGGATCACGCCGCCCCGCCGGCTGCGCGGCGGCTGATCGCCGGCGCCGGGCGAAGAAGTGACAGCGTTGTTCATAGATCTTGCAGCTCCTTTTCCACGCGGGCGAGGTAGGGATCAGGGGCCGTTTCGGGTGAGGCGGCGGCTGTGGCGATGGCCGCGGGGGCGGTCGCGGGTTTTTGCACCCAGCGTCGCGTCAGCCACACCACCACGGCCAACCCGGCCACCAATAGCAGAATCGGCAGGATCCAGGCGGTGAGATAGAAGCCCTGCCGCGGCGGCTCGCCCAGCACCACCGGGCCATACAACTCGATGAACTGGGCTTTGATCTGCTCTGGCGAGTTGCCCGCGGCCAATTCCTGGTCGATCATCTCCCGCATCTGTTCGCACACTTTTTGGTCGCACACATCCAGGCGGATGCCCTGGCAGATCGGGCACCACAGGTCCTTTTGCAGCGCGTCGGCCGGGTCGCCCTCCTGGGCCAGCGCCGGCGCGGCCAACAGCAGCAGGAAGATCAGGGCCAGTAGCAATCGTCGCATCATGAGAATCAAGCCAAACGGGGGTGGGGAGCAGGGGTCAAAGGTATGGGCGGATTATACCATCGGCCCGCCGGCCCTGGCATGCGATAAATCATACATAGGATTAATACTTGATGAGGATTTGCGCCGCCGCGCGGCCAGCGCCCTCGCCACCCACAGGAAATAGAGCAGGAACAGCAGGGTGAATCCGCCCAGCAGGGGGAAGAATAGCCCCGATCGGCCCTGATCCATCACTCGCCACTGCGCCACCCACAGATCATGGTCGGCGGAGAGCTCGATGGTGTGCCGGCCTTGCTTGCCCGCGCGGATGCGCAGCGGCCGATCCGGCTCATAGCTGAGGGAACGCGGGGCCGCGCCATCCACACGGACATGGACGAGGGTGGGGCCGGCGCCCGGCGGCGGGTAGAGTCGCAGCGAGACGCCCTCGATCTGCACGCGCAGGCTTGCGCCCGCGGGTAGAACGCCCATCTGGCCGAGTAGGGCGTCGGGGTTGGCTTCAAGGCGATAACCGGCAGATTGCAGCCCCCAATGGTCGGGCGGGTGCGCGCCGGGGTAGAGCACGGGGCTGGCGGCGACGGCGTTGGCGTAGGCGCTGATGCTGTTGTAGACCGGCAGCGGCGTGAAATCAGGCTCGACCAGGCGGAAGTAGTATTCCGGCTTGCCTTCCTCTCGCCAGGTGAAGTCGGGGCGCTTGAAGTACCAGGTGTTGGCCACGCCCAGCCAGGGCCAGTCCTGCTGCAGGCGGTCGTAGGCCAGGGCCAGATAGCGGGCCTGTTGCGCCTCGGAAACCTGTCCGAAGCGCTTGTCGGGCAGGGCGTCGGGCACGGCGTTCCAGTTCATCTCGCTGATCCAGATCGCTTTGGCGGCGTCGCCATTCTGCACCATGAGGTCGCGCATGAACAGGGGGCGGCTGAAGTTGAGCACGCGCGGGTTCATGCGGCGGTCGCTGGGGCCAGACCAGAGGCCGTAGCCCTGCATGGCCACGATATCAAAGCACTGCTTGGCCCCGGCGTCGTACATGCGCTGCAGGAAGAGGAAATCGTTGAGGGCGTTGCCGGGGGGCGGGGCCGCGGGGTCGAGGACGATGGTGGAGGCCAGCGCCCCATTGATGATCACGACTTCGGGGTCAGCGGCGCGGGCCGCGGCCGCGCCGGCGCAGAGCAGGCGGGTGTAGTCCTCCGGGCTGATGGCGTAGTTGCCCCATTCGGGATAGATATTCGGCTCGTTCCAAAGCTGGTAGTAGCGGATGCGGCCCCGGTAGCGGCCGACCAGGGCGCTGACGAAGTCGGCGAAGTCCTGGTAATCGTCCGGGGGCGCGTAGGGGCCGACCTCATTCCCTCCTGCCCGCGTCCATTCCGGCGGATTGCTCACCCGCGCGATCACGCCCAGGCCATACTGCTCGGCCAGATCGACGATCTGATCATATTTTTCCCAGGCGGAGCGCTGCGGCTCGTGCCGGCGATCCTCGAAATCACCTTTGCCGTGGATCTCGATATCTTCCCAGACGAATTCCTGCCGCAGCCATTTGAAGCCGGCAGCCGCGGCCATTTGCACGACCTGCTCGCGCACGGCGGGGTCTGGCTCCTGCTCCAGGAAGACATTGACGCCGAAGGGGTTGACGCCGCTGTGCGCGGCGGGGGTGTCGGGGGCGAGGTCGAGCCGGGGGCGCAGCAGGTCGGCGCTGAGGTCGGTCAAGCCCTTGATCTGGGCAGAGAAGGCCTCCTCGCCGGTGAGGGTGAACAGGGCGCCGCCGCGCCAGCCCAGGGCCAGGATCAGGGTGCAGGCCAGCAGGGGGATGGGCAAGAAGAGGAGGATGGCGAGGCGGCGGAGGGTCATGGTGTTCAGTGTTCAGTGTTCAGTGTTCAGTGTTCAGTATTCAGTGATCAGGGAATGGGTGTGTTAAAATCTTGCCAGAAGGAGACCAGGATGGCAACTACCAGCACGTTACCCCGCAAACGCCTGCCCTATGTGTGGGATTATGACATCGACGAAGCCATGTTCGATGCGATGTTGGCTGGGGAATTGACGTGGGGGCGGCTGGATCGCGATTGGGCGGCGGTGCGGCTGCTGGAATACGCGCCCTATCCAGAGATCGTGCAGAAGCTGGGCTTCGAAGCGCTGGTGGAGGGGTGGCCGAGGTGGCGGGGGAGGGTGAGATCGAACTCGGTCAAGCGGGGGCTGGATTTTTTGACGAATTGGCTGCCGCGGCAGCATTCCAAACTTGTATAGTTGGCCGATATGGAAGCAAATTTCTATTTTGACAAGCTTTATCCACTTCAGGACAAGGCTCTAGCTCTGCTCAGCGAATTGGATACGGGCTTTTACCTGACCGGCGGCACTGCTTCGGCCCGCGGCTATCTTCAGCATCGCTTCTCCGACGACCTGGATTTCTTCGTCAACCATGATGAGCGGTTTCAACTCTGGGCCGAGCTTTGCACCGATGCGCTGGCAGGAGTAGGCGATTGGCAACTTCAGGTGGTCCGTAAAGATGTTCGCTTTTTGCGTTTGGTGCTCGATCAAAATGACACCTCCCTCCGCGTTGAATTCATCAACGATGTCCCCGCGCGTGTTGGCGACATTCGCCAGCACCCCATCCTGGGCCGCCTGGATAGCCCGGAAAATATCCTGGCCAACAAAGTAACGGCGGCGCTGGATCGCGCCGCCGCTAAAGATCTGGCGGATATCTGGGGTTTTTGCACCCGCATGGGGCTTTCACTGGAGGAAGCGATCACGAACGCGCACTCGAAAGCGGCCGGCATTTTCGCACCCGACCTGGCGCGCGTGCTGCTTTCGGCCACGGAAGAGGATTGGCAGCAGGTGCGCTGGTGGCAGGGGCCCAGCCTCGAGCAATTTCTCGGCGATCTGCGGGTGCTGGGCGAGCGTTTGATTTATGTGGTGTAGACAGACGAAGGATGTATGGCCTCTGTAAGCCCTTCCTCTTCGTCCTCGCGCACTCGATCCTCGATCAACTCGGCAATAGGATCGACGCCCGGCGACAGCCAGGCGCGTCCGCTGCCGGCTACTCGCCGCGCCAACTCTGATCGCCAACCTTCCGTCGGCGCAGGGGGGGACGCTGTCATCCAGTTCGGGGGTGGATGGGAGCATCGTTGCAGTAACCAAGATGAAAACAAAGCCGAGCGCGATGGCTCGGCTTTGTTAATTCGTGCGGGCCAGAACGCTGAACCCGCAATTCGGAACGGGGTTCAGCGGCTGTCGAAATCGACCACCGCTTCGTTGCAGCCTTCGCCGGGGCCGGTGCTGGTCCAACTGGCGATCTCGGAGATGCGGGCGCCGTTGGGATCCACGATCCACACATGCCAGGTGCCGGCGATGGCCCCTGCCGCGCTGATGATGTGGCTGTAATAACCGGGCGCCCAGTTTTCATAGCCAGGATGGGGGCCGCTGATCGCCGGGCCTGTGGCCCAAGGCCCATCCGCGGCGTAACTGAAGACGACACGGTAGCCGTTGGCCGGCTGGCCCCCTTTGTACACCGTGCCTGCGAACCAGTTGCCACCGGGCTGGCGGCGGCAGGCGCCTACCACGGCGATGTTGAATTCGTAGCGGCGGGCCGGCGGCTGGGTGGCTGCGGGCACAGGCGTGGCCGTGGGCGGGCGGCGCGTGGCCGTGGGCGGCGGCGGCGGCGCGGATGCCACCTGCACGCCATCGAACACGCCTTCGCTGCTGACCAGATCGTCGATCACCCAGCCTTCGCGCCCGTTGAAGTCGATCTGCCACCAGGTGGAGGCCTGGTTTTTGCCGGTGACGGTGTAACGCTGGTTGGGCGAGATCTGGCCGACGGCCCCGTAATTCGTGCCGGGGCCGCTGCGCACATTCACCACCTGGCCAGAGAAGATGACCGGGGCCTGCGGCGTCGGCGTCGGTTCGGGGGTGAAGGTGGCTGTGGGTTCGGGAATGGGCGTGTCGGTGGGGATGGGGGTGGGCGTGTCGGTGGGCAACATCGCTACCGTGGTGGCGGCAGATTCGGCGGCGACGGGTGTTTGGAAAAGATGGGCGTTCGCCACCTGACCCTCCGGTGTGGGAGTGAACGTGGCGTGCGGGGTGCGCGTGGGCGTGGGTTCGGGCAGGGCTTCTTGGCCCAGCCCGCAGGCCGAAAGGGCGAGCAGCAGCAGGATCGCCAACAACAGCGCCTGCCAGGGGCGATGGGACATCACGATGGGGTACCTCATGGGGTGCGGGAGATGCGTAGGGCGCCGGGCAGTGCAGCGTAGAAAGCGGGGGCCAGGCGCGAGCGAGGGGGGATTATAGCAGAGCAGGCGGGGGAGGGGAAGATCGCAGGGCCGCCAAACAGGCTCAGGGCCACAGCAGCGGCGGCAGGGTGAAGGCGTCTCCGCCATCCAACAGGGCCGCGCGCCCGCCATCGCTGCGGCTGTAGATGCCGGTCTGCCAGCGATATTCGCCCGCGGGCAAGTCGATCTCATACGGCTGCACGACCACATCTCCCGGCCACCAGTCGCGGCTGAGCAGGGCAAACCCATCCGCCTGGGCCACACGCGCGCCGGTCTGATCGTAGATGTGGTTGAAGAGGGTGAGATCGCGCTGCCGCGCCTCCTCTGGCGGGGTCAGCACTTGCCACACCAGCGTCACCCGTGGGGTCAGCGCGCCCGGCGGGGGGAAGGCATAGGCAATCAGCGCCAGCCCGGCATCGAACTGCGCCGGCTGCGGCAGCCAGGTGATGTCCAGATCGATCTCTGCGACCGGGGGCAGGCGGTAGAGGCGGGCCGGCGGCAGCCCTGTCGCCATCTGCCCCTGCCAGACCAGCTCGCCCCGGCGGGCCAGGGCCTCATCGCCGGGCAGCGTCCACAAATAGAGGCTGGGCTGCCCTGCTTTCAGCAGCAGCGCCGGTTCCCCTGCTGCTGCCGGCGCCACAAAGCGCGCCCAGGGGGGATTGCCGATCAACAGGGCGACGACAGCCGGGTCTCCCTGTTGCGCCGGGTCCACCCCGCGCACCGCCACCCGCACCTCGCTGAGGCCCAACCGCGTCGCTTCCTCCTCTGCCGCGGCGATCGCGGCCTGCCACGCCCGCAGGGGGGGGCCAAAACTGGCGCCTCCCGAGTTGTTAATGCGCGGATCGATCGCCAGGGCCGCCCGCTCCGCCTCCCGCGCCATGGCGATCTTCGCCGGAGCCTCCAGCGTCGCCACGTCGGCCG
>JABWBG010000378.1 GCA_013360575.1 Caldilineales bacterium
CCTCGCATCCAGAAACGAGTGCTTCGGGCTGCGGCCGCATAACAACTCGCTGGGGTAGGGGAACTCTATCCTCCTCCGCTATTCAGCAACGACTCTACTATATCACACAATTAGTTTTATACAAAATAGTTCTATGAGAAATAGTATCTGATTTGGAACTAAATCTCGGTGGCTCTGTTGACCAACGTCTGCCCTGGCCTTGTTGTGCGCGCGCCGGCGCGGGTGAGGAGGAGGTCGAAGTTGCGGTAGGTGGTTGGGGTCATGGATATTCTCAACCGAAACTGGCCAGCATCGTCACGCAATTGGTTCCACATAAAATAGTTCCATAAGAGATAGTATCTAATCTGGAACTAAATCTCGGCGTCTCTACTGTCGCCGCCACCTCAACCGTCGTCCAGTCGCTGAATGCCTCGTCGCCGCGCCGCCGCGGCCGCATGACCGGCCGCCCCCACCAACCTCACCGCCGGATCCCCCAGCACCACATAGTTGCGGGCGTCGCTGCTCGCCGTCCACAGATGAGCCAACTCGGCCGGTGGTACGATCCCGTGAAATTTGAGGGCTTTGATGCGCTCGGCAACTTCCGCCCCCAACTCAGCATAACGGTCATTGAAATCTTCCATGACCAGCCCCACCCGGTCGCCCCGGAACAGGCGGGTGAGCGCGCTCTCGAAGGTGGCGACCTGCTGCGCGCCTTCCCAGATGAACGAGCTGCCCCAGGCTCGATCCACGTGCCCCACCACGGCCAGCGCGCCGCCATTGGGGTGGCCGAGCAGGCGCTGCGGCAGCCGGGCCACGAAGGGCTGCGGCGCGATTTCAATCGGATCGAACTGCTCCAGGCCGCCAAGCCATTCCCCCTGTTTTGCGCGAGTAGCGATGGCAAAGTCATCATACTGCGGTGTGCCCGCGCCGTAACAGGCAAAGAAAAAGGCGATCAACCCGTGCAGATGGGCGTCGCTGCCGATATCCTCCGCCGCCAGGAAATGCCGCCCGCGGGGGATGCCCTGTCCCGGCCAATCGCTGCAGATCAGCGCGCCCTGCTCGGCCCGTTGCCGGGGGTGCCCGCTGCCCGGAAAGCCCATGCCGTGGCTGGCCGTGAACAGGAACGCGGGCGTCTCCTCGCCGCCCAGCAGCCGCGCCAGGCGATCTTTGTTGGCCGCGGCGTGCTGCCAGTGTTGCACCTCCCAGTCGCCCAGTTGCCGGCCAAGGCTATCCGCCAGAGGCGCGATCAGCGATCCGGAGCTGAGTTGCGTGGCCTGATCGGGGCCATTGCGCACACCGAAAAAGGCGGCTTGCCGCGCCAAAGTCCGCGGCTGGCGGGGATCCTCGGCAGCCACAACGCTGCTGGCGTAGCTGGCGTATTCGTCCAGTGTATCAAAATGGATGCGTCCGACCGCGTGCGCCAAATCGAGCTGACATTGGAAATCATAGGATATTTCCGCGGGATCCCCCACAATCAGTAGATAATAGGGTAATTTGCGGGGATCAACCCTGCCCGGCCCGCCGCCATTGCGCTGCAGCCACGATAATTTCGATTCGTGCGGCTGGTAGAGGAAGTCGGGGCGGATGGTTTCATCCCGATAGCGCGCACCCGCCTGCGCCTGGCGCGCCTGCAGCAGCGGCGTCAACGCCTCGCGCAGGGCGGGGATGCGCTATCGATCGGCGGCAAAGATCACGCCCCAGCCGGCCTCGGCCAGATCATTGGCGTCGAACCCGGCCATGATGCCGCGCGTTGTCCCCGCGCCCTGCACCACACGCAGGCGTTGCCGCAGCTCCTCCAGCGCCGCAGGGGTGATGGGCCGATCCTGGGCTTTGGCCGCCACCACCTCGACAGGCAGCGGCGGCAGCAGCGGCTCGCCGGTGAGGGCGTCGATGCCGTTGGCATAGATGAGCGTGTCGTTCATGGGGGATGCGCTTTTGTGGGGGGCGGTTGTGCGTCGCCACACAGCAGCCGGAACGTTCGCCTCGCCCCGGCTGCTGTGTTGACTCTGCCCAGGCTCAGCCCGGAATGCCAAACCGTTCAGCAATGCGGTTCAGCTTGTCCTCGATGCGCTGCAACTGCGCGGCCAGCGTAGCCAGGTCGCCTGTCGTGCCGCCGCCGGTGCTGCCGCCCCC
>JABWBG010000101.1 GCA_013360575.1 Caldilineales bacterium
CCCTGCCCCTTGCCCCCTTGCCCCCTTGCTCCCTGCTCCACATCCGCCAGCTGCACCCGACCATTCGGTCCGCGCCCGGCCAGCGTCGCCAAATCCACGCCCAGTTCTCGCGCCCGGCGTTTGGCCGCGGGCGTGGCGATGGTTTGATGGATTGATGAGGCGATGAGAAGATGAGAAGATGAGGCGATGATGACGCCTGATTCTTCGCCTCCTCGCCTCACCTGTTCCTCGCCCCTCGCCGTTTCCAGCACGGCCACCGGCGTGCCGCAGACCACGGTCGCGCCCGCGGCCACCAGGATCTCGCCCAGCACACCATCCACCGGGGCCTCGTACTCCATCGTCGATTTTTCGCTCTCGAACAAAAACAGGATCTCGCCGGCGGCGACGGCATCGCCCGGCTGCTTCAGCCACTGGGCCAGCGTGCCTTCGGTCATGGTGAGGCCCAGGCGGGGCATGACGATTTCCATGCGTTAACCTTCTTAAATAAGGATCGGTGTCAATAATTCGAGTTTTTGCGCACTACGGCTGGTTTTCTTGCTGCTAGGGTTTGCCGTCTGCCAGCGAGTAGATATCTTCCTGCGGTTCGTTGAGCGATGCGAAAGCAGGATTGCCGGCGGCCGCCTGCAACCACTCGCGCTCATCCAAATCCCCATCTGCGGCGTACAGGACGATCACGCGCACGCGCCTGGGACCTTCGATGGGAAGCGGTCTGTCGAGTTGCAAGCGGCGGCTTTGATCGATGAAACCTGTCTCTTCGATGGCTTTCATGGTGATGTTCATCTGGAAAAACTCCTCAGGCGCGACGAAAAATCATGCCCAGATAGTATAGCGCTCGCCGTCTCGTTTGGCTATTGGTACGCGCTGAGATCCACCATCGGATAACTCACGCGTTCGCCATATTCGCGGCGCTCGCGCTTGTAGGTGGCGTCGACGCCGAGTTTGGGGCCGACCCCGCGCTGATGGGCGACGGGGTCCATTTCGTGGCCCTGCGCATCGGGCACGATGAAGCTGTCCCGTGTCCAGTCCACACGGTTGGTCAGCGCCCAATGGATTTCGCCGGGGTCGTAGATGTCGATATCCTCGTCCACCACGATGACGTTGCGGATGTTGATGTGCGCGGTCATCGCCGCCATGGCCAGGTTCTTGGGCTGGCCGGGGTTGTCTCGCTTGATCTGGATGATGGCCAGGAAGCCGTTGGCGTAGGGCGGGATGTGCACGTTGGCGGTGGGGTTGAGGTGGCGGACGAAACGGCGCAGCAGCGGCTCGCGCGGCAGCACGTTGCCGATGTAGATGTGTTCGTACCAGCCGGGGATGATAGTCTGGAAAATGGGGTCATCGCGCCAGCAGATGGCCGTGACCTCGAAGGTGGGGCTGGGCCACAGTTCACCGTGATAGCCGTGGAACTCCGCGAGCGGCCCCTCCGGCTGGCGCCGGGCCGGATGCACCAGGCCCTCGACCACGATCTCGGCGCCGGCGGGGATGTCGACATCCACCGTGATCCCGCGCGCTGTCTCGATTCCGGCCCCCCGGATCGCTCCGGCGATGGTCAGTTCGTCCGCCTCGGTCTTCACCCCGGCGGCGATGAGGATGGCCGGGTCCAGGCCGATGGCGACAGCCACGGGAAAAGGCGCTTGCGGGTCGGCGCGGGCGGCTATGAACTGGCCCACATGCCGCCATTCGTTGACATTGAAGCCGAACTGCCGCGGCCCCAGGCGCAGCATGCGGTTGTACGAAAGATTGCCGCGGCCCGTGACCGGGTCTTTGCTGATGATGACGCCGCCGGTGATGAAAGCGCCGCCATCCCCGCGGGAATGCGTGGGCAGGGGCAGCAGATTGGCGTCAGCGTCCGCGCCGCTGACGACGTTGGCCTGCCAGGGCGCGGCGTCCACGCGCACGGGCGGGATGCCGTGGGCCGGGTCAAGCACCCGCTCCATCACTTCGATGATCTCGCTTTCGGCGCAGCCCAGGGCAAGGGCCGCGGTCTTTTGATCGGTGATGGCGTTGGTGAAGATCGGCCAGTTTGCGCCGGCGACGTTGCTGAACAGGGGCGCGGGGCCGCCGCTGCGGGCCAGCATTGCCGCCACATCGGCCAGCTCATGCGTCAGGCTGACCGGCTTGGCGATGCGGGCCAGGCGGCCGTGGGTTTCGAGGACTTCGAGGTAGGTGCGGAGGTCGTGGGTGGGCATGATGTTCAGAGGTCAGAGATCAGTGAGCGAAGGCCAGCAGGTAATCCGCCCCATTGCATTGTTGACTGAATAACGAATTTTGGCTATCGTCTTGTCTCATGAAACAGATCAGCCTGACAGAAACCCGGAAACGTCTCTCCAAATATCTGCACATCGCCGCGGACGAAGAGATCGTGATCACGCGCCACGGCAGACCGGCAGGTGTTCTGATTGGGTTCGAGTCCGAAGAGGATTGGTTCGATTATCGGCTGGAGAATGATCCGCAGTTTTTGGTCCGGATTGCCTCTGCGCGGCAGAGTTTGCAGGCGGGAGGCGGGGTACGGATAGAGGATTTGGTCATGGCGGAGTGATGCGGCGTGCGATAAACCGCCCTCGCCCCGCCTCGCCCAGGAATTCGCCCTCCCGGACGATGACCTCGCCCCGGCTGATAGTGGCGGCGGGCCAGCCCTGCAATTCGATGCCGTCGTAGGGCGTCCAATCGCAGCGCTCGTGCAGGAATGCGGTGGAGAGCGTCACCCGGCGGTCGGGGTCGAAGAGGACGAGATCGGCGTCGAGGCCGGGCGCGATGTCGCCCTTCTGGCTCAGCCCCATCAGCCGGGCGGGGGCGGTGCAGCACAACTCGACCCAGCGATTGGCCGAGAAATGCCCGCGCGCCACGCCCTGATACACCCCCGCCAGCCGCATCTCGATCGAGGGCACGCCGCCGGGGATCTGGCTGAAATCATGCAGGCCCAGCGCCTTGGTCTGCGCGGTGAAGGGGCAGTGGTCGGTGGTGACCATCTGTAAATCGCCCCGCGCCAGCGCCCGCCACAGCGCGTCCTGATGCGTTTTGTCCCGGATCGGCGGGGAACAGACGGGAAACGCGCCGGCCAGACCGGGCGCGTCGTACGCGTCCCAGGTCAGGAACAGGTATTGCGGGCAGGTCTCGCCCGTGATCGGCCGGCCCGCGGCTCGCGCGGCCTGGATGCGCTCGACCACCTCGGCGCAGGAGACGTGGAAGATGTGCAGGGGCAAGCCCACGAAGTTGGCGATATCGATGGCCCGGCCCGCGGCTTCGCCTTCGAGCGCGGCGGGACGGCTGCGCGGGTGCCAGTGCGGTCTTGTCCGCCCCGCCGCCTGATGCCGCTCGATCAGCGTGCAGATCACATCCCAGTTTTCGGCGTGGATCACCGGCTGGCCGCCGGCGTCGCGGATCGCCTCCAGCGCCCGCAGCAGTTGGCCGTCATCCAGCCGGAAGCCGTAGGCCATGTACAGCTTGAAACTGCCGCAGCCGGCACCGTAGGCCGCCTGCACCTGGTCGAGCTTGGCGATCTCGTGCGGGCCGATGGTCATGTGCAGGCCGTAATCGATCACGACTTTGGGATCGGCTTCGGCCCGGCGAGCGGCCAGTCCCTCGACCAGCGTCTGCTCCGGCCCCGGCTCCACGAAATCGATGATCGTGGTGGTGCCGCCAAAGGCCGCGGCCCGCGTGCCGGTGAAGAAATCGTCGGACGAGATCACCTCCTCGCCCAGCGGCATCTGCATGTGCACGTGGATGTCTACGCCGCCGGGGATGACGAGCTTGCCGGCAGCATCAACCGTCTGTTCGCCGCCCAGATCCTGGCCGATGGCAGCGATTTTGCCGGCCCGCACGCCGATGTCGGCCCGATAGGTGGCGCCGGCGGTGACGACAACGCCATTTTTCACAACAAGATCGTAGCTCATGGCTGATTCTCCCACAGGCTGTTCACCAGATCAAACCTGATGTGGATGCACGATTTTCGCCAACGCTCGCGCCATTCCGTTCGGGTCCGCCGCCTTCCAGATATTGCGCCCCACCACCGCGCCGGCGGCCCCGGCCTGCATCGCCCGCCCCACCATCGTCAGTGTGGCTGCCGGGTCGGCGAGATGCGGGCCGCCCAGCACCAGCACGGGCACAAAACATCTCTCGACCACCGCTTCGAAGCCCTCGACGTAGGGAATTTTCACCCAGTCGGCGCCGAGTTCGGCGGCGACGCGAGCGGAGAGTTGGATCGCTGCCAGCGTGCGCATTGCCGGGCCGCCCTCGAAGCCGCCGGGAACCATCTCGGCCATCACCGGCAGGCCCCAGGCGTGGGCCTGGCGGATCACCCGCGCCAGCGTGGCCAGCGTCGCCTCTTCATGCCGCGTGCCGGGGAAGGCGGTGACGCACATGGCATCCGCGCCCAGGCGCAGCGCGTCCTCGACCGTGTAGAACTGCGCCCCCGACCCATCCATCGCCCCCAGCGCCGTGCCCGACCCATCTGTGCGCAGGATCAGCCCCACCGGGGCCAACAACTCGGCGAAGCGGGTGGCCGCGCCGTAACTGCACATCACCGCGTCCACGCCGCCGGCGAGGATCTGGCGCAGCGCCGTTTCCATGTGTTCGAGGCCAGGCAGGGGGCCGGAGATCATGCCATGCTCGGTGGCGCAGATGAGGGCGCGGCCGTCGGGCTGGAAGATGCGGTGGGTGCGGCGGGTGGTCATGGGCGGAGGTCGGAGGTCAGAGATCGGTAGGGGCGTACCCTTGCGGTCGCCCACAGGTCAGTTTGCGCGTGGGGTATGAACACGGTATGATCCTGCTGTTCTCAGAGGATTCACTCATCCTTTTCATTGAGGGATACGACGAGCGTGAAAATCTATGCCTGGAATGAGGAAAAGAATCGAAAACTCAAAACAGAACGAGGAATTTCTTTTGAGGAAGTGCTTGTGCATATCGCCGCCGGTGATGTACTCGACATAACCGAACATCCTCATTCCGAGAAATATAAGGGACAACGCATCTTTGTCATCGAAATACGTGAGTATGTCTGGATTATTCCCTTTGTAGAATCGGAGAACGAAATATTTTTGAAGACAATCATTCCGAGTCGCAAAGCGACCAAGAAATATCTGAGAAGACCCTAAAAATGAACCATAACCTCAAATTGGAACAAGAAGAGCAAGAACTGCTGAAATCATACGATAGGGATGAATGGCAGTCTGTCGATAAATTCCAAGAAAGATTAAGCCAGTATCAAACTTATGCAATTGCTACCTTTGAAGCAACGGGATTGATTAGCGTTGCCTTGCCTCCAGAAGATGTCAGAGTTATTCGCGAGAAAGCGGCGGCAGCAGGGACGTCCTATCAAACGCTTATCTCCAACATCTTGCATCAGTATGTGACAGGAAATCTCGTTGAAAAGCCACGGAGCGCCTGACAAGCGCTTATGTACGACTGCTTCGCTCGCTACGTTTGCTTGCGGCGGTTGAGCGGTATTTGCCAGGGCCTTTAGCTCTGTGGGATGAGTTGCTGAGTAAGAAGCCGGCGTCGCTCGAAGGCAGCGCGATAAGTCGGGGCCAGAGCGGGGTCCGGTTCCAGGCGGCGGGTGGGCGGTTGCAGGCGGGCGACGGCCGCGGCCAGGGTGGGGAAGGCGCCCGCGCCCCAGCCCGCCAGCGCCGCCGCGCCCAGCGCCGCCCAACTGGGATAGTCGGCCAGGACGATGGGGACGCCGCTGACATCGGCCAGGATCTGCGGCCAGACCGGGCTTTTTGCGGCCCCGCCCGCGATCCAAAGCTCATCCACCGGCATGCCCGCCGCCTGCAGACTCTCCACCGCCCCCCGCACCTCGAAGGCCACGCCTTCCAGGATGGCCCGGCTCATGTCGGCGCGGGTATGGGCCAGGCTCAGACCGGCAAAGACGCCGCCGCCAGGGCCCTCGAGGGGCAGGAAGTGCAACCCGCGGCTGCCGGGCGCGCTGGCGGCCAAGGCGGCGTCGAACAGCCGGAACAATTGGCCGCGGTCGAGGGGCCGTGCGGGGTCAGGGGATTGCCAGCATTGGTCGAGCCACCACTCCACCGTGGCCCCGAACCCGCCCAGGTACTGCGAGGCGGTCCAGCGTCCCGGCGCGGCGTGAAAGTTCAGATTCATGGGGTGGGGGATGGCGGCGAGGTCGGGCGCGGCGCTGACCGCGGTGAGCACCCAGGCCGTGCCGGTGGAGAGCATGACGCCGCCGGGTTCGAGCATGCCCATGCCCAAACAGGCGCAGCATTGGTCGTGGCCGCCAGCGATGATGAGTGTGCCCGCTGCCAGACCGGTGAGCGCGGCGACCTCGGCGCTGATTTCGCCCACCTGACGCCCGGCCCAGCCCAGTTCCGCCTGCCCACCGGGATCGATTCCAGCCAGCTGGCACAGCTCCCGGCTCCAGGCCTGCTCCCGCACATCCACCAGCACCATTTCGGCGGCGGCGGAGAGGTCGGTGGCAAAACGCCCGCTGAGGCGGTGGATGCAGAAATCGGCGGGGCCAAGCCAGCGTTGGGCCGCGGCGTGGACGTCCGGGCGGTGCTGGCGCAGCCACACGATCGAAGGCAGGGGCAGGCCGGGGAAAGGCCGCCAGCCGCTCACCTCGCGCAGGTGCTCCACCGTGCCGTCGCCCTCCCAGGCGGCCACGATCTCGCGGCTGCGCTGGTCGAGAAAGGTGATCATGGGATAGACCGGGTCGCCCGCCGCGTCGCAGGGGATGATCGATCCGGCCTGAGCGGCGAGGGCCAATCCCAGGATCTCGCGCTCGCCCGCCCGCTGTGCGATCTCGGCCAGCGTTTGCACCAACGCCCGCCACACCTCTTCGGCGTCCTGCTCCACCCAATCGGGTTGGGGTGTAGCGAGCGGGTAGCCACGGCTGGCAGTCGCCAGTTCGCGGCCGTCCAGATCATAGAGGACAGCTTTGATCGAGGTGGTGCCGATGTCGAGGCCGAGGAGGACGTGGTTGTTCTTGTCTTTAAGCAGGCTCATTCCATGACCTTCCAATAGCCACCTTTGTCGGGGCCGATGCGTTGTATCCGATTTTGCTCACGTAATTTACGAATTGCGCGCTCGACTGCGCTCTGCGATTTCCCAATGCTTGCCGCCAGATCATGGATAGTCATGTATGGGTCGTTTTTCAGCAGCGACAGAATTCGATCCGGCGTTTTCTCCGGCGTTTTCTCCGGCGTTTTCTCCGGCGTTTTATCGCTAGCGGTCGTGATTTCGCTGTCTTTCATCTCTTTTCTGTGAATCGTTGCGATAAACAAGCCGCCATCGCGGTCATCCGTAAAATCGATCTTCGGCCAATCCTCGATCGCTCGTTTGATGCCTGAGCCGAGGCCACGATAAGGCAGTAATCCCTTGGCAATGTAGGAAACGAGAATCGGGTTGCGGATGATGGAATTGCCGGCGCGAATTTTAGGCACGGTCAGGTTGTTGGGAAGGTGACCGGGGCTGATGATCTCGATGCGATTGTCGAAGATGAAGAGACGGATGGGAGCGCTGATCAGATAGTCGCGGTGCGCCAAAGCATTGACCAGTAATTCTTCGAATACTGAAAGCGGGATTTCAGGCACGCCTGGCAGGTTGACCCCCTGCCCCGCCTGCACTTTACGCAAGTTGCGCATGATGAAGGACATGGCGCCGGTAAAGATCTGCGGTAGAGGGCCAGCGAAATCCTCACTATCCAGGTATTCGCTGGCATGGATGACATTGCCGGGATAGCAAATGGCCTTGACGATGAACTGCGGCTTGATCCACTGCGGCCGCTCGGTAAAGAGGAGCACTCCAGCCAAATTGAGATACCCATCATCAGTTGCCAGATTCATGTTCTGCAGCAACGTCAACCGTTCCTGGGGCGAATCAGGATATTCCAGCCTGTAGATATCGCGCAGGAAGTCGCGAAAGCGCAGCTTATCCAGCTTGTCGATGCCTGCCTTGGTGGGCAATTCGTCAGCGTGGAACTGGTCAACGCTCTGGAAGATGCGGCGCAGTTCTTCCTTGGAGTTGATGCGGCGTTTGTCAGCGCCGTTTTTTAACCAGATGACGCCATTGCGGTCGAAGTAGGGCTTGTCAATACCCTTGGGGATTGTCAACACGATCACCAGGCGCCCGTTCTCCAACTCCAGGTTCTCGGTTTGCACGGCGATGGGGCTGCGGATGTGTTGGGAGGCGGCGCTGCTGATCATTTGGTTGATCCGTGCGATATCGGCGCGCGTCAGCCCGGCCATCTGGCCATCGTCAGCCACACCCAGATAGATGATGCCGCCTTCGGAGTTGGAAAAGGCCGCCATTTCCGCCGCCAAGCTGTCAGTGTTGGTGGCATCGAGTTTGAATTGGCGACGGCTATCCTCGCCGAGAGAAACCTGGGCCTTGAGGTCGCTCACGTTCATGGGCCGATCCCTCCTGACAAAGCCGGGGTCAGCGGGAAGATGGCCTGCGTGCGCGCCAGCGCCTCCGCTTCGGTGGTCGAGGGGGAGAATTCCAGGCCGATCTCGCCGTCGTAGCCGAGTTCAGCCAGTTTGCGAGCGATGTTGGCGAAGTTGATCTCGCCTGTGCCCGGCTCCTGGCGGGTGGGGACATCGCCGATGTGCACGGCGGCGATCAGGTCGAAGTAGGTTTCCAGCGTCCACAGCAGCTCGCCGGAGCCGCGCTGCTGATGGTAGGTGTCGAAGGTGAGACGGAACTGGGGATGGCGCATGCGGCGCACCCAGTCGGCGGCCAGGCGTGGGTTGTCCACCAGGATCTTGCCCACGAAATGGAAGCGATTCAGGCACTCGACCCGCACTTCCACCTGCGTCTGCTCCACCAGCTTGAGGATGCGCGCCGTCTGGTCGAGCAGATTGGCGTATTGCTCGCCCGCGCTGTAGTTGCCCGACAGCCGCCGCACCCACTCCACCCCGCCGGCCGGCTCGATCTGGTTGGAGAAGATGTAGAGGACAAGGATGCCGTAGCGCTCGGCCATCTCCAGACTCTCGGCCCAGGCGCGGTAGGTCTTCTCGTTGTCGCCGGGGTCGGCCAGCGAGCCCATGTCATCGTCGAAGGTGGAGTACATCGCCGCCCCGTATCGCCGGCATTCGGCCACAAGCTCCGCCATCGGCGCCTGCCGCCAGAAGAAACAGTTGAGGCGGTGGATGCCCAAATCGGCGAAAGCCGCCACACGTGCGACCAGCGGGCGGTCGCGGAACCAGAAGTCGAGATAACCGGTGTAGTGCATGGGACGGAGAGGCGCAAGGAAGTCGGGAGATGCGAACAAGCAGAGTATATATCATCGCCCTTTCTGCCTGGAAGCTCTGTATTCATTCTGTTCGAGGCTCGGTTTCTGATCCGTTTGACCCAAATCGGCAGCGGGAATACAATGACATCAGCATGATCAGGTAACGCAACTGTCCAGGCATACTTCGAGGGCTTGCTTCGCAGACGGCAGTTGCGTCAGGACACGCGCGGAGCCGTCCATGACATCACAAAGCCCCGACCTGCCAGACTGGCTGGCGCGAACCCGAATCCACGCCCCGCAGGCGCGCATGGACGTGATCGCGCGCCCCTTTTTGCACGCCGGCCTGCTCGAATGCATCCATTCCCACACCCTCACGCTGATCTCCGCCCCCGCCGGCTACGGCAAGACCACCCTCATGGCGGGCATCGGCGACCACGCGCAGGCTTCGACGTTTCCCGCGCCCGCCGGGCAACCGGCCCGATTCGCATCTGCATTGGCCTGGCTTGCGCTGGAAGAGGAGGACAACGACCCCACCCGTTTCCTGCAATTGCTCGTCGCCAGCCTGCGCTGCTTGCATCCGGCTTGCGGCGCCCACGCCCTGGGCCTGCTGCGCGACCTTCCCAACCCCGCCGCCCAGACCCGCCAGATCACCAGCGCCCTGATCAACGAGATCGTGGGGACGATGGCCTCGCCCTTTGTGCTGGCGATCGATGACCTGCACCTGATCCGGGAGCCGGCCATCTTCCTCGCCCTGGATTATCTGGCGGCGCACTGTCCGGCGATGATGCGCATCGTCATCGGCACGCGGCAGGACCCGCCCCTGGCTTTGGCCCGCCTGCGCGCCCGCGGCCAACTGGCCGAGCTGCGCCAGGCCGATCTGCGTTTCCGGGCAACGGAGATCGCCGAGTTTCTGAACGGGCAGCTGGGTCTGGCGCTGTCGCCCCCTGATCTGGAGCGCCTGGAGGCGCTGAGTGAAGGCTGGCCTGCCGGGCTGCGTCTCCTGGCTGTCTCGCTCGGCCACATCCCTCCTGCCGAACGCAGCGCCTTCATCCGCAACCTGGCGCGCAGCGACCGCTACATCTTCGATTTTCTGGCCGCAGAGGTGCTGGATCGCCAGGAGCCAGACGTGCGTGCCTTCCTGCTGGAAACCTCGATCCTCAACGAGTTGACCCCGGCCCGCTGCCAGGCCCTGACCGGCCGCGCGGACGCCGGCGACATCTTGGAAAAGCTCTACCGCCGCAACCTCTTCCTCATCGTTCTCCAATCTCCCATCTCCAATCTCCCATCTCGCACCTACCGCTACCACGCCCTCTTCGCCGAGTTCCTGCGCCGGCGACTGGCCCAGGAACTGCCAGAACAGGTGAGGGCCTTGCACCGCCGCGCCGCCGAGTCGCAGCCCGACCCCAGCCGGGCCATTCGCCATTTTTTGCAGGCCGAGATGTGGGATGCAGCGGCGGCGTGCATCGAGCGGGTCGGCCCAGCCCTGTTAGGACAAGGCCTGCTCGCCACCGTTGCCGGCTGGATCGCTGCCCTGCCCCCGGCTCTGCGCCAGACCCGGCCTGGCCTGGCCCATCTGTTGGGCGTCTGCGCCTGGCTGGGCGGGGAGCCGCTGGCGGCGGTCGGTTTCCTGGAGCAGGCGTTGGCGCAGTTCGAGGCCGCAGGGGATGAGGTCGGGCAGATCAAAACGCTGACCGACCTGGTGCCGCCGCTGGTGATGTCGGCGCGCTACGCCCGCGTGCACGAGGTGAGCCAGCATGCGCTGGCGCAGCGGATCGGGCCGGCCTCGCGCGTGCAACTGCTGATGGTGCGCGGCATCGCCGAGGTGACGCAGGACGCCTGCGCCGAGGCGAAGGCGCATCTGGAGCAGGCGCTGGCGATTACCGAGACGGCCAACGATCCGGAAACGTGGGCGGCGCAGGCCATCCATTGCTTGAGCCAATTTGCGGTGCTGCCTGGCGTCATTGATCTGGTGGAACACATCTGCACCGAGGCGACGCGGCGGCTGGGCGGTCAGGCCACGCCGGCCAGCATGGCCGCCGCGGCCCGCCACACCCTCGTCCATCTGCTGCGCGGCCGCCCGGCCGACGCGATCCTTTCGGCCCAGGCCGCGCTGGCCCTGGGCGAGCGGTTTGGCGGTGTGTCGTACCTGGGCGGCGAGGCGACCTGGGCGCTGGCGCAGACCTACCTGGCGCTGGGCGATTACGCGGCTGCGGCCCGCACGCTGGATCAGGCCCATGCCTTCTTTCTGCAATTCCCGCACGGCGAGGCCGCGCTCGGCGCCCTTTTCTATCTGCGGGGCATGATGGCCTATCACCAGGGCAACGGGGTCGAGCTATCGCATTGGCTGGGGCAGTTGCAGCGGACGCGCATCCCCGGCGAGTGGGGCATCGTGCAAACGCTGCGCGAACTGCTGGCGGCCGTGGCGAATATCGCTGCCGGCCGCGACGCCGAAGCCGAAGCTCTCTTGCACCAGATCGCCCGTCACCAGGCCAGGGTGCCCACCAGCACGCGCTTCGGCAGCGCCCGCGTCCTGCTGGCGCACCTGCGTCAGCGCCAGGGCCGGGACGAGGACGCGCTGGCCGAGTTCGATGGCCTGCTGGCCGAGGCTGCGAGCCAGGGGATGCCGGGCCGCGCCATCCTC
>JABWBG010000379.1 GCA_013360575.1 Caldilineales bacterium
CTCGCATCCAGAAACGAGTGCTTCGGGCTGCGGCCGCATAACAACTCGCTGGGGTAGGGGAACTCTATCCTCCTCCGCTATTCAGCAACGACTCTATTGCACCACCTGGCGGTCGATCGTGTCCCCTTCGCCGTTCCAGCGGTCTTCCAGATTCTCGATGCCAACCAGTAAAAACAGGGCCTTGCGCGTGGCTTCATCGAAAAGGCCATTGATGGGGCCATCGTAATAGCCTTCTTTGCGCAGGATCGGCTGCAATTGGGCAGCCACAGAGGCCACAGGCACCAGATCCGCCGGGTCTACCTCGCCAAAATAGAGGTGATGCAGCTCGACCAGGCGCTTGAGCTTGTCGATGGGATAGGGATAGTCATCGACGCGCAGGTCGAGATAGCGATCGGTGTGGCCGCCGTAGCCCCCATTTTCGGCCACGACCAGCACGCTGGCAGCCTGGCGGCCCCGTTTGTCCCCGCCCGCGTCCTGGCCCGCGGCCAAGGTCTCGACCAACCAATCGGCCAGCTCGCCGCTGCCCCCGCGCGCCCGCTGGAAACACGCGGCCATGGCCTCGACCGTGCCGGGGATGAGGAGGTTGCCCTGGCAGGCAAAGCCATCGCCGACGATGTGCCCGGCCCATTCATGGCAGGCCGCGCCGGTGTAGGCCGCGGCCCGGCCTGCGCCATCGACCACGCCCATCTGGCGCAGGTCGCGATCTTTGTCATCGGCCACCAGCGCCGCGATCGTCTCCTCGGCGGAGCGCCCGCCGGCCATCATGTCCAGCCCGCGCGGGCCGTAACTGAGGTTGGCGTAGGATTGGGTGGCCACGGCTCCGGCTTGGGCGCGCGCCCAGGGCACCACCGCGCCCACGGCCAGGAATTTGGATTGTACGGCCACGCCCCACTGCCGGCGGACGGGGTCGTAGGCCACGATGGAAAAAGTGGTGATGGCGGGCATGGGTTTTTTCTCCACAGGCAGGGAACGATCGGTGAGGGTGAGGATGAGAGGACGAGGGTGATCAGGAGGGGGCGGGGCGGTAGACGCCGGCGGGATTGACGCCGACGCTGCCGGCGGCGTAACTCAGGTCATCGAGGGGCTGCAACCGGGCGATCATGGTCGGGCGCAGCAGGGGGATGGGGCGCAGCTGTTGCAGCCGCTGCTCCACCGCATCCGCGCCGGCATTGTCCCACATCCAGCCCTGTCGATCCAGCGCGGCCAGATGCAAGGGCCGGGTGTAGCCACGCAGTGTCTTCTGGCGCTCGCTGTTGAAATACCAGGGAAAATAGGAGAGGGCCAGCTCGCGCAAATTGCGGTAGATCGGCTCTCGCGCCCGCAAGCCGGGATAATTCGACTTGGCCACCGCGCCGATATGGCCATCGCTGCGGTAGATCGCCAGCACGTGATCATCATCCTGCCCCGGTTCGGGCAGCAGATCGATCAGCAAGGGCGGATGCCCCAGCCGGCGCAAGGCCGCGGCCGCAAAAAGAGCGCCATCAAGACAGTGCGCCACCCCTGCCGTCAGCACTGCCAGCGGGCAGAGATTGGCCGCGTCGGTGCTGTAGGGTGTGCGGTCGAGCCAGGCCTGAATGGCCGCGGGACTGTCCAGAGACTCGAACAGGGCCTGCTGCGCAGGGGTGAGCTGGGCGATGAAATGGGCAAGTGCGTTCATGGGTGCCTCAAAGGCTCTTGGCCCGGCCAGGGGTCAGGGGGCGGGGGCGCAGTCGGGCCAGGGCAGGTCGATCTGCGCGGTCAAGGTGCGGTCGGGCGCGAAGAAGTGGGCGGGGATGATGGTCTGGAAGGCATCGGCCCAGGCGTAGAGGCCCAGGCGCAGGCTGGCAGGCGGGATCGCGGGGGGATCGAGCGTCTGGGTGATGGGCACAGGCGTGCGCAGCGGCCAGGCCGCGGGCGGGGGATCGAGGGCCGCGTCCACCTGCGCGATCTTGGCGCCGTTGGCGTCCAGCAGGTGCAGGTAAAGGGTGTGAGGTGTATCGACCCACCCCCACGCCAGCCAGGTGAGGTGGATGGCCGGCTGGCCGGGGCCGCAGGCGATCTGCACATCTTGCAAAGCCAGGGGCAGGGCCTGGGCGGCCGGCGGCGCCGCGGCC
>JABWBG010000102.1 GCA_013360575.1 Caldilineales bacterium
GTGACTGCTCCCCACGGCTAAAGCCGGGGGCTTCTACCGGTCAAAGCCGGAGGCTCGCCAGCCCGCGAGCCAGAATGTTCAGCGATGCGTTCAAATCGCGGTCAAGCTTCAGGCCGCAGTCAGGACACTCGTGAACCCGCACACTCAAATCTTTGGGGACGACCGCGCCGCAGCCGGAGCATTCCTGCGTCGTGCCTCTGGGATTGACGCGCAGCACAGCACGACCGGCGCTTGCAGCCTTGTACGTGGTGAACTGCACGAACTGACCCCAGGCCACGTCCGCGATGCCCCGGTTGATGACGCGGTTCCCGTTGGACTGCATGGCGGGGATGTCCAGCGCTTCAAAGACGAGCAGCCCGAAGCGGTTGACCAGCTTGCGGCTTGCCTGATGCGCGCAGTCCGTGCGCCGGTGCGTGGCGCGCTGGTAAGCGTGGTTCAGCGCACGCAGGACCTTGCGGCGTTCCGGGCTGCCCTTGGCAAACTGCTCTTTCTGGCGCTGCAAGCGGGCGATGTCCTGCGCGTCGCGCTTCATCCACCGCTGGCGGGGAATGCACTCGCCCGTAGACAGCACGGCGAACGTCGTCAGGCCGAGGTCAACACCGGCCACTTCGGGCGAGGGCGGCAGCGGGCAGGGGTCCACTGCGCACGCCAAGCCCACGCGGTCGCGGCGCAGCGTGACCGTCTTGATGGTCCCTTCGACTGGACGGTGCTGCTTGATGTTCACAGCCCCGACCTTCGACAGGATGAGCCGGTCGCCAGCCAGCCTCACGCCGTTGCCGTACTGCGGATAGGTCACACTGTCATACCAGCCGCGCCCTTTGAAGCGCGGATAGCCGGGCTTCTCGCCCGCCTTGACGCGGCGAAAGAACGCCTGGAACGCCAGGTCCACGCGTGTGCAGGCTTCTTGCAGCGATTGCGAAAAGGCGTCGTGCAAAAACGGCTGTTCGGCTTTCCAGGCCGGAATCATCCGGATCGTGTCGTAGCGCGAGAGGCTTTCGCCGCGTTCTTCCCACGCTGCCTGGCGCGCTTCAAGGGTCTGGTTGTAGACCCAGCGACAGGCGTCCAGCGCGCGCCGCAGAGCGGTGCGCTGGGCGGCGGTCGGCAAGAGGCGGTATTTGAACGTTTTGCGCATGGCCTGAGTGTGCCGCTTGTACTTGTTTCGTGCAACCATAAGCGCGCCTTATATCCCCACACCTGAAGGTGGGGGGTTTACGGCGCTTTTTCGATAAACGGGCGGAGCTTGCCCCGCCTCGTCGCCATTCCGGCTGGTTGAAGTATCGCGGCCGCCTAGCCCGCGCGCTCGATCAGGCTCGGATCATCGAAAGTGGGCGCGTTGACGCGCGCCGAGACCGGGTACGCCATCATCTGCCCGGCGGGATACGGCTTCAGCAGGTCGATCAGCAGCGCCGTGTTCATCTCCTGCGGGTCGAGCCACCGGTCGTAGGCGCCGGACGGCAGAATGATCGGCATCCGGTCGTGGATCGGCGCAACCAGCGCGTTCGCCGGACCGGTGATGATCGTGCAGGTGGTAACGCTCGCGCCGCTCTCCGGCTCGGTCCATGTCTCGTACAGCCCCGCGAACCCGAACGGCTGCCGGTCCTTGAGGGTGATGAACATCGGGACCTTGCCGCCCGGCTGCTTCTGCCACTCGTAGAATCCGTCGGCGACGATCAGACAGCGACGCCGCTTAAGCGCGTTGCGAAAGGCGGGCTTCTCGGCGAGCGTCTCGCTGCGCGCATTGATCATCCGCGCGCCAACCGACGGGTCTTTCGCCCAGCTTGGAATCAGCCCCCAGCGCATCAGACGCAGCACGCGGCTGCCGTCGTTCTCGTTGACGACGGTTGCGACCCCCTGCGTCGGCGCGATATTATAGCGCGGCGGCATGGGGTCCGGGGGATGCGTCAGCGAGAAGGTCTCGATCAGCACCCCAACATCAGGCTCGGTCAGCGTGAATCGTCCGCACATGTGTTCTATTATAGCATACCTGAATCCGGTTGGCAACCTATGATCACGATTGGCGAGATCGAAATCCACCTGATCAGCGACGGCGTGGTGTGGATGGATCGTGGCGGGCCGTTCGGCCTGGTGCCGCTGGCGCTGTGGCGGGACTATCTGCCGCCGGACGAGCAGCAGCGCGTCCCGATGATCCTGACCTGCCTGCTGGTGCGCGCCGCCGGTCAGACGATTGTGGTCGATACCGGCCTGGGCAGCAAGCTGAACACCAGCCACGCGGCGCGCATCTGGGGGCTGGAGCGGCCCAACGGGACGCTGCTCGACGGGCTGGCGCGGCTCGGCGTGCGCCCGGACGACGTGGACCTGGTGATCAACACGCACCTGCACGCCGATCACTGCGCTGGCAACACGGTCTACGCCGGGGAGAGCCGCGACGAGGTGCGGGCTACCTTTCCCCGCGCGCGCTACCTGGTGCAGCGCCGCGAGTATGAGGACGCCATGCGCCCCAACGAGCGCACCCGCGCCACCTACTTCGCGCTCAATTACGAACCGCTGGTCGCGTCCGGCCAGATGGCGCTGCTCGACGGCGACGCCGAGATCGCGCCCGGCGTGCGCGGCGTGGTGACGCCGGGGCACACGCCCGGCCATCAATGCGTGCTGTTCGAGAGCGGCGGGGAGCGGGCGCTGTTCGTGGCGGACCTGGCGAGCTACGCGATTCACTTCGAGCGCCTGGGCTGGATGACCGCCTACGATGTCGAGCCGCTGGTCACGCTCGAAACCAAGCGGCGCTGGCAGCAATGGGCGCTGGAGACCAACGGCCTCCTGATCTTCCAGCACGACACGCGCATCCCCGCCGGGCGGCTGGTCGAGGACGGGCGGACGCGGCGCGTCGAGCCGGTCGAGGTCGCGCTAGCGTGAGGTGAGATCGAACGCGGGAGAGGCGCCCACCTCTCCCGCGCAGACCCTCGCCCCGGCTCTCGCCGCCAGTGAGAAGGAAAAAGAAACCAGGCGTTAACGGGCGCGTTCTTCGCTCCTGGCTAACCGCTATGTGAACATCGGAAGCATCTGGCCTATCAGTCTGGCGCCAGTTTACCTCACCCCCGGCCCCTCTCCATGTTGGAGAGGGGAGAAAACCGTCAGCGGGTGTGACCTGAAGTCCCCTCTCCGCGCCGGAGAGGGGATTTAGGGGTGAGGTAAACCTTGCGAGTTTCCCCATTTGCCAGATCGTTTCGATAGATTACTTAAGAGCCGACCGATACGAAATCACGCGAGCTGGATGTCGGGCCGGGGGCGGATCGTGGTGTAGCCGGCGAAGGTCCCGGCGATGGCGGACAGCGTCTGCCCGGCGGTGGGATGCATCAGGTCGGGCGCGATATCGGCTAGCGGTAGCGCGACGTGGGGCCGTTCGAGAATATCCGGGTCGGGCAGCACCAGGCGCATGTCCCCGGTGTCAAGCTGGAGCAGCAGGTCGCCGTAGAGCGCGATGTCGAGGTCGATCACGCGCGGGGCGAACTTGTCTTCGCTGCGGACGCGACCCATCTCGGCCTCGATCGCGCGCAGCACCTCATATTTGAGCGGCACCGGCTCGATCTCGGTCTCGATCTGGACCGCCGCGTTGAGGAAGGGCGGCTGCTCGGGGTCGATCTCTCCGGCGGCGTTGACCGGCGCGGTCTCGTACACCTTCGACACGCGCGCCACGCGCACGCGCTCCGCCAGCAGACGAAGCGCGCGCGGCAGGTTGGCCTCCGGCTCCAGATTGGAGCCGAGCGTGATCAGAACCGGGGTGGGGCGCGGCGTGTCGCCCTGAGGCTCGCTACTCAAAGTCCGCCCTCGCGCGCTCGATCTCGACGCCGACCGATTCGGCGAAGCGCAGCGCGCCCGGCTTCTCGACCTGGACGATCACCCGCGCCGCGTCGTGATCGACGACGCAGATGCGGGCGATCTCGGTCGCCAGCGCCTCGACCAGGTAGTGCTGCGAGTTTTCGACGTACTCGATCACCGCTTTGGTGATCGAGCGGTAGTTCAGAATATCGGCGGCGTCGTCCGAGCGACCGGCGGCGCGCATGTCGGTGAACAGCGTCAGGTTGATCAGCACGTCCTGGCGCTTTTCGCGCTCCCAGTCGTTCAGGCCGATGATCGCGCGCAGCAGCAGGTTTTTGACGTGAATCCGGTCTTGCGCCATGGCGGCTCCTTGAAGAGTGACGCGGGTCTAGCTCGGTTGAAGCGTGCCGAAGAAGACCTGCCACGCCAGCAGCGACTTGGCGACCAGCGAGAGCACGATGTACATCCGCTCGCCGAACAGGTAATCCTTCCAGCGGCCGACCTGTTTATACTGCAAGAACTGGTTCAGCGCGAAGATGTTGAAGAACACGAACAGCGTGGGGATGATGGCATAGACAAACGCCGGCGGCTTGGCATCGCCCGACCCGATCGCGCCCAGGAAATAGAGCAGGATCACCACCCAGGGGATGATGCCGGCAAAACAACCGTAGATGAACGCGGTCCAGTCGGTGCGCCCCGTGTGCTGGTTGTGCAGTTCCATCATGATCCCGAACAGATTCATGGTGGCGTTGATGCTGAAGATGAGGATGATGGCGCCCAAATCCCACAGCCCGGTCAGCATACCGATCAGCACGATCATCAGGGAAGAGCTGAGCGCGTACTCATAGAAGCGGATCGGATTCATGCCCTTTCTCAGGTTGGCCACGTAGCGCTCATAGCCCACGGTGGACAGATAAAAATGCGCCACCGCCGAGATGAGTAGAAAGGCTGCCACTGCCGGCCCAAAACGCAGGTTGTAGACCAGTTCCGGGTTCGGTGAGAGCGAGCGGGTGGCCAGATCGAAGTTGAGATAATTGGTGAAGATCGGGTAGGTCGTGTCATTGCTGACGAGGATCATGAAGATGCCCTGGATCAGATGCAGGAATCCCATGATCAGATTGAAACGGCGCAGGCCTGCAAATTTGCTTTCCATTTCAGCAGCTTTGAGCGCAGCCGCTTTCTTGGCGGTTCTGGTGGACATGACGTTGTCTCCTGGGAGGGGAAAGTGGGGATGGATGGATGGATTCACCTGCCGGCCGGGCGCTATGCCGCCACAGCCGCGCCTTTATTTTCCTCTTTTTCGGCAGGATTGCAAGGTTTGAGCTGTGTGCAGGGGCATTGGCAAAGCTGCGTTCTGGTCGTATACTATCTCTGGGCGCGGGCCGGTTCCAGCGCTGCCCCCGGCAGCCCGCTCCACCGCTCGCCCCATTCCGCCATGCGCCTCGGTTTCCCTGTCAAAATCCTGGCCCGGCCCGGCCTACGCAGCCACGACAGCCGGCGCTGGCAGAGCAAGCCCCATCTCTCTGTCAGCCTGGCCTATCTGCGCGACTTGTTCTTGCATCTCGGCAGCCAGGATATCCACATGTACCGGCTCAGTGACCGCCTGGCGCCCTATCTCACCCACCCGGGCCTGCCCCACTTCCACCGCCAGATCGAAGAGTGCGCCGCCGAACTGGCCGCGCTCGGCCAACTGGCCCAGGCCCTCGACCTGCGTCTCAGCCTCCACGCGCCGGCCTCGGTGCTGCTGAACGCCCTCGACCCCGCCCGCCAAACCCGCAGCCAGATCGAACTGGAAGCCTTCACGCACCTCTTCGAGGCCATGGGCCTCGGCCCAGACGCGGCGATCATCATCCATGTGGGCGGCCACTACCAGCGCCAGCCAGAGCAAGCCCTGGCCCAATTCATCGCCGGCTGCGACCGCCTGCCCCCCGCCGTGCGCGATCGCATCGCCCTGGAGCATGACGACCACCGCTTCAGCGTCGCCGATTGCCTGTGGCTGCACGAACGCACCGGCCTCCGCCTCATCTTCGACCTCCTCCATCACCAACTATACAACCCCAGCCGCCTGCCCCCGGCCCAGGCCCTGGCCGCCTGCCTGGCCACCTGGCCCCCTGAGCAAACGCCCAAAATCCACCTCAGCACCCCCGCCACCGAGCTGGTGCGCGATGGCCGCGGCGGCCCCCATCCCCCCCGCCTCAATCGCCACAGCCACTTCCTCAACCCCTTTCCCCTGATCGATTTCCTCCGTTCCCTCCCCCGCCTGCGCCCCTTCGACGCCATGATCGAAGCCAAAGCCTGCGATCTGGCCCTGCTGCAATTCCGCCGCCATCTCGCCGCCTTCGCGCCCGATCTGGCGCAAAGGTTCCAAGTGCGGTGAGCTTGACCCGCACCCTACCACTGAATAGAATGATGACATTGCCCCTACCCGCTGCCTGCGCATGAGCACTCCCACCGTTGCCGAGTTAAACGAACGATACGCAGACTATATCGCTGCGTGGCGGCAGCGTGAGCGCGAGCACCAACAGCGCATCCAGGCGCGGGCGCAATCAGCTTTGAGCGTCGTGGGCGCCTGTGTGCAGACGCTCGCCGACTCCTTCGCTGTGCGCCGGGTGTGGTTGTTTGGCTCGCTGCTGCATCCTGCCGACGCCCGCCACGACACCGACATCGACCTGGCTGTAGAAGGATTGGATAGCGCCCTCTATTTCAAGGCGCTGCACGCCCTCTACACCCAGCTTCCTGAAGGCATCGACCTCGATCTTATTACGATCGAGACCGCCCAACCTTCGCTGCGCCAACACATCCTGGCAACGGGAGCGCTTTTGTATGAACATAACTAGACTCCCTGGCATGATCACAGATATTCAACTGGGAAAGCGCAGCCTCGATGTGATTGCCCAGCATCAAGCTGAAGTGCTCGGCGCTGAGGAGGGAGAGCCGCTATTTTTCCTTACCAGCGCCGGCGCTGTGGTTGTTCACGACTTCTACAACACGATTGAGAAAACCTTTTGCCAGATTGCGGAAGAGATTGATGGTGGTCTGCCGCAGGGCGATGCCTGGTATCAGCGGTTGCTGCAACGCATGACTGTGGCCATTCCGGCCTATCGACCCGCGGTGATCGATCAAACGCTGGCAGGACGCCTGGGCGAATATCTACGTTTTCGCCATCTTTTTCGCCATATTTATGGTTTCGAATTGGATTGGGCGCGCATTCGCCCTCTTTTGGTTGATCTCCCCGCTGTGCTCGCCGAATTCATCCGCCAGATCGACGATTTCGTGCGCTATTTGCAGAGCATCCAGCACGATTGACCCGGAAGTCCTGCCCATGCAACTCACACCCCACCGCTCCACCTACCGCCATGCCCATCCCGACGACGCCTGGACGCCGGTGCTCGTGGCCGTGGTCACCAACGAGAGCGACCTGAACCGGGCGCGGGCAGAACACTGGTATCGCATCCCGGTCAAGCGCGCCCCCCGCCAGATCGCCGCCGAATACCTCGCCCTCTATCAGACCGCAGCCTTCGGGGCCACGGGCCAGCGCATCCACTACTACGCGCCCATCCTCAGCTACCACCTCCTCACCCGCGCCGATCTCCTGCCCGATCAGCCGGATCACCCCCGCGCCGCCGACCAGTATTTCAAGCTGGAACTGGGCGATCTCCAGACCCTCGATCCCCCCATCACCAACACCCGCCATCCCCGCCTCACCTTCCTCTACACCACCCTCGACCGCTTGCAGCAGGCCGCGGATATCAGCGACCTGTGGCTGCGCGAGGCCGCCCGGCAAAAACTCTACGCCATCATCCGCGAGCGGGGCCTGGCCGTGGAATGCTGGTATCCGGTGGAGATGGGCGACCGCCCCGAAGCGGACCTCGCTCTCCTCGGCCCGCAGGGCCGCCTCACCCTCTACATCGACGAGCCGAACTGGGACGACCTGGACGAACCGGGCGCAGATTACCGCGCCGAGCAGCATCTCGACGCCCTCGACCTCTTGCGCGACCCGGTCGCCGCCCTCGACCGCCTGCTGGCCGCCCTCTCCGCCCCCGGTCATTAAGCCCTGGCTGGCTCAGACAAGCTCCCCGGCCACGATCGCGGCCAGCGCCGCGTGCTCCTCCTCGCACTCTGGGCAAATGCGCAGATGGTGGGCCAGCTCCGGCAACAGCCGCGCCACATCCTCCCCGCGGCCTTCCAGATCCACATAATAATCCAGCAAAGTCGCGGCTTCCTCGCAAGTCAGCTCCCGCTCGGCAGTGATGGCGAGCATGCCTAGCAACTTGCGCAGCAGGGGTCTATTGTCCGGCGCTACCGAACCTCGGAGAACATTCATCGCAGTCATGAGACGTTTTACAGGTGAGGATTCTTACCACTTGCTAAAGGGCGGAGAAGTTCACGCGGCGAACGCCGCCAGCGCCTCTTCGGGGGTGAGGCCCCGCTCCAGCAGCCGGGCCTTCAAACGCTTGCGCGCATCGTGGATCAGCTTGTACAGGGCATTGGGGTTCGTGCCCATCTGCGCGGCCAGCACCTCGGCCGGCGCGCCCAGCACCAGCCGGGCATACAGGGCCTGGCGCTGCCGGTCGGTCAATTCCGTAGCCATCACCTCCATCACCAAATCGATCACCGCCTGCTGCACGGCCCGCGCCTCGGGGCTGGCATCGGGCTGCACCATGAACTGCGGCTCGAACGCGCCATCCTGCGTCAGCTCATCCAGCGAACGGTCGCGCCAGCGCAGCCGCCGCAGCTCCCCCAACGCCTGATGCACGGCGATCTTGGCGGCCCAGGTGGTGAATTTACTCCGCCCCTCGAACTGATCCTGCTTTGCCAGGACGATCAGCACACTCTCCTGGGCAAAATCCCCCGCCATCTGCGCGATCTCCTCATTTTGCCAGCTGTTCAGATCGCTGCGCCCGCGCAGATAGAAAAAGAGCCGGCGCTCCAACCAGCGCAGCAGATCCTGGATCGCAGCATCCTGGGCGGGGCCGGCGGCCTGCAAATCGGCCAGCCATTGTTCATTGGTGCGTTCGTGCGTCATCAGCGAGGCGTCGTGGGGGGATGAAGGGCAGGGGGGGCATTATACGACACGGCAGGGAAATGATCCAAAGGGTGGGCCGCTGGGCCGCTGCGAGCAGGAGACAAGGCTCCGGTAAGCAAAAAATATAGTTATTTGTAAAATGTCACTTGACAAAAAAGGTATATTTTTGGTAACTGTTCAACCGTAAAAGGTTTCAGAAGCCTTTCGGGGTTATTCCTCCCTCCCCTGCTCCGGGAAGACCACATCCTCACGGCCGGCCAGCTTCTCCTGGATGCGTTCGAGCACGATCTCCAGATGCTGCGGCTTGTGTACAAAATCCAGGTCTTGCGAGGGGATGGTCAGCACCGGGCACAGATCGAACGCGGCCAGCCATTCCTCGTAGAAACGATCCAGCAGGTGCAGATATTCCGGCGTGATCCCCCCTTCGATGGCCCGCCCCCGCCGCCGGATGCGTGTCAGCAGCGCCGGCGCCGGCGCCTTCAGATAGAGCAGCAGGTCGGGCCGGGGCAGGCCGGCCACGATCAGCTCGTACACCGCCCGGTAGGCCGCGTAATCCCGCTCATTCAGGTTGCCCAAATGGTGCAGGGCGCGGGCAAAGATGTGCGCGTCCTCGTAGATGCTGCGATCGGCAATCGCCGACCCCGCGCCCGCGGCCAGCGCCAGATGCTGCTGCGCCCGATGACCGAGAAAGAAGACTTGCAAGTGGAAAGCCCACTGCCGCATATCGCCGTAAAAATCGGCCAGATAAGGATTGTCGCTGACCGACTCGAAACTGACGCGCCAGCCCAGCCGGGCGCCGATCCGTTCGGTCAGCGAAGTCTTGCCCGCGCCGATGTTGCCGGCCACGAGCACAAGGCGTTTGCTCATCATCTGCCTCCGAGGGATTGCTGAGATTGCACCCGCCAGCGTATCATACCTTCCTTCCCAGCGCCACCGGCGGCCCCCTGCATCTTTCCCGCCCCCCTTCCGCCCTTGCAGAACGATCCCGCCATGACACCGCCCCTGATCCTCACCGCAGCCGTCGTAGGTTCGCGGCCCATGCGCGACCAGCACCCCGGCGTGCCCTACACCCCCGCCGAGATCGCGAACGCGGCCATTGCCTGCTATCACGCCGGCGCGGCCATCGCCCACATCCACGTGCGCGACCCGGCCAGCGGCCGCCCCTCCTCCCGCCTGGACTATTTCGCCGAGGTGTTGGAGCGCATCCGCGCGGCCGGGGAGATGCTCGTCAACCTCACCACCAGCGGCCTCGACATCACCACCGGCGATCTCACCGCCCGCCGCCTGGAAGTGGTGGGATTGCGGCCCGACCTCTGCTCGCTCGATGTCGGCTCCCTCAATTTTCGCGACCGCGTGTTCGCCAACCCCCCCGATTTTGGCGAGAAAGCCGCCGCGGCCATGGCTGCCGCGGGCGTCAAGCCGGAGATCGAGGTGTTCGACGTGGGCCACATTGCCCAGGCCGAGCACCTGCTGCGCCGCGGGCTGATCGCTCCCCCGCCCCTCTTCCAGTTGTGCATGGGCGTGCCCTGGGGCATCCCCGCCACGCCGGAGAACCTGATCTTCATGCACAGCAAGCTGCCCGCCGGCGCGATCTGGTCGGTCTTGGGCGTGGGCCGGGCGCAATTGCCGATGATCACGATGGGCATCCTGCTGGGCGGGCACGTGCGCGTCGGCTTCGAGGACAATCTCTACCTGCGCCAGGGCGAACTGGCCGCCAGCAACGCCGATTTCGTGCGCCAGGCCGCGGGGCTGGCAGCGCAGTTGCAGCGCCCCCTCGCCACCCCCGCTCAGGCCCGCGCCCTGCTGGACGGCAGCCTGATTCCTGGGGGATAATGCAGCCCCTCCCTCCCTCCCGCTTCCCCACCCGTCTGCCATGTCCTCATCCCTCAACCAACGCGCGGCCATTGCCCTGCAAGATGCGCCCCTGCAACAGGCGCTGGGCGGGGCCATGGCCCATTTCGTGACCGGGCGGCGGCGGGCGTTTGCCGCCCTGCCCCACGGCGAGGCCCTGCGCGACCACGCCCGCAGCCTGCGCGCCCACACCATCGCCCACCTGGACGAGCATCTGTTGGCCTTCGAGCGGCACGCCCAGGCCAACGACAGCCAGGTGCATTGGGCGCGCGATGCCGAGGAGGCGCGCAAAATCGTCATGCACATCGCCCGGCAGAACGACGTGCGCCGTGTGGTGAAAAGCAAGTCGATGCTGAGCGAAGAGATCGAGATCAACAAAGTGTTGGAACGGGCCGGCCTGGAGGTGCTGGAAACCGACCTGGGCGAGTACATCGTGCAGTTGGCCGGGGATCACCCCAGCCACATCATCGCGCCGGCGGTGCACTGGCGGCTGGAAGATGTGGCCCAGCTCTTTCACAAACACCTGCACACATCCCTCGATCTCGACATCCCCGGACTGCAAGCCGCGGCCCGGCAGGCCCTGCGCGCCGGCTTTCTGCAGGCAGATATGGGCATCAGCGGGGCCAATTTCATCTGCGCCGAGACCGGCTCGGTGGCGCTGGTGACGAATGAGGGCAACGGCCGTTTCGTCACGACCACGCCCCGCATCCACGTAGCCCTGGCCGGGATCGAACGCCTGGCCCCCAGCCTGGCCGATCTGGGCACACTGTTGCAGGTGTTGGCCCGCAGCGCCACCGGTCAGGGGCTGAGCGTCTACACCAGCATCCTCACCGGCCCCCGCCGCACGCCCGACGAGGACGGCCCGGAGCAGGTGCACATCATCCTGATCGATAACGGCCGCACCACCGCCCTGGCCGGCGAGATGGCGGAGATCTTGTATTGCATCCGCTGCGGGGCCTGCCTGAATGTGTGCCCGGTGTACCTGCGCATCGGCGGCCATGCCTATGACGCCGTTTACCCGGGGCCGGTGGGCAGCGTGGTCATGCCGGCGCTGGCCGGGCCAGGCGCGGGCAGCGAGTTGCCGCAGGCCAGCAGCCTGTGCGGGGCCTGCGTCGAGGCCTGCCCCGTGCGCATCGACATCCCCCGCATGCTGCTGAAGCTGCGCGCGGACGCGGTGGCGCAGGGCCAGGCGCCGGCGTGGCTAAAAACCGGCCTGAAGCTGTACGCCCGCGCGGCCACAACTCCCCGGCTCTTCCGGCTGGCTGCCAAAGCCGCGGCCCTGGTCCAACGCCTGTGGCCGGGCAAGGCCCAGGGCTGGAGCCGGCGCCTGCCTCCGCCCCTCAACGCCTGGACCGACGCCCGCGCCTTCCCGCCCCTGGCCACAACCAGTTTCAGCGAGCAGTGGAGAAAGCGGGGCAGGGAGCAGGGGGCAAGGGGCAGGGAGCAGGGAGCAGGGGGCAAGGGGCAGGGAGCAGGGGGCAAGGAGCGAGGCGCATGAGCGATTCCAGATCTGTCATCCTCGACCGCATTCGCCAGGGGCTGACCCAGGCCTATTTGCCAGCGGTTCCGGCAGAGACGCCTGCCCCGCCCCCGCCGCCCTCCTTCGCCGAACCGCTGGCAGAGGTGTTCACCCGCGCGGCCGCGGCTGTGCACTGCCGGGTGGAGCGCGTGGCC
>JABWBG010000103.1 GCA_013360575.1 Caldilineales bacterium
ACGGCGTATCTCACCTTCGAACCGTGAGCCTCGCCGACCACCACCTGATCTACACTAATTTCTCGGGCCAAGTTGTCTCAAAGTTGTTGGCACATACCGCTTCATGGGTTGGCAAACACGGAAATATTCCGGATAATACCCTGCACGAGGACAAAAAGCGGAATCACGCTTGGGCTGCCAGGCCGGCTAACCAAATCACCTTATCCGGCAACCCGGACGACATTGCCGAATATACTACATTCCCAAACACCACGCAAATGGACACACCGCCAGTCAAGCTACTCGATCAGGTGCGTAACAAACTCCGCCTCAAACACGATGCCTATCGCACCGAACAGGCCTACGTCGGCTGGATCAAACGCTTCATGTATCTTCTCAATTTGTAGGGGTGCACCCTTGCGGTCGCCCCGGCGGGCAGGCGCAAGGCTGACCTCCGATCTCCGACCGCTGACCTGCGCGCCTCCTGCCCTCGCCATTTGACATCCCGCCCAGATCGCATATCATTCTCCTGCACAACAGCACATTGTTCGCCGCCAAAACCTGTCTTCCGCCAGTTGCAGAAGGTGGGTTTTTTTCTGGGCAGAAATCTGACCCCGCTCCACCCTTCCCCTTCACTTCTCATAGGCAAAATGACCGCACAGGAAACCCCAACCACCCTCGAAGAACCCCCCGGTACCAAGCCTCCCAGGCCCTGGGAGGATGTTCCGCTGTCCCAATGGCAAGATTGGCGCTGGCAACTCGCCCATCGCCTCAATACCGTCGCCGACTTTGCCCAGGTCATCCGCCTCACCGACGATGAGATCGCCGGTTTGTCGGCCCCTGGGCTTTTTCGTGTCGACGTCACCCCCTACTGGGCCAGTCTCATGGATGCGGACGACCCCAACTGCCCCATCCGCCGCCAGATCATGCCCACCGCCGCCGAACTTCGCCCCTTCGACGCCGAAATGGTCGATTCCCTGGGCGAGGATGCGCACTCGCCCGTGCCCGGCCTGGTACACCGCTACCCCGACCGCGTGCTGATGCTGGTGACCACGCAATGCGCCAGCTACTGCCGTTTCTGCACCCGCAGCCGCATCGTCGGCAATCCCGAGGCCCAATTCAGCCGCGCCGATTACGACCGCCAGATCGACTATCTCGCCCACACGCCGCAGGTGCGGGATGTGCTCCTCTCCGGCGGCGACGCTCTCATGATCCCGCCCAAGATCCTCGATGACCTGCTGGGCCGGCTGCGCGCCCTGCCCCACATCGAGATCATCCGCATCGGCACCCGCGTGCCCAACTTCCTGCCCCAGCGCATCACCGACGACCTCATCGCCGTGCTGCGCAAATACCACCCCCTGTGGATGAACATCCACTTCAACCATCCCAAAGAGATCACGCCCGAAGTCTCGGTCGCCCTGGCTAAACTGGCCGACGCCGGCATCCCCCTGGGCGCGCAGACGGTGCTGATGGCCGGGATCAACGACTGCCCCACCATCCTGACCGAATTGATGCACAAACTCGTGCGCCACCGCGTCCGCCCCTACTACCTTTACCAGTGCGATATGGTGCATGGGGCCGGGCATTTCCGCACCTCTGTGGCCACGGGCATCGCCCTCATGGAGGCGCTGCGCGGGCACACCAGCGGCTACGCCATCCCCATCTATGTGATCGACGCGCCCCAGGGCGGCGGCAAAGTGCCCATCCTGCCCAATTACCTGATCAGCCAGGCGCACGACCGGGTGGTGGTGCGCAATTTCGAAGGCTTCATCAGCACCTACGTCCAGCCCAGCGATTATAAACCGCACGACCCCGCCGCCTGCCCCGCCTGCCGGGCACGGCTGTACGATGGGCAAGAAGGCGTGGCCGGACTCTTGGCCGGGCCTCAGTTGACGATCGAGCCGGAGCACTGGCGCATCAGCCACCAACGCTCCACCGCGCCCCTCGTCTTCCCGCCCGGCGCTCTGCCCGATGGCTGGCCCGCCGCGGCTGAGGCCCGCATCCCCGCCGAGGTGACAGGATGAGGTCACGCCATGTCGCCGTCGTCGCCAACATCAAACAGAGCATCGCCGCGGACGCGGACGCGCCCGCCGACGCTCTGGCCGAATTCGACAGCCTCGCCACAGTCGAGACCCTGGCCGCGGCCCTTGCCAGCCGCGGCCATCGCGCCGCCATCGTCAACGCCGACCGTGATTTCTTCACCACCATCCGCGATCTCCGCCCCGACATCTGCTTCAACATCGCCGAAGGGCTGGGGGGCGATTCCCGCGAATCGCACGTCCCCGCCATCCTGGAGATGTTGGGCATCCCCTACACCGGCGGCGCGGTGCTCACGCATGCCATCAGCCTGGACAAAGGGATCACCAAGCAATTGTGGCGGGATGCCGGGCTGCCCACAGCGCCTTTCCAGGTGCTGCGCCGGCCCGATGACCCTCTCGATCCCAAGCTCACCTTTCCCCTCTTCGTCAAACCGGTGCGTGAAGGTTCTGGCATGGGCATCAACGAGCACTCGATCGTCCACAACCTGCGTGATCTACGGCGGCAAGCGGCCTGGGTGATCCAGACCTACCGCCAGCCCGCCATCGTCGAGCGCTACCTCTCCGGCCGCGAGTTCACGGTCGGGCTGATCGGCAACACCCCCACGCCGGGCCATCCCCGTTGGAACGATCTCTACAACGAACTCGGCTACCATCTCTTCCCCGTACTCGAAGTCGATGCCAACATCGGCGCGGGCAAGGGGCTGTACAACACCCTGGCCAAATCCTTCCTCCCCGGCGAAGAAGGCGCGCCTGCCTACATCTGCCCCGCCCCAATCGATCCTGGCTTTGCCACCGAATTGCAGCACCTCGCCATCAAAGCCTTCGAGGCGGTGGGCGGGCTGGATCTGGGCCGCGTCGACTTCAAGCTGGGCCGCTTTGGGCGGCCCTACCTGCTCGAGATCAACACCCTGCCCGGCCTCAACCCCCTGGCCTCCGACATGTGCATCGTCTCCCGGGCCGAGGGCATGCCCTACGAAACCCTGATCAACGAGATCCTCACCCTCGCCCTCGACCGCTACGGCCTGCTCTAGCGGCGAGGGACAGTGGGCAGTATTCAGTATTCAGTATTCAGTATTCAGTATTCAGTGGTCAGTAGTCGAGTAGTCGAGGAGGCGAGTCGTCCATCGTCCCTCATCCACTTGGCAGCGCCCTGGCGGCATGGCCGGAGTCGTTACACCACTGTAAACTTGCCAGAACCCCGCCCTCCCCGCCATACTCCCTTCCACCGACCACTGACCACTGAATACTGACCACTGAATACTGAATACTGACCACCGACCACTGACCACCGACCACTGACCCCTGCCCCATGCCCCCCCTGCGCATCGGCCTCATTGGCTTCGGCTACTGGGGCCCCAACCTCGCCCGCAACTTCCACGCCCTGCCCGGCTGCACCCTGGCTGCCATCTGCGACGCCAACCCGGAGCGGCTGGCCAAGGCCCGCGACCTGTATCAAAGCGCCGCGCTGGTGCAAGATGTCGATGCCCTGCTCGCCAACGACAGCGACGCCGGCGTCATCGACGCTATCGCCATTGCCACACCCGCGCGCAGCCACTATCCCCTGACCAAGGCGGCGCTGCACGCGGGCAAACACGTTCTCGTAGAAAAACCCCTGGCCATGACCGTGACCGAAGCCAGGGAACTGGTCGATCTGGCCGCGGCTGTGGGCCGCACCCTCATGGTCGGGCATGTGTTCGAATACAACCCCGCGGTGCGCCACATCAAAACCCTGCTGGATGAAGGCGCCATCGGCCGGCCCTACTACCTCTATTCCACCCGCGTCAACCTGGGCCGCGTCCAATCCGATATCAACGCCCTGTGGAGCATCGCGCCCCACGATATCTCCATCGCCCTCTTTCTCTTCGGGCAGATGCCGGTCAGCGTTAGCGCCCGCGGCGCCCGCTACCTCAACGGCGAAGTCGAGGACGTCATCTTCCTCACCCTCGACTTCCCCGACGGTCTGCTGGCCCACGTCCACGCCTCCTGGCTCGACCCCTCCAAAATGCGGCGCATGACCCTCGTCGGCAGCGAAAAAATGATCATCTACGATGATCTCGCGGTCGAGGGCAAGGTCAAGGTGTACGACAAAGGGGTCATCCGCCTCACCGACCCGCAATACGGCGAGTATCAATACCGCCTGCACGCCGGCGACATCGCCATCCCCAAACTGCCTTTGCTGGAGCCGCTGCGTCTGGAATGCGAGGACTTCGTCGCCGCCATTCAGCGCGGCGCGGCCCCGTTGGCCGACGGCCACAGCGGCCTGCGTGTGGTGCAGGTGCTGGAGGCGGCGCAGCAATCACTGCGCAGCGGCGGGCAGCCCGTGGCCATCGCCTGACCGCGTCAGTCGCCCGGTTGGGGAGTGGGCGTCGACAAAACCGGCGAAGGCATCGCTCGCGGGACGATCGTCTGGGGCGGCTCTGCCGTGGGTGGGGGCGGCGGCGGTGTATCTGTCGGGCCGTCGTTATTTTGCTTCTGACCGCCGCTGGTTTCGAGAGCGTAGCGGATGAGACAAAGTGTATCTGTCGGGCCGTCGTTATTTTGCTTCTGACCCGTCACCGGATTCGGCGGCGTCTGGGGAGGAACCGGTGTGCGGACGCGGCCGCGGCTTGTGGGGATGCTCAACACCTGCCCCACATAGATGCGGGAGCTGGACAAACCATTAGCGTTGCGGATAGCTGCCACCGTGACACCGTACCGCTTGGCGAGGGCTGACAGCGTATCACCCTTGCGCACGACGTACTTGGTGTATGAAGTTGCTTGCGCCGGCGGTGCAGCGGCTGCCGGCGCCATCCCGCTGATGGAGAAAACACTCAAGGCCACAAACAGGGCCAAAGAGAACCTCGTGAACCACGTTTTCATTTTCAAAGTACCTGGGGGAAGGGGATAAAGTACCCCGCCATTGAAACATAAATGGTAGACATTATTCGTAGCGCTAGTTACTATTCTGTGCGAATTAAGATGCCAGGGCAGCGCCTCGACGATCATCGCCAAGGGGTTGCACGGCGTCGGGACACAGAACAAGCCTATGATCAGTATAGCACCCTACCCTTCCCCGCGAACGCGTCCATTGGTAGAGACCCGACCTGACCACCTGGCCAGGCGCGCCGAAACGATACGTTTAACCGGAGGCGATCAGGGCGGTGTGAGCCGCAGAATGACGCTCGATTTGGCCGGGATTTCGGCATAGGGATCGTAGTTGGCGAAGCCGCCGGCGGCGTCGAGGGTGGGGGCCGCGGGGTTGGGCGGGCCCATGATCACTTCGACCTGGACGGGGCCAGAGAAGGGGCCGGAGGCGAGGCTGAGGGCATATTGATCCGCCTGCAAGGCCCGCTGGTGCACGTTCACCAGAACCAGGAAGGCTTCGTCGGCATCGTAGCGCAGGAGCGAGAACAGCCGGGGGGTGCCGGGATCGATGATGGCGGTTTCGCCGGTGCGCAGGGCGGCATGTTGCCCACGCAATTGGAGCAGGGCGCGGTAGTGGTGCAGCAGCGAATTGGGGTCGGCTTCCTGCACCGCCACACTGCGGGTTTTCCAGTCCTCCGCGGGCGCGCGCCAGGGGAAGACATCGGAAAAGCCCACTTTGATCGAATCGCTCTGCCATTGCATGGGCCGGCGGATGTCCTCATCCGGCTTCGCGCCCTTCATACCGATTTCTTCGCCATAATAAAGGAAGGGGATGCCGGGCGAGGTGAGCAGCATGGTGGCCGCCAGCTTGGCCCGTTCGTCGTCTTGCAGTTGCGAGTTGACCCGATCCTGGTCGTGGTTGGTGAGGAAGGTAGCGTAGCGGCCCTCTGGATAGCTGTCCATCACGAATTGCAGGTAGTCGAGCGTGGAGTTGGCGATGGGGCCGTGGGCGGCGGTGATGAATTTCAGGGCCAGATCGAATTCGAAGGCGCTGTCCAGCTTCTCCTCCAGATAGGGGATGACATTGGCGGTGTCGGTCCAGGCCTCGCCCACAGTGAAGGCCGCGGGGTTGACGCTGCGATAGAACGCGCCGAAGTCTTGCAGCCAGGCGTGCGTCTGGGTCGAGTTTTCTTGCACGCGGCCATTCTCAACATAGTGCCGTACCGCGTCCAGCCGGAAGCCATCCACCCCGACATCGGCCAGCCAGAAACGGATGATGTTGTACATCTCATCCCGCACCGCCGGATTGGCCAGGTTGAGATCGGGCATCTGATCCCAGAAGATGCCGTAATAGTAGCGGCCATTGCTGGCTTTGTGCCACACCGGCTGCCCCCAGGGGCCGCGGAAGCCGGGGTTATCATCGCTCCACACATACCAATCGGCGAAGGCCGGGTCGCCGGCCAACGATTTTTGGAACCAGGGATGCTGGGTGCTGCTGTGGTTGATCACCAGATCGATGATCACGCGGATGCCGCGGGCGTGGGCCGCGGCCAGAAAGGCCTGGAAATCCGCCATCGTACCGTACTGCGGATTGACGCCGTAATAGTCGGTGACATCGTAGCCGTGGTAGCTGGGCGAGGGGTTCATGGGCATGAGCCAGATGCCGGTGATGCCCAGGTCAGTGGTGGTGGCGGGGTCGCCGTCGTTGAGATAGTCCAGTTTGGCGGTCAGACCGCGGAAATCGCCGATGCCGTCGCCGTCGCTGTCTGCAAAACTGCGCACGAAGACCTCGTAGAAGATGGCGTCATCCCACCACACATCTGCGGCTGCGGGCGCGGGCGCGGGGGTGGCAGTAGCAGCGGGCAGGGTCGGGGCGACGGCCGGCGGCGGGGTTGGCGTTTCGGCGGCGGGCGCTGGTTCGGGTTGGCTCCGGCAGCCGCCGAGCAGCAGGCTGAGGAGGAGCAGCAGCAGGATGGGTTTGAGATGGCGCATGTGATTGCCTCGTGATGGAAAAACTTCAACGGTCACCGAGCACCGCCCCCGTCTGCGGCGGCAGGGCGATGTGGACGCGACCGTCGGCAAGGGCCAGCGGCAATCCGCCCAACAGATCGGCGAGGGCGTGCAGATCGCCGGACGGGAGGGTGAGAAGCCGGGGAGTGGGGCCGGTGTTGAGCGCGATCAGCAGGGTTTCATCCGGCGTGCGGCGTTCGAAGGCCCATGTCCCGGCGCCGGCGTCGAGGTGAACCGTGCGGCGGCTGCCCTGGCGCAGGGCCGGGTGCGCGTGCCGCAATTGCACGAGCGTGCGAAAATGGTCGGGCAGGTCGCCGGCGATGGCGGCGTCCCAGTTCATCGGCTGCCGCGCCTCCTCGAACACGCCCTTGCCATCGTAGTGCGTGGGGTGTTCTTGCGTGACGCCGGTTTCTGTGCCGTAGTAGTTGATCGGATTCCCGGCCAGGGTGTAGAGCAGCAGCGCCCCCAGCTTCAGCTTCGCCCGGTCGTCCCCGGCCAAGAAGAGGAAGCGGTTCATGTCGTGGTTGTCGAGGATGGTGAGACGGTCGAAGGCGTCGCCGAAATAGGCTTCGTGGCCGTCAAGATAGGCGACGAAGCGGTCGAGCGGCCAGCGGCCATAGCCGAAGGTCTGGCGCAGGGCCTCGGCCAGCAGAAAATCGATCATGCCATCGAAGGCGACGGCGAAGGTGCGCTGCGCGGCGGCGTCCTGGATCACTTCGCCAAAGAGCCAGGCGTCGGCTTTGGCGGTCTTGCAGGCGCGGCGGAAATCGACCCAGAAATCGAGGGGCGGGCCGTAGGCGAAATCGAGCCGGAAGCCGTCGAAGCCTTTTTCCAGCCAGTGCCGGGCGCAGTCGAGCAGGTAGGCGCGGGCGGGGCTGCCCAGGGCCAGGTTGAGCCGGGGCATGGTCTTGACGCCGAAATACCCTTCGTACTCGTCCGGCCATCGATGCCAGATGTACCAATCGTGATACGCGCTCGCCCGCTCTTTTTGGGCGGCCAGCAGGGTGGGGTGCAGGTGCGACCAATGGTTGGCCACGAAATCGAGGATCAGGCGCAGGCCGCGGCTGTGGGCGGCGGCGATCAGGCGGTCGAGATCGGCGTTCGCGCCCAGCCGCGGCTCCACCCGATACATGTCGGTGGCGTCGTAGCCGTGATGGCTGGGGCTGGCGAAGAAGGGCGAGAGCCAGATGGTGTTGTAGCCCAGGCCCTGGATGTAGTCCAACTTTTCGGTGACGCCATCGATGGCGCCGCCGAAAAAGCCGTCCAGGGCGGCGGGCGTCTGCCACGGTTTGCCGTCGCCGGGGTAGAAGCGGTCGACGAAGACGTGGTAGATCTGGGCGGTGGCGGCCCAGACCGGGGCGGGGATGTCGCTGACCCAGAGGGCGAAGTTCGTGGCGGTTTCCGCCGCATCGCCCTGATTGTCGGCAAAAAGCCAACGGTCGGAGCCGGTGACGCGGGCGGCGATGCGGTAGCGGATGAGGGTGTCGTCGGCCTGGCCGGGGAGATGGCCCTGCCAGTGCCGCGCCGCCTGCCAATCAACCTGATCCCAGCCGGCTGCGCTCTCGACCAGATCGAGCGACGGGCACTGGCCGGGGGCGGGGGCGGCGCCGTCGAGCGTGTAAAAGACGCGCACACAATCGAAGGGGATCGGCCCGGCGGTCGTGGCCTGGATGCGGATCGGCTGGCCGGAGCGGGGCCGGGGCGGGGTCGCATCCGCCTGGTGCTGGACGCCCGTCAGCCGGCGGCGATGCTCGGCCAGGCGGTTTTCAGGCCGAATGTGGTCGCCAAACATGAAATCCTGGATGATGAGTGGAGGCATGGGGGGCGTGGTGCGTAAAACGTGAAACGTAAAACGTAATGACTGATTACTGAATACTGATCACTGAATACTGATCACTGAATACTGATCACTGAATACTGATCACTGAATACTGATCACTGAATACTGATCACTGCCCCCTGCGCCGGGAGGTCGAGGACGAGCGGCGCGGCGGAGAGGGGGGAGGCGGGCTGCGGCCAGACCGGGGTGTAGGCCGGGCGGGTGAGGGTGCCGGCCGGGAGTTCGATGCGGGCGGGCGTCTTGCCGGCGTTGATGGCGACAATGATCTCTTCGTCGCCCAGCCGCCGGCGGTAGACAACGACAGGGCCGTTGGCGTAGAGGAACGCCAGGTCGCCGGTGCGCAGGGCGGGATGGGCACGGCGCAGGGCAATGGCGGATTTGTAGAAGCCGAGCAGGTCGTTGTCCCAGCTTTCGGGGGCGTGCCAGGGGAAGGCGCCGCGGCAATCGGGGTCGTGACCGGCAGAGAGGCCGACTTCATCGCCGTAGTAGACGCTGGGCGCGCCGGGCAGGGTCATCTGCATCAGCACGGCCAGCTTGAAGGCGGCAACGTCGTTGTTCAGCAGCCACAGCGCCCGCGGCATGTCGTGGCTGTCGAGCATGTTCATCTGGGCGAAGTTGATCTGGTCATCGTACAGGCCCAGCATCTCCTGAATGCGGGCGGCAAATACCGGCGCATCCATCGCCTGCGGCTTCACATCCTGATGCTGCCAGGCGCGGTTGAAGTTGCCATTGCCGGCGAAGCTGAGGAGCGGGCCGGTGATGATGTAGTTCATCACCGCGTCGAACATGTCGCCTTGCAGCCAGCGCCGGGCCTCGTGCCAGATCTCGCCCACGATGTAGGCTTCGGGGTTGACGCCCTTGACGATGCGGTGGAATTCGCGCCAGAATTCGTCGTCGTCGATGTCCGTGGGCACATCCAGCCGCCAGCCGTCGATGCCGAATTCCAGCCAGTAGCGCGTGACCTCGAACAGATAGTCGCGCACGCCGGGATTGTCGGTGTTGAATTTGGGCAGCGTGGGGTGGTCCCACCAGCAGAAATAGTTGGGTTTGACCTTTCTACCCTCGGTGTAGGCGTGCAGGGGGAAGCCGGTGACATGAAACCAGTTGATGTAGGGCGAATCGTAGCCCTGTTCGAGGATGTGGTGGAAGGCCCAGAACCCCCGCCCGCAGTGGTTGAAGACGCCGTCGAGCACAATGCGGATGTCGCGGGCGTGGGCTTCGTCCAGCAGGGCGCGCAGGGCGGCGTTGCCGCCGAGCAGGGGGTCCACCTGAAAATAATCGTAGGCGTTGTAGCGGTGGCAGGAGGCGGCGGCAAAGATCGGATTGAGGTAGATGGCGGTGATGCCCAGGTCTTTGAGGTAGTCGAGCCGGTCGGCGACGCCGTACAGATCGCCGCCCTGGTAGCCGCTGTTGCGCGGGGGCGACCCCCAGGGCTGGAACTGGATGCCGCGGGCGTGTTGCATGCGCGGGCTGCGGGCAAAGCGGTCGGGGAAGATCTGGTAGAAAACGGCGTTTTTGGCCCAGTCGGGGGTGGTGATGGTCATGGGTGGGTTAGTGGGTTAGTTGGTTGGTTGGTTGGTAGATTGGTAAATTGGTAGATTGGTAAATTGGTACGCATCACGCACCACGTACCACGTACCACGTTTTACGCACCACGCATCACGTCAGAGTCCGCCCGGCGGCAGGCCGCTGGGCACGGAGGCGGGGGTGAGGTGTTCGAGATGGCGGGCGCTGGGGCTGGTGAGGGCGTCGAGAAACACGATCAGGTCGGCGAATTCGGCGTCGGTGAGGCGGAGGCCGTCGGTGGGGATGGGCGTGTACCAGCGCAGGATGGCGGCCTGCTGCTCCGGGCCATTGTGCAGCTCGAGCGTGGGATGGAGCCGATCCGGATCGTACTGCCGCAGACCGGTCGCCGGATCGAGATGATGGCGAATGACATCGGGCAGGGTGGCAAAGGCGCCATTGTGCATGTAGGGCGCGGTGAGGGCGACGTTGCGCAGCGGCGGCGTGCGGAAGGCGAAGCGGTCGCAATCGTTGCCGGTCTCGCGGGCGCGGCCCAGGTCGAAGGGCTGCTCACGGCCTTTGCCCTCGCCGATCTGCGGCAGGGCCAGGTTGTGGAACTGCTGGTCGCTGAGCAGGGGGCCGGAATGGCAGGCGGCGCACTGCGCCTTGCCGTAGAAGAGCAGCGCCCCCCGCCTAGCCGCGGGCGAGAGCGCAGCCCGGTCGCCGGCCAGATAACGGTCGAAGGGGCTGTCTGCGAAGGTGAAGGCGCTGATTTCGTAGGCGGCGATGGCGTTGGCCGCGTGGGCCACATCCCACTGCGCGGGATCAAGGTCAGGATAGCCGGCGGCGAACAAAGCCTGGTAGCCAGGGAGGGCCAGCAGCCGCTGCATCAGCCCCTGCCAGATCGCCGTCAAAGTGTAATCGTCGATCATCGCCAGCTCGTTGCGCTGGCCGAAGGTGTCTGTATCCCCGCGGTGGCCGCGCATCTCCTCGCGCGAGGTGACGGGGAAGAGGGCCTGGGCCGCCAGGGTGCTCTCCAGGCCGGGGGGAAGACGGTCGCTGGCCGGGGAATGCAGCCGGCCCGCCTCGTCCACGAAGACGCGGCCATCCCAAAAGCGGTTCTGCCATTCCAGATGGCCGAGATTGAAGAGGGGCTGGGCGTTGCGGGCCACAAATTCGCGGATGGACGCGCGCTCGCGCAGGCTGCCCAGGCCGCGGCCGCCCGCGCCGATGGATACGGCCAGGCCGTCGCCGCCGCCGAAGGTGGGCAAATGGCAGGTGGCGCAAGCAATGTCACGGTTCCCGCTCAGCTCGGGGTCCCAGAACAGAGCCTCGCCCAGCTTGACGAGTTCGGGCGAGGGGGCGGGGGCATTTGTGGGCGCATGCACCCCGGCCCGCTGCATCTGAAAGGCCAGGCGGGCGTCGAGGCTGGGCGAGATGCGGACGGGCAGGCCGGCATCCCGCGCCGCCAGCAGCAGCCCGGCCAGCAGGAAAAGGGCCGCGAGCAG
>JABWBG010000104.1 GCA_013360575.1 Caldilineales bacterium
CTCCCGCTCCCGCACCCGCTCCTGCGCCTGCACCTGCACCCACAGCCACCGACGCCGAGCCGCCGCTGCCCCCCTCGCGCCCCCGCGTCCCGGCCGATATCGGCGGCCGCCTGACCAGCGTGGTGATCACCGCGCAGGAGGAAGCAGACGCCCGCCCGCAATCCCCCTTCGCCCGCCCCGCCCCACCGATCGAAGAATTGCCGGTCCGCGCTCCGGCGTCCCAGGAGGAACAGCGCCGCATCCTGGCCCAGATCAACCAGGAGCGCATCGATGCCCTACACAAGCAGATCGACCAACTGTACCGAGAGGTGCCGAAGAACATCAGCAACCGGCCCGACCTCTCCAACCAGATCATGGGGCTTTTGCGCCAGGCCCGCACCACCCTCTACGAAAAACCGCACGAATTTGTCGATGCCGAGTTCAAAGTGCAGCAGGCCTTTTCCCTGTACAATCGCGTGGAAAACTCGGAAAAATGGGCAGATTCCTACGGATGGCGCGTTTTCTGGTTCGAAGTTGGTATTTTTATCCTCTTCCTGCTCTCTTTTTTGGGGCTGCTGGCCTACGGGGCAGAATTCTCCGCCGCCCTCTCCCGGCGGTTTGGCATCGAAGAACCTGGAAACGGCGTCTTCACCGCCGTCGGCTTCTGGGCTACTTTTGTCTGGGGCGGGATCGGCGGCGTGGTTGGGTCCATGTTCATCCTGTGGACGCACGTCTCCGAGCGCCAGGACTTCGAACGCCAGCATGTGATGTGGTACGTGGCGCAGCCGATCATGGGCCTGATCCTGGGCGGCGTCATCTTCCTGATCATCAACACCGGCCTGCTCTCGTTGCAGGGCGGTCAGGCCGCGGCAGAGTCGTTGCGTAGCGAAGTGCAACTCTTCCCTGCCCTGATTGCCTTCATCGCCGGCTTCCGCCCACAGTTCGTCTTCGGCCTGCTGATCAAGATCATCAAGGTGATCAACCCCTCGGAAGATGTGAAATAGAGGGCGATCCCCGCTCGTCTAGGCCGCGTCCACTTCGGGCGCGGCCGGCGGCGCCGGATCCGGGGGAACGGGGTCTGGCTCCGGTTCTGCTGCCGGCGTCGCGTCCTCCTCCTCGCGCACATCGGAGGGCGGGGTGCGGCTGAAGCCGGCCAGGGTCTCGGCCATGGCGTGCAGCCGATCCGCCACCCGCCGGTTGAACGTCCCGTCGGGGAAGGCGCCATCTGCCTGGCGCACGCCCGCGGGCAGGCCAGAGAGGAGCGCAAACCCCTCATCCACCGTGCGCACCGGCCAGATGTGGAACAATCCGTCGGCCACCGCCTGCACCACATCCTGCCGCAGCATCAGATGCTGCACATTGGCGGCGGGGAGGATGACACCGTGCGAGCCATCCAGCCCGCGGGCCTGACAAAGATCAAAGAAACCCTCGATCTTGGCGGTGACGCCGCCCACCGCCTGCACATCGCCCATCTGATTGACCGACCCGGTCACGGCTAGATTCTGGAACAGGGGAGCATCTGCCAGGGCAGAGAGCAGGGCATACAACTCGGTGGAACTGGCGCTGTCCCCTTCCACGCCATCATAGGACTGCTCGAAGGCGATGGAGGCGTTGAGGGTCAGGGGTTTGTTCTGACCATACACACGGCCCAGATAGCCGGCCAGGATCAGCACCCCTTTGTCGTGGATACGCCCGCTCAGGTCTGCTTCCCGCTCGATGTTGATGATGCCGCGGTTGCCCAGGTAGACGCTGGCCGAGATGCGCGCCGGCTTGCCAAAGGCATAATCTCCCAACTGCACGACCGAAAGCCCATTCACCTGCCCCACGGCGCTGCCGGTGGTGGCCACGGCGACCACATCTTCCTGGATCAATCGCAGCAGGTGCTCTTCATACAGGCTCGATCGATAGCGCCGCTCGCGGATCGCCTGCTGCACATGGTTGCGATCGACCACCGCGGCCGCGGCCTCGCCCGCCCAATAGTCCGCCTCGCGCAAGATGTCGGCCACGTGCGCAAAGCGGGTGGTCAAGCGGCGTTGGCTTTCGACCAGCCGGGCGGCGTATTCCACCACCTCGGCCACGGCCGCCGGCGTAAAATCGCGCAGGGTCTCCTCCTCGCAGCGGGTGCGGATGAAACGGGCGATCGCGTCCAGATTCGCCGCAGACCATTCCATATCGCTGGCGAAGTCCGCCCGCACCTTGAACAGCTTGCTGAAGGCGGAATCGAGGGCATAGAGGGTGTAATAGGTGGCGGGATCGCCGATCAATACGACCTTCACGGAGAGGGGAATGGCCGCCGGGGCCAGGCTGGCCGCCGGGGCCGCGCCGGCCTGCGTGGCCGGGTCATCGATGCGGATCTCTTTGTAACGCAGCGCCCGTTTCAACCCCTCCCAGGCCATGGGATAGCTGAGCAGGGCGCGGGCGTCGATGACCAGATAACCGCCGTTGGCCCGGTGCAGCGCTCCGGCCCGGATCGTGTGATGATCCGGCACCAAGGCCCCAAATTCAGCGCGATACTCGATTTTGCCGATCACATTGGGGTAATTGGGGTTGATCTCATGGATGACGGGAGCGCCGGCGTCGCTGCCATGATCGACGATCAGGTTGACTTCGTAATCATCTGACCAGCGGGAGCGGCGCCCATCCAGGTGGAATCGGGCATTCGCGCCCGGCGCCCCCTCCTCTTCTTCCAGGATCAGCCGGTTGCCGACCACCCGCCGCACGATGTCCTCCGCCACTTCCTCCATGTAGGCCACGAAGTTGGGGCAATCGTTGAAACGATCGCGCAGGGCGGCGAACAGCGGCGACACGGTAGCCTCGGCCACGCGGCGGTTGAGGCCGGTCAATTCCTCCTCGGCCCGCGCTTGCATCTCTTGCAACGCGCGCACCGCCTGCTCCATGGCCTGCTCCAGCGCGCCCTCATGCTCGCTGAAAGCCTGGCGCTGCGCCGGATCGAGGCGATTGAATTCCTCCACCGCCAGGGGTCGGCCATCGATCATGGGGGCAAAGCTCAGCCCCGATGGCGTGCGCAGCAAGGTGAAAGAGCGCTGATGGGCGAAAGCTTCCAACTGGCGCAGCGTCTGCTGCTGCGCTTGCTGTAACCGCTGGCCGATTTCGGCGCGGGCTTCCTCGTACAGGTTGCCGGCAAAGGCGCTCTTCACCGCGCTTTCTACCTGGCGCAGGGCATCGCGCAGGCCCTGCGTGGCGCCTTGCCCCTTGCCGGGCGGCAAGGCCAGGGCCCGCGGGCGGTAAGCATCGCCAGGATTGCGCACGTAGGCCCAATCGTGCGGGGTGGGCAAGGCAGCGGCGCGCTGCTGCAAATAGTGCAAGATCGTACTGCTCTTGCCCGCGCCGCTGGGGCCCATGGCAAAGATATTATAGCCCTCCGCCGCGATCTCGATGCCAAACTCGATGGCGCGCGTGGCCCGTTCCTGGCCAATGATCCCTTCCAACTTGTCCACCTCGGCGGTGGTTGTAAAATCCATCTCGGCGGGCGCACACGCGCGCCGCAATTGCGCTGCTGTCAATTCGGCCGGCAACTGAGTCATGGCATGCTCCGGGCAGGGGGAGATGAGGGGCATCAACGGCGACGGAGATTGTAACACAAGTGGGCAGTGGCCAGTAGTCAGTGGTCAGTATTCAGTATTCAGTATTCAGTAGGGGACGCGTCGTCCTGGGCGCAGATGACTGACCACTGAATACTGAATACTGAATACTGAATACTGAATACTGAATACTGATTTCCGCCTGACGTGCTACAATAGGCGGCACGTCCGCCACGCCGCCCCTGCCCCCACATGCCTACCCTCGACGAAATCACCTTCCAACATCCCAGCGAAAAGGAATTCGCCCGCCTGCTCAACTTCTACGGCATCCGTTGGGAATACGAACCCCGCGTCTTCCCCCTGACCAGGGCCGCGGACGGGCGGGTGCTCTCAGCCTTTGCCCCCGACTTCTACCTGCCCGATCAAGACCTGTACATCGAACTCACCACGCAATCCACCCGGTTGAACAACCTCAAGAACCGCAAAGTCCGCCGCCTGCAAGAACTCTATCCCACGATCAACATCAAATTACTGAATCGCCGCGATCTGCGCGGCCTTGCCATCAAATATGCCTTCCCCGACCCCGCCGCCAGCAATACCGCCGAGGGACATCCCCGCGACCACGCCTGAACCCTACGCCAGCGACATCGCCCGCGTGCTGATCGAGGCCGAAGCGATCCAGCAGCGGGTGCGCGAGATGGGCGCCGCCATCGCTCAGGACTACGCCGGCCAGCGCCCCCTCTTCGTGGGCGTGCTCAAGGGCGTGCTCTTCTTCATGGCCGACCTGCTGCAAGCCATCCCCATCCCCCTGGAAGTGGATTTCATGTCCATCTCCAGCTACAGCCCCGAAACCCGTGACCATGGCATGGTGCGCATCACCAAAGACCTGGACACCCCCCTGGCCGGGCGGCATGTGATCTTCGTGGAGGACATGATCGACACCGGGTTGACGCTGGGCTATCTGCTGCGCATCCTTCGCTCGCGCAACCCCGCCAGCCTGCATGTGGCGGTGATGTTCGACAAGCCCAGCCGCCGACTGCTCGACATCCCCACCCGCTACCACGGCTTCCGGCTGCCAGATCTCTTTGTGGTGGGGTACGGGCTCGATTACCGGGAGCAGTACCGCAACCTGCCCTTCGTGGGTGTGCTCGCCCCGCATGTCATCGCCGCACGCAAGGATTGAGCGCCGCCGTCTCCCCAAAAGCAAGGGGCCGCCCATGACGGCGGCCCCCAAAAAAACGTTACGGCCCCTAGGAACCGGAGATTCGTCTCTCTAAGCGTTTTTTGAGACTTTACGTCTCTTGCCCACACAGATAGCAAACTTTATTGCTAGTGTTTAATCGGGCTACTTACGCTTCTGGTTCATTTCAGAGAAGTTACCGTATGACGCTTCACCTTCTACCGATAGTTGCTACAATCGTATAGTGGCGTTGCTTGACGGAATGACCGAAATGAACGGGGTGAATCTTGGCAATTCCTTGGGGCTCGTAACTGATTGTAGTATAGTCAAATTCGGGGATGAAGTCAACGATCGCTTGGCATAAGTAATGTAAAATCCATTCACACACCGCCGCACAGCCCGTCATGAGCGCCCGCGCTGCCTGCGCTTTCCTCACATGGAGATCATCCACTCCCGGTTTACTTTATAGGATCGCAGTCGTCGTAGGGCCTGTGGATATGTGGATACGCTCTGTCCTCCTGTCTTCCGCCCCCAAGATGTAGCGGTAGCCGTCCCCGCTGACCCGACCCCTGCCGATCGAGCTATCCCCCTGCCTGGGGAGGGAGACCGGGAGGGATCGGCGGCTTTTCCCCCTGTTTGCGCCCCTGCACGCCGCGGCAACCGGGCTTTGCCGGGCGGTGGCATGCTTCTTGTGGGCTCTGGCGCGCCCGCCCCTACATCTTGGGGGCAGGCGCGGGCGACCCTGTTTGCGCCGTCGCCGTCCGTTTCCCTGATGCATCCCCACGGTGTCCCCGGTTTTGCGCCGATTTTTCAGCCACTACCCGCAGTCCTTCCCCGCCTTTTCCCCAGATTTTTCCCCACCCCGCCCAAACTGCAAGAGTCTGTACAGCGCCCGCAGCACGTCTCTGTTACAATAGCATCTGATCTACCCTTCTTCAGGTACTCTGTCTCATGCCCCCTGCTCCTTGCCCCCTGCTCCCTGCCCCTTCTTCTCCTCTTCTTCTCCTGCGCCGGCGGCTGAGCGTCCTGCTCTTGGTGTGGCTGTTTCTGGCCGTGGCCTCGCCCTTGGCGGCGCAGTCGCCGCGCCAGGTGCTGGCCCTGACGTATGATGGCCCGGTGACGCCGGCGATGCTGGCCTATTTGCAGCGCGGCCTGAGCCAGGCGGAGGCGATCGGCGCGGAAGCGGTGATCTTCTCTCTGGACACCCCCGGCGGCTCGGTCGATCTCACCCGCCAGATATCGCAGGCCATTCAGCGCTCGCCCACGCCGGTGATTGTTTACGTGGCCCCGGCGCGGGCGTGGGCAGCCTCGGCCGGCACCTTGATCACCCTGTCGGGGCACCTGGCGGCCATGGCGCCGGAGACCTTCATCGGCGCGGCCAGCCCGGTGGGGAGCGGCGGCGAGGATCTGCCGGAGACGGCGGCGCAGAAGGCCAAGGAAGCGCTGGCCGCCACGGCCCGCTCCCTGGCCGAGCGCCGCGGGCCGGACGCGGTGGCCTGGGCCGCAGAAACCGTCCTCTCTGCCCAGGCTGCCACCGCGGAGGAGGCGCTGACCATCGGCGCCATCGACGTCATCGCCGTCGACATCCCCGACCTGCTGGCGCAGCTGGATGGCTACACCGTGATCGTGCAGGATCAACCGCGGCAGGTGGCGCTGGCCGACGCGGAGGTGGTGGCATTCGAACGCTCCTGGATCGAGGACTTTCTGGCGGCGCTGAGCAACCCGGCGGTGGCTGCCATCCTCCTCACCCTGGGCCTGAATGCCATCCTCTATGAATTGAGTTCGCCCGGCGGCTACGTGGCGGGCGCTGTGGGGGCCATCTGCCTGTTGCTGGCCTTCTACGCCCTGGGCACGCTCGACGCCAATTTCGCTGGCCTGGCCTTTATCGGACTGGCGTTCATCCTCTTTTTGATAGACTTGAAAGTGGGCACAGGCGGCGTGTTGACCGCGGGCGGGTTGGTGGCGTTCGTGTTGGGCGCGGCCATGCTTTTCGACACGCCCTATGCCGCCATCCCCTGGTCGACGATCCTGGGTCTGGCCGCGGCCATGGGGCTGTTCGTGGCCGTTGCCCTGCGGGCGGTGGTGCGCACCCAGCGCAGCGCCCCCTTCAGCGGCGGCGACGCGCTGGTGGGGGCCGCGGCGCACACGCGCACCCCCCTGACGCCCGAAGGCATGGTCTATGTGATGGGGGCGCTGTGGCTGGCCACGGCAGAGGAGGGCGAGATCCCCGCGGGGGAAGGGGTGGTGATCACCCGCCGCCAGGGGCATCGGTTGTGGGTGCGCGCCCGCGCCTGAACGCCATCCGTCTGGGACATCCTGAAAGATACCGCGCGCAACTGCAACGATCTGGGCCTGCCTGTCTATAGATAATGTGAAGGCCCGTCGTGAAGGGGGGAGTGGCGAGTACTCTTCCGAGGCATTTGTGCGCTGGGGCAGGGAAGGCGAGAGCCCTGCCCCGGCGGCCTTCATTCCGCCGCGGGGGGCGCGTCCGGGTTGAGATAATAGCCCAGGGCGAAAAGGGCCAGGAGGAAGCCCAGGTAATTCTCGTTCAGAAACCGGGAGAAATAGGCGAAGGTGAAGAGGAGCAGCCCCCCATGCCAGCAGGCCGGGGCGATGCCGTTGTGGCGCAGTTGCCGGTGCAGCAGCAGGCCCAGCAGGGGCAGGGTGGCCAACAGTTCGGGCAGCCAGAAGGGCCAACTGGCGAAGCGGTCGGTGAGGGCGCCGCTGGCGAGCACGAAATTGGCAAATCCCAGCCCCCAGATCTGGTAGTGGGTGGGGGTGGCGCCGGCGGCCCAGCGCCACACATCATCGATGAACGCGGTGGGCTGCCAGAGCAGGTAGGGCAGCGTGAGCAGCAGAAAGATGGCCAGGGCGGGGGCCGCGCGCCGCGCCAGCGTGGGCAGGGCATGCAGCGCACCACGCCAACTCAGCGGGCGATCGACCAGCAGGGCCAGGGCCCAGAAAGGCGCCAGAAACCAGGCGGTGGGCTTGCTGGCCAGGGCCACACCCAGGAAGATCGCGGCCCAGCCCCGCCGCCCGCGGGACAGCGCGTACACGCTGGCCACGATCCAGGCCAGCACAAAGCTATCATTCTGGCCGAAGAGCAGGTCCAGCCCCATGATCGGGTTCAGCCCCACCAGCATGGTCAGCCCCAGCTTGTCGGCGGCGGTGACGGCCAGCCGCGGCAGCAGCGCCAGGGTGATCAAGAAGAGCAGCAGATAGGTGAAACGCTGATCGTACCAACCCAGCAGCGCCTCGGCCAGCAGCTTGACCGGGGCCGAAAGCAGGAAGGTGGCGGGGAGATAGGGATAATGATCCAGGGCGGTGCGGAATTCGGGGAAGCCCCAGTCGGCCATGGGCGTGTCGTGGTAGTTTTCCACGTAGGGATTGCGCCCGGCCAGGAAGTAGGTGATGGCGACTTCGGTCTGGATCACGCCGCCGTCGTGGCTGTAGGAATGAGGCAGATTGTCATGCCGCAGCAGCGCCAGCTTGAGCGTGGGCAGGATGACCAGCGCCAGCAAGATCAGCCACAGCAGCCCCATTTTCAGCCGCAGGCAGCGCTTTTTGCCCAGGCGAGCGCGGCTCAGATCGACCAGCGCATAAAAAAGGAAGGCCAGCAGGCTGATGGCGGCCAGCAGCAGGAAGATCGCATCTCCCTGCCAGGGGCCGAACGCGGCCCAGGCCTGGGGCGAGAGCAGCCGCCCCAGCCAGGGATGGCGGGTGACGTTGGCGACATGCTCGAACAGGCTGGCCTCGGCCGCTGCGTTGATATGCAGCCGGGCAATCAGCAGGGCAAAGAGCAGGAGCACATCGAAAGCGGGGCGGACGGGGGCGGAGCGAGCGAGGGTCATGACCGGGGTGCAGGTGGGTGTGCGCGAGGTGTGGCGCCCCCGATGTTACACGAGGGCAGGAGAAAGGGGAAACGGGGCCGCGGCGGTGTAACCTGGCGGGCGGGCCGCGCATCCAATCGCATCGTCCATCCTTTTCTCAGCGGAGGTTTGTCCCATGCCCATCTATGAATTCGATTGTCAGGACTGCCACAGCGGTTTCGAGAAGCTGGTGCGCGGGTTCAGCGCCATCGGCAGTGTGACTTGCCCGCAGTGCGGCGGCCAGCAGGTGCAGAAACGCCTCTCCACCTTTGCCAGCCATGTGGCGGGGGGATCTTTCTCTCTTTCCGCGCCGGCGGCCGCGTGCGCGCCGGGCGGCGCCTGAGGGTTGCCTCGCTAACGCGACCGTGTGTCGCACATTTTGCTATACGAAGCCGCCGGTTGAGGCGGCTTTTCGTTTTTCAGCGGCGCCTCCGTCGTAGACAAGCCGCCGCCGCGCAGGGTACAATGCTGGCGACGCCCCCCCGCAGGAGAAACGCCCCATGCGCGCCCATGTGCTCGAACACCCCCGCCCCATCCCGGAACGACCGCTGCGCTTGCTGGATCGGCCCCGTCCAAAAGTTGACCCTGGTCAAATTTTGATTGAGGTGCAGGCCTGCGGCGTCTGCCGCACCGACCTGCACACGGTGGAGGGGGATCTGCCCCTGCCGCGGCTGCCGCTGACGCCGGGGCATCAGGTGGTGGGGCGGGTGGCCGAACTGGGCGAGGGCGTGACCGGCTTCGCGCGTGGCCAGCGGGTGGGCGCGGTGTGGCTGTATCGTACCTGTGGGCAGTGCGGCTTTTGCCGCAGCGGGCGGGAGAATCTCTGCCCGCACGCGCAGTTCACCGGCTGGCATGCCGATGGCGGCTACGCCGAGGCGATGGTCATCGACGCGGCCTTTGCCCATCCCCTGCCCGCGGGAGTGGCCGACGCCGAGATCGCGCCCCTGCTCTGCGGCGGCGTGATCGGCTACCGCGCCTTGCGCCTGAGCGAGATCGCGCCGGGCGGGGTGCTGGGGCTGTATGGGTTCGGCAATTCCGCCCACATCACCATCCAGATCGCCCGGTGGTGGGGCTGCCGGGTGTTTGTGTTCACGCGCAGCCCCGGGCACCAGGCCCACGCCCGCGCCTTGGGCGCGGCGTGGGTGGGGCAGGCGGGAGAGCCGCCGCCGCACTTGCTCGATGCTGCCATTCTCTTTGCCCCTGCCGGCGAACTGGTGCCCGCGGCCCTGCGGGTGTTGAAACCGGGCGGGGTGGTGGCCTGCGCCGGCATCCACATGACCCCCCTCCCACAGATGCCCTACGATCTGTTGTACGGCGAGCGCACGCTGCGCAGCGTGGCCAACAGCACCCGCCAGGATGTGCGCGATCTGCTGCATCTGGCTGCGCAGATACCGCTGGCCGCGGATGTGGTTACTTTTCCCCTGGCCGAGGCCAACGAGGTGTTGCTGGCGTTGCAGGAGAGCCGGTTCAACGGGGACGCGGTGCTGTTGCCCTAGCCGGGAGCGGAAGCCCCCAACCCCAAAGGGTTCCGAACCCTTTGGGGTTTTTCCCTGCGCACTACGTATTACGTAACATTCTAATACGTTTTACGTTTTACGCAATACATACTATTGCAACCCTTTCTCGCGCAGGATGTGGGGGTAGAGTTGCTCCGCCTGGCGGAAGAGGGGAGCGAGTTGCATGGCCTTGAACACCGAGCCTTTGGTCTTGATCTGGCCGCCGAAAAAGGCATCGCGCAGCCTGATCTGGCTCAGCCACACCCCGTGCAGCACATCTGCCTCCAGGTAGAGTTGCAGATCCGCGGGCTTGCCGTCGGGCTGGAAGTGAAACCCGATCGGCGTGGAGCGGGCGTCGAGGCCGATGAAAGCGGCGGGCTTTTCCACGTGCACGTGGATGATCAGGCGGCTGCGGGCAAACTCGTCGGTGGCGCCGGGCTTGCGGCTCAGCCGGTCGAAGAGCAGGTGGATGACGTCGTAGAAGGTGTCGCTGTCGGGGTAGAAGGGCATGGGGTGTGGATGAAGGGTGTGTGGCGGGCAGAGATCAGCCGCGGAACCGGGAGCCGCGGCTCTGCAGTCGCTGATCGATCTGCGCCTGGATGCGTTCGCGCAGCAGGGCTGCCATCTCGGCCAGGAAACGAGGGTCCGCGGCGCGTTCAGGGATCGTTCCGGCGCCCGGCAGGGGCGGGCCGATATCGATCCACCATTTGCTGGGCAGGGGCAGCGCTCCCAACGGCCCCAACCAGGGCCAGGTGGTGGTGATGGGGAACGCGGGGAGGCCGAGTAGCCGCGCGATCGGGCGGGCGTTGGCCAGCAGGGGATAAGCCTCCGCCGCGCCGACCACGGAGACGGGGAGGATGGGCGCAGCCATCTCCAGGGCCGCGGCCAGCAGATCGCTGCTTTGGAAGGGGCGCAGGCGGTAGGGATGTGCGGCGCGCTCCACGCCGCGGTAGCCTTCGGGAAAGGCCAGGACGAGGGATTCTTCGGCCAGCAGGCGGCGGGCATTGGCGGCATGCGCGGGCGCGTGCCCCGCTTTTTGCAGCAGCATCGTCCAGAAGGGCAGGTCGGGGAGCCAGGTCGGGGCCAACACCCGCAGCAGGCGGCGGGCGGGATGGTAGGCGCGCACGCCGTAGGCGACCATGGCCCCTTCCAGCGGCAGGATGCTGGATTGATTGGCGGCCAGCAACGCGCGGCCCTGCTGGGGGAGGTGCTCGACGCCGGTCAGCTCGATCCGCCAATAGGTGTGGAAGAACACGCCGGCGATGAGCGCGAGGAGATCGGCTATCTCCGGGTCATAGCCCCAGGCGTCGACTTCGTATTTGCCGCGCAGGCGCTGACGCAGGAAGTGGGGCAGGAAGTGGGCGGGCGTGTGCAGCGTGATCTGCAGGATGTAGCCGGCCCCGCGCCAGGCCTCGGCATCGAGCGTTTCCTGGGCGGACGCTTCCTCGATCAGGGCCAGCAGCCCGGCCCGCAGGGTGGCTGGCAGGGGCTGCGTCTGATCTTGCAGCAGCGCGGTCACTTCGGCGGGGGTGAGGGCGCGCAGCCCCTGCCGCCCTGTCTCTCCTGCCTCGATGCGCGCTGCCAGGTGGCGCAGGGTGTGGCGCACTTCCTGGCGCAGCGTTTGTGCGGGGTCGGGC
>JABWBG010000380.1 GCA_013360575.1 Caldilineales bacterium
CGGGGGGATGCGATCCAACCCGCGGCGGGCGTCGGCCAGCAGCGCCGCGGCGTCTGCGGCAATGGGCCGGGCCAGCCAGGGGTACGCGGCCAGCCGATCCTCCTCTCCCCACCCCGCGCTATGCAGGCGGGCGAGGTCATCCAGCGTGGCCTGTGCATCCGCGGCATCCCAATCTGCCTGCCAGTGCGATGTGCGTTTGCCGGCAGCGAAGGGCAACAGCCACAGATCCCCGCGCACCACATCGAAAGCCACCGCGGTGGGCAGAGTCAGGGGGATGAGTGGGGAGAGATGCGCGTAGACCAGGGCCTCGCGCTGGGCCGCGCCGCGCAGAAACGCGCCCTCGGCCACCGCGCCCCGCTTGTAGATCAGGGTGATCGATTGCTGCACTCCGGCCCGGCGCAGCCCCAGTTGCCAATATTCCAGGGCGCTGCCCGATAATCCGCCGGCAAAGGGCTGTCGCTGCCAGGTGGTGACGCTGGCCTGCGGCGCGGCCAGATAGCGCCGCAACCCCCACAGCAGGCCCTCAGGAATCGCCCCCATCGGTCGCCCCGGTCAAGCGCTGGTGCAGCGCCTCTTGCTCTTGCAAGGGCGGCAGATTGAGGAAACGCAGCCGCCCCTGCTCGCCGTCCCCTGCCCCATCGTCGGCGTAATAGCCGATCAACAGGGCCGTGGTGCGCCGCCCGGCGATCTCCACCCGCTCGATCTGCCGGCGGCGGATGCGCACACTCCCCCGCCCCGGCGAGACGTAGGTGAGGGTCTCGCCATCGTAGAGGACGCGGGCGAAGCTGGTCAGGGCCATGCTGGCAGCGATGATGGCCACGCCCGCGCACAGGATCATGACCGGCGCCCGCGGCTGCACCCACACCTCGCGGCCCAGCCAGATGGCGGCGATCACGAAGAAGAGGGCCGCGGCCCGAAAACGCCAGGTGGGGCGGTAGATGCTGACCGCGCTCATGCCCGGCCTCGCGGGCCCTGGCGATAGCTGTAGCCGCTCAGGGAGAGTTCGGTGAAGCCCAGGTGCAGGAGCAGGCCCTGCGCGGCCTCGTCCGCGTGGTTGATGTCCACGATCAGGCGATGCGCGCCGCGGCCGGCCAGTTCGTTGAGCGCGCGCAGCAGCAGCCAGCGGCCCGCGCCCTTGCGGCGATAGGCCGGCTCTACCCGCAGCCAGCGCAGCGAGGCGCTGATCAGGCTGCTGGCGGCGCTGAGCAGGGGCAACTGATCCACCACAGCCTCGGCCACGGGCCGCGAGCGTTCGGCCAGATAGAGGGCCACGCCCCCGCCCGCATCCCGCTCGATCTGCAATGAGAGTCCTGGCAGGGTGGGCAGCCGTTCCAGCGCCGGCGCGGTGCAGCTCCGTTCATACAGCAGCCAGCGGTCGCTGATGCGATAGCCGGCCCGGCCCAGGGCCGCCATCACCCGGAACTGGCTGCCGGGCAGCATGCCCCGCCCGGCCAACGCGCAGGGATAGCCGCTGCGGATGTGGAAAGCGCAGCGCTCTGTCACTTCCTGGGCGCTGAAAAAGGCCTCGACCGCGGTCAGGAGGGCCGCGGCCACGTCGGCCGGGGCCTGGGGATGGAGAAAGAGCTGGCGCAGGAAGCCGTGACGGGTGGGCCGCGGCGCGTCGGCCAGCCGGCCCACCGCGGCGTGTGCAAATCCCCAGGTGAATTCGCCCTCGCGCGCCACCAGCCAGCCGCCGCTATCGACGTGCAGTTGGGCCTGGGGGCCGGCCTCGTCGAAGAGCGCCAACTGGCGGAACTGCTGCGAGTCCAACTCCCAGCAATAGGGCAGCCCGGCCATGGTCTGGTTGAACAGGGCCGTCACCGCGGCCAGATCGCTGTGGCGAAGGGGGGTGATGTCGATCATAAAACAGGGGAGATGGGGTGAGGGACGAAAGACGAAGGACGAAAGACGAAGGACGAAGGACGAAGAATGACCCGTTTTGAATATAATTGGCACTGATCTATGACTAACAATCAACAATCAACAATCAACAATCAACAATCAACAATCAACAATCAACAATCAACAATCAACAATCAACAATCAACAATCAACAATCAACAATC
>JABWBG010000105.1 GCA_013360575.1 Caldilineales bacterium
GAGGTCCGAGGTCCGGTCCGACGTGGCGGCCCGGGTGGGCGCGGCCGCGGGCACCCTGCTCGTGCCCATCCCGGGCCTCTTGCAAGGCTGCTAAAAACCTGGGACATATGAGGCAAGGAACAAGGAAACGATGAGTCTGTCGAGCGCCGTATCCTCGAAGCCACGAGCGCTGCTGTTCGACCGGCAGCGGCAGCTCTTGGCGCTCCTCGACGCCCTCGGCGGTCGAGCAGGGAACCTTGACTTCCAGAAGCTGCTCTTTCTCTACTGTCAGGAGCCGGGCTGGGCGGCTGCGTACGAGTTCGTGCCGTACAAGTACGGGGCGTTCTCGTTCACGTCCTATGCCGATCGCCGAAAGCTCATCGAGCGAGGTCTCCTTGCGGACGACGAGCACCACTGGGAGCTCACTGACGCTGGTAAGCATGCAGCACGGAGCGCCGGCGCCGGAGGACAGGATCTCGGTACCTTTGCGCGTCGATACAAGGCGCTTCGTGGTGACGCGCTCGTGGTCGAGACCTACCGGCGCTACCCTTACTACGCCACGCGCAGCGAGATCGCAGAGCGAGTGCTGCGGACCGATCCTGCGGCCCTACAACGGATAGCAGAGGCTCGGTCCGCACCGCAGAGGGCGGCGCTGTCCACCATCGGTTACGAGGGCCGCACGCTCGAGAGTTACCTGAACGGGCTCTTGAAGGCGGGGGTCAGCCTGCTCTGCGACGTTCGCCGCAACCCGATCAGCCGCAAGTACGGCTTCTCGAAGAGCACTCTGGCGAAGGGTTGCGAGGGTGTCGGCATCCGGTACGAGCACCTGCCCGAGCTGGGGATCGCCTCCGAGCAGCGGCGGTCCCTCGAGACGCAGGCTGACTACGACGCGCTGTTCGAGGAGTACGAGCGCGAGAGCCTGCCAGCTCAGCAGCGCGCCCTCGAGACGATTCAAGACTGGATCCAATCCGGGCAGCACGTGGCCTTGACCTGTTACGAGCGGCTGCCGGAGCGGTGCCACCGGCACTGCGTCGCCGAAGCGCTCGAGCAGGGATCCGGAGAGAGGTTCGGAGCAAGGCACCTATGAGGGGCACATGGCGAAAGAGCGCATTCTTATCACGGTGAAGACGTATCCGACCCTCTCGCGGAAGTACGGGGAGACAGTCTGCACCGCGGGCGTCAGGGAGGACGGCACCTGGGTCCGCATCTACCCGGTGCCGTTCAGGCGCCTCGACGAGGAAGAGCAATATAAGAAATTCGACTGGATCGCGTGCACGCTCGTGCGCAACCGCTCCGACCCACGCCCCGAGACCTATCGTCCCGCGAACGAGATCGAGCTGCGTCCTGTGGCGCACATCGACACCTCCGACGCGTGGCGCGAGCGGCGTCGGATCCTGCTGAAGACAGCGCGGGTCTATGACCGGCTCGACGATCTGATCGCCGGCGCGAAGGCGAACACGACATCGCTCGCCGTCTTCAAGCCAGCCCGCATCCTCGGTTTCTCCTGGGAGGAGGACAGCCGCGACTGGGATCCGGACAAGGTGCGGCAGATGCGCGAGCTGACCCAGCAGCTTGATCTGTTCGCGGACAACACCTGGCGCGAGACGTTCAAGCTCATTCCGAAGCTGCCGTACAGCTTCTCGTACAAGTTCGAGGACGCGGCAGGCCGGACCAGCGAGCTTCAGGTGCTCGACTGGGAAGCCGGTGCGCTCTACTGGAACTGCCTGCGGCAGACGAACGGCGACGAGCTCGCTGCGCTCGCGAAGGTCCGCCAGAAGTACCTGGACACCTTTCTCAAGACCGACCTCCACTTCTTCCTGGGCACAACCCAGCAGTTCCATTTCGTGGCGCCCAACCCGTGGGTGATCATCGGCGTGTTTCCGATCCCTCATGAGCGACAGATGGGGTTGTTCTGACTCTAGGCGACCTCCCATCGTCCTGATCAGTGAACCGACTCCTCGCAGGAGGTTGCTCGTCTGCTGGCCGCTCATGATCCGGGTACGCCTCCGCCGGGCACGGAGACCGCGGCGGACAAGGGAGCGGGGGCAGACACGGACGCAGGCGCAGGGCACCGCCCGCTTCCAGAACATGTATTTCGGCCAATCCTGCGGCACCTGGAGCGGGGATGTGGCCTGGACCGCCACCTGGCAGGGCAGCGCCAGCGACCCCACCGTCACGCCCACGCCCACACGACGGCCGCCCACAGCCACCCCCAGCAGCCGCGCCGGCATCTACGGCCAATTCCGCTATCGCGGCGTGGGCGTGGCCGGGCTGAAACTGTGGCTGCGCAAATGCCCCGCCAACGCCGCCTGCAATTTCCAGACCAGCAAAGTCGCCAGCGCCCTCACCGACGCCAATGGCTACTACCAATTCACCGGCGTACCGGCCCTGCCCGCCGGCCACTTCTACACCGTCTACTTCCTCAACTCGCCCGATGGCGAGAATCCTGGCGATGACCGCTACCTGTGGCGCTGGTTTGGCCGCGTCATCAACACGTACAGCGCCGGCGCCAATGTTCATGGCGGCGACGCCGACGTCGAGGACATCCATCTCACCGGCCCCAGCGCCGAGGAGATCACCCTGCCGGCCACCTTCACCTGGGCCGCGCGCAGCCAGCCCGGCGAACGCTACGCCTGGGAACTGTTCGACCCGGAAACCGGCGCCACACTCTGCTACAGCGACCCCGCGACCAGCACCAGCTTCCAGTTGACCGCGTCCACCTTCACCAACAACTGCGGCGGCGCCTACGACCGCTCCTATGGCTGGTTCGCCTGGGTGGTGGATGGCGCGACCTGGGACAACAACAACGGTTACGGCGATTCCTATTACTACACCTCCCACATCATCCGCAGCGGCGGCGGCCCCACCCCCACCCCCACACGCACGCCCACCTCGGTCAGCGCCACCGCCACACCCACGCGCACACCCACGCCTGTCAGCGCCTCCATCTCTGGCCGCGTCACCGCCGCGGGCAGCGGCGCCGGCGGCCTCACCCTGCAACTGCTGGGGTGCAGCAGCGGCTGCGCCGTTGTGGGCAGCGGCGTCACCGCCGGCAACGGCAACTACAGCTTCACCGGCCTGGCCGCGCCCGGCCCCGGCGAGTACTACGTGGTGCGCTACATCAATGGCGGCGGCGTCAACACCTTCAACGCCAACTACCTGGGCTACTGGCTGACCAAGGCGATCAGCACCCTGCCCGCGGCCAACCTCAACTTCGACATCCGCGACGTCGCCCTGCAAGCCCCCGCGCACAATACCAACGCCTACCTGCCCATCACCTTCAGTTGGGCGAGCCGCAGCATCGGCACAGACCGTTTCGCCTGGGCCACCAGTTACAGCGGCACGCAGTTCTGCACCCAGTCCAGCCCGCAGAACGCCACCTCGTTCACCCTGGACCTGACCGCGGCCACCAGTTGCGGCATGTACACCCTCACGCCCTACGATTGGTACGTGTACGTGACCAACGGCGCCAATTTCAACAACGGCTACGGCATCTCCGGCTTTGCCCGCACCTACACCATCCTGGGCGCAGTCGGCGCGGTCGAGCGCCGTCTGCCCGGCCGCGGCGAGCAGGAACCGAGCAGCAGTTTCGCCCTGCCCGCGGAGCTTATCCCCGCCATCCCCGAAGCCTTCGGGCAGTAAATCAGACGTCAGCGAAAAGCGTTCAGTTACCGGCGCAGGATGACCGGCGGCTGAACGCTTTTCGCGCCAGGGGGATGTGACAAAAATCACAGGTGTGTGGTTTAATGTCTTGTATACTATACTCATTCCCGACTCATCTTCTGCGACGCCTGCCCCTGAACATCCTCTCATCATGGCTGCAAACGCACCCTCCGCACCGCAAAAGCCACAGCGCTTTTGGGGGCTGACCCTGGCCCTGCTGTTCGGCGTCTTCGCCGGGCTTAGCATTTTCACCTTCGATTACGGCGAGGGGCTGTCCTATTTCTCCAATGACCCGGCCGCGTGTCAGAACTGCCACATCATGCGCGAGCAATTCGACGCCTGGAACCATTCCAGCCACAAGCATGTGGCGGCCTGCAACGACTGCCACACTCCCCACAGCTTCGCCGCCAAATACATCGTCAAAGGCATCAACGGCTGGAACCACAGCCTGGCCTTCACCACCGGCAATTTCCCCGATCCGATCCGCATCCGCGCCTTCAACGCCCGCATCGCCCAGGACAACTGCGTCGATTGCCACGCCGGCCTGGTCAGCCAGATCCATGGCGCCGGCAAGGACGAAGAAACAGACTGCGTCAGTTGCCACGGCAATGTCGGGCACGGACGTTGATCCGGCGCCGCATCTTGATTTCCACGGAGCTTGACCCATGCGCAAAGCCCTTTTCTCCCGCCAGACCCTGCTCTATCTTGCCGTAGCGCTGGCCGCGGCGCTGCTGACCGCAGTCATCGCCAGTGTGCTGGTGACCATGAACGTCCGCAAACAAGAAGCCGCGCAGTTCCCCCTGCGCGTCGTCGCCGTTGCCGCAGATGAACTCGATCCGGCTGTGTGGGGGCAGAACTTCCCCCGCCAGTACGACACCTTCCGGCGCACCGAGGAAAACTATGGCCAGACGCCCTATGGCGGCTCCGATCCGTACAGCAAGCTGGAGCGCAACCCGGCCCTGGTGCGGCTGTGGGCAGGCTATGCCTTCAGTGTGGATCACAATGAAGAGCGGGGCCATTTCTATGCCCAGATCGATCAGGCCAACACGCAGCGCGTCAAGATCGTCAGCCAGCCGGGCGCGTGCGCCAACTGCCACGCCGCCGAGACCCCCGGGCTGATCGCGCAGATGGGCTGGGAAGCCTTCAACCGCACGCCCTACAACGATCTGGCCGATCAACTGCACACGGGCAGCTCCTGCGCCGATTGCCACGACCCCGAGACGATGGCCCTGCGCATCACCCGGCCCGCGTTCCTCAACGCCATGCAGGCCCGCGGCATCGATGTCAGCCAGGCCACCCGCCAGGAGATGCGCTCCTACGTCTGCGCCCAGTGCCATGTCGAATACTACTTTCTGGGTGAAAACAAACTGCTCACCTTCCCCTGGACGCAGGGCCTGAAGATCGAGAATATCGAGGCCTATTACGACGCTCTCGGCTTCAAGGATTGGACGCACGCCGAGAGTGGCGCGCCCATGCTCAAGGTGCAGCATCCTGAATTCGAGATGTGGAGCAGCGGCCTACACGCCCGTTCTGGCGTGGCTTGCGCCGACTGCCACATGCCCTACATGCGCGATGGCAGCGTCAAGATCTCCGATCACTGGCTGCGCAGCCCCCTCGTCAACCTGGAATCTGCCTGCCAGACCTGCCACAAGATCCCGGTGGAAGACCTGCAAGCGCGGGTGTTGACGATCCAGAACACCACCGCGGATCTGCTGCACCGCACCGAGCAGGCGCTGCTCTCTGCCATCGACGCCATCGTCGCTGCCCGTGCAGCCGGCGCCGGCGACGAGGATCTGGCTGCGGCCTTGCAGGCTCATCGCGGCGCCAGCCTGCGGTGGGATTTCGTCTCCTCCGAGAACAGCACCGGCTTCCACAGCCCTCAGGAAGCGGCCCGCATCCTGGCCGAAGCGATCGATCTCGCCCGCCAGGCTGAATTGCACGCGGTGCAGGCGCAGGCCGCGGCCCAGGGCCGGCAAGCCAGGGCCGGGGACTGAACCTCGCGCCTTTGCCCGCAGTGCACCTGCTAAACCTGTGAAGATCGTCGTCGCCGGCTACAGATCAACCAAAGGCCGGCTGCGGCTGCGCCGCCATCTGCCGGGCGTAAGGTGATTGCCGCAGCAGCCACGCCCGCACCAACGGGCTGACCGCCTGAATCGCCTGCCGCCGCGGCCCCAACTGCCGCTTCACATCCGCCACATAATCGGCCAGGGTGTGGCGCTGAAATTCGAGCACACGCTGACTTTCGCTTGTATCCAGCCAGTCGGTGGCGAATGGGGTCGTGCTGAACGCATGGTCGGGCAGCATGCCCACGCCGAAAGCGTCCAGCACCCTGGCAGCCAGATCGCGATAATAGAACTGGCAGGCAGGGCCGCCGCCGATCAGCCAGGTCTGGCCCCAGGCAGCCGGTCGCTCCAGGGCGTTGGCGATGGCCCGCGCCACATCCTTGCCGTGCACATACTCGATGCGGTTGGCAAGAGGCACGTCGAACAGGCCACGATCCAGGATCAGGCGGATCGGCATGGACGCGGCCAGGCGAAAGATGGCCCACGGCAACCCTGAGGCCTTCACCATCTCCTCGCACGCCACTTTGTGCAGGGCATAATGCTCGGTGGGATGCACCGCGTCGCTCACCTGCCGCGGGGGCGGCTGATGTTGGGTGGGGCCGAACACATGCAGCGAGGAGGCGAACAACAGCCGCGGGGCCGGTTGCAGCGCGCGCAAGGCCGCCAACAGATTCAGCATGCCGCCCACGTTGACTTCCCGCGCCCACTCTGGCCGCGTCTCGCTATCCACGCCGGTGGCCGACAGCTTGGGGATGACAAAAGCCAGGTGGATCACGGCATCGCACCCGCGCACAGCCGCGGCCACATCCGCCTCTCGCCGCAGATCTCCCCACAGCACCTCGATGGGATGCCGGCGCTGCCAGCGCTGCGCCGCGCGCACGTTTTCTTTGCTGGGCAGATCAAAACAACGCAAGTCATGCCCGCGCGCGGCCAACTCGGCCAGCACGTGGGCGCCGATGTTGCCAAAAGGCCCGGTCAACAGCCATTTCATAGCGTCCTCCTCTCCAGCCCATCCAACAGCAGGCGCATGCCCTCCTGGCCGACCGCGCCCCAGTCCGCGCCCTCGGCATCCACCAGGCTTTGCAGCAGCAAGCCCAGCGCCAGCGCCACCAGCACATGCGCCGCGGCCCCGGCATCCACCTGTCGCAGCGAGCCTTCCGCCACGCCGGCCTCCACCCACTCCCGGAACAGGGCGTGATAGCGGCGGTAGGGCGAGATCGTGGCGGCCCACACCGCCGGGTCACGGGCCGCCTGGCTCCAGAATTCCAGGAACATGGGCAATTGCCCGGCCGCGTCGGCAAAGACCTGGGCGAACATGCCGGCGGCGTTGAGCAGGGCCGCGGGCGCGGCATCGGCGCCGGCGCGGGCCCGCGCCATCTGCGCGTCCAACGTTTGCAACCACTCATCCAGCAGGGCCAGGAAGAGGGCCTGCTTGCTGGGGAAATGATGATAAAAAGCCCCCTTGCTCACCCCCGCCTGCGTGCAGATGTCGGCGACGCCGGTGACGGCGTAGCCATGCTCGGCAAAACAGCGGCGGGCGGCATCGAGCAGGCGGGTGCGGGTGATCTCTGCGCGGGATTGCATGGGGTCTGTTGGGGGTGTGAAAAAACCGACTGGTCGGTATGATTATACAGTCGGGGTCACAGATGGCGCAAATGGGGGAAGTGTTCAGTGTTCAGTGTTCAGTGGGTAGGGAGCAGGGAGGCGGCAGGTGAAGCGGTCGGAGCGCTGCGAGCGCTCCGACCGCTGGGGTCGCGGCGAATGGCAGGGGGGAGGTGAAGATGGGGAGGGCAAATCTTCACATTTTCTGAACCATGTTGCCTTGGTCTTGACGTACCATGCCTGAGAGGATGGCCGCGCGGCCAGGCTCTTTGCTTCCTCTTCTGCTCACGCTCTTCCCAACCCCACCATGCGCAAACTCCTCCGCAGTTTCTGGTTCTGGCTGGCCCTGCTCCTGCTCGGCGGCGCCGGCGGCTATCTCTATTACGACGCCAATCTGGCGGCCGCGCAGACGCCAACCTCCCCCACGGTGCAGACGAGCACGGTGCGGCGGGGGGAGATCGTGGTTTCTGCCACCGGCGCCGGCGCCGTGGTGGCCGACGCCGCCGTGAATCTGGCCTTTCGCAGCGGTGGGCTGCTGCTCGAACTGCCGGTACAGGTGGGGGATAGCGTGCAGGCCGGCGATCTGCTGGCGCGGTTGGATGACACCGACGCTCAGGCCGCAGTGGCCCAGGCCGAGATCGCTCTGCGCCAGGCCGAGATTTCTCTGGCCAAGCTGATGGCCGATCCAGATGCGGCGGCGCTGGCTTCGGCCCGCACCTCGCTGCTGGCGGCCCAGGCCGATCTGGCCCGCATACAGACGCCTCCCACCGCGGCGGAGATGGCCGCGGCTCGCGACACGCTGCTCAGCGCCCAGCAGGCGCTGAATGCGCTGCTGGCGGGGCCTACCGCCGACACGGTGGCGGCAGCGCAGGCCGATCTGCGCTCCGCTGAGATCGCGGTGCAGCAGGCGCAGGCCGAGTATGACAAGGTCGCCTGGCGGACTGATGTGGCTCGCACCCCGCAGGCCGCGGCCCTGGAGCAGGCGACGCTGGCGTATGAAAAGGCCAAGGCGAGTTACGAGGCCAAAGTGGCCGGAGCCAGCGCCGACCAGGTCTCGGCGGCGCGGGCCAAGGTGGCACAGGCGCAGAACACCCTGGACACCCTGCAAAAGGGCGCCAGCGCCGCGGATTTGGCCGCAGCCGAAGCCAAAGTGGCGCAGGCGCAGGCCAATCTTGATGCGCTGCTGGCCGGCGCGGACGCGCTGAACCGGGAGGCGGCGGAGCTTGCCATCCAGCAGGCGCAGAACAATCTGGCCGCAGCCCGGCGACAACTGGCCAATACCCAGATCCTCGCTCCCTTTGCCGGGGTGGTGACAGGGGTGAATGGGGCGGCCAATGAGAATGTGGGCGCCAACACGCTGATCGTGCTGGCCACGCGCTCGCAGCCGCTGATCGAAGTCTTCCTGGATGAGACCGATCTGGACAAAGTGGGTGTGGACTTCGAGGTGGAGGCTACCTTCGATGCCTTTCCCAACGATCTCTTCCACGGCCGCATCGAGCAGGTGGATCCCAGCCTGACCACGCGCAACGGCGTGACCACGGTGCGGGCGCTGGCCCGGCTGCAGGACTATGCCAAGCCGCAGCCCCTGCCCCTGGGCCTGAACGCCACAGTGGATGTGATCGGCGGGCGGGCGACGAATGCCCTGCTGGTACCGGTGGAGGCGCTGCGGGAGATCACCCCCGGCCAGTTTGCCGTCTTCATCATGGAAGAGGGCGAGCCGCGCCTGCGCATGGTGGAAGTGGGGTTGATGGACTTCACCTTTGCCGAGATCCGCTCCGGCCTGAGCCAGGGCGATGTGGTCACCACCGGCGTGATCGAGACGAGGTGAGCATGAAACCCCTTACCACGCCGATCATCCTGGCCACCGACCTGCGCAAGACGTATGGCATGGGCGATACCGAGGTGCACGCCCTGGCCGGGGTGGATGTACGCATCGATCCGGGCGAGTTTGTGGCCATGATGGGGCCTTCTGGGTCCGGCAAATCCACGTTGATGAACATCCTTGGCTGTCTGGATCGGCCCACCCAGGGGCAGTATCTGCTGGATGGCGAGGATGTGAGCAAGCTGGACAAGGCAGAGCGCGCCATCATCCGCAACCGCAAGATCGGATTCATCTTCCAATCCTATAATCTGCTGGCGCGCGCCACAGCCCTGCACAATGTGCTGCTGCCCCTGATCTACCGCCGCCAGAATGGGCTGAAACCGGCGGAGCGGGCGGAATTGGCCAAAGAAGCGCTGGCCGCGGTGGGTCTGGCCGACCGCATGCATCATCTGCCCAGCGAGCTTTCGGGCGGGCAGCAGCAGCGGGTGGCTATCGCCCGCGCCCTGATCAACGATCCGGTGCTGATCCTGGCGGATGAGCCGACCGGCAACCTGGATACGCGATCGGGCGAGGAGATCATGGCCCTGCTGCACGAGTTGCACGCTCGCGGGCGTACCATCGTCATGGTCACACACGAATCAGATATCGCCGCCCACACCGAACGCGTGATCCACCTGCGCGACGGCCTGATCGAGAATTCTACCCATGCATCCCACTGAAATCCTCTTGATTGCCTGGGAAGGCATCATTCGCAATAAAATCCGCTCGCTGTTGACGATGTTGGGCGTGATCATCGGTGTGGCCGCGGTGATCGTGATGATCGCGGTCAGCGCCGGCACCGAGGCCACCATCGCCGATCAGATCAACAGCCTGGGCGCCAATCTGATCTTCGTGCAGCAAAGCAGCGGCGGGGTGGGACGCGCGTTCAGCAGCAGCGGCGGGGGCGGGCTGGTCTATGACGACGCCGCAGCCATCGCCGGCTTGAAGGGGGTGGCGGGCGTGGCAGTGGAGCAGCCCAGCAGCCAGTTGGTCAAGGCGGGCAATGTCTCGCTGGATGGGGCGGCGATCTTGGGCACAACGCCCGATTTCCCCTCGGTGCGCGATTACAGGGTGGCGGAGGGCCGCTTCTTCAACCAGACAGAGGTGGATCGTACGACCAAGGTGGCGGTGCTGGGCCACACGCTGGCCCAGGATCTTTTCGGCGACGCCGATCCCATTGGCCAGAAGATCACGGTCGGGAATACGAAGCTGACCGTGATCGGGGTGATGGCCGCGCGGGGGATGGTGGGAGATGTGGATTTCGACGCCCGTCTGTACACGCCGATCACCGTGGTGTTCCAGAATTTCTTGCCTTCGCAGTTCTCTCGCTTCATGGGCAACCGTGTGCGCCTGATTTATGTGCAGGCGGAAAGCCCAGAAGTGCTGGAGAATGTGATCTTGCAGATCGAATTGCTGATGGCCCGCCTCCACACTCTGCCGGTGGATGAGTTGGATGTGGTGGTGAGCACGCAGCAGGACATCATCCAGACGCAGGAGGCGACGACCGCAGCCTTTCGCTCGCTGTTGGCATGGGTGGCGGCGGTGTCGCTGCTGGTGGGCGGCATCGGCATCATGAATATCATGCTGGTCAGCGTTACCGAGCGCACGCGGGAGATCGGCATCCGCCAGTCGGTGGGGGCTACGCCCACCGACATCCGCTGGCAGTTTCTCACCGAGGCGCTGATGCTCAGTCTGGTGGGCGGGCTGATCGGCGTGGCCGCGGGCATGGGCGGGGCCTGGTTGTTCGGCCAGACCTCCAGCATGCGCACAGTGCTTGTGCCCGCGTCGATTGCCCTGGCTTTTGGCTCGGCTGCAGCGGTGGGCATCTTTTTCGGCTTCTATCCTGCACACAAGGCCGCGCAACTGGACCCGATCCAGGCGCTGCGGCATGAGTGAGGCGCGGTGCGCGCTGCGTTCCCCGCCCATCCTCCACCCTTTCTCAGATTCAGGAGTTTCCTCCCGTGCGTCAAACCCTTCTTTCTCTCCTTTTGTTCGTGCTGTTGCTGGCCGCTTGCGGCGGAGAAGCCGCGCCCGCAGCGCCGCAGGCATCTACCGCCGACGGCAACGGCGCTGCCGCTGCCACCCGGCTCAGCGCCGATTTTGCCGGGGCCTTGCCTGTCCCCTCCCAACTGATCCTTGGCTCGCTGCGTCTGGAAGAAACAGAGCAGGCGATCGACGCCGCACAGGCCGCGCAGTTGCTGCCCTTGTGGCAAGCCTACCAGACGTTGAGCAACGATGACACCACGGCCGCAGCCGAGTTGACCGCGATCATCAACCAGATCCAGGACAGCATGGCCCCGGGCCAGATCGCTGCCATCGCCGCCATGCGCTTGACCACGGAAAAGGCTGAGGCCTTGATCCAGGAAGAAGGGCTGGTCGTCATGGGCCGGGGCGCGGGCAGCGGGCAGGGCAGCGGGCAGAGCGGGGGCTTCCCCGGCGGCGGCTTTCCCGGCGGGATGCCCGGCGGCG
>JABWBG010000106.1 GCA_013360575.1 Caldilineales bacterium
TTGACGCTGGCATCCAGCGGACAAACGAACGGAGTCAGAGGCGAGTCAGCCAGCCCCGACGGCCGGGGTGTCTACGGCCTTGCCTCTTCTGGCAGCGGCGCCACCTACGGCGTGTACGGTCGGAGCGCCAGCACCGCCGGCGTCGGCGTGTATGGCCAGAACAGCAGCACCGGCGGCTATGGCGGCAAGTTCGACGGCTACGGGACGGATGTCGTCTACGTTGAAAACCTGGGCACGGGCCGGGGAATCCAGGCCTACGCCCCCAGCGACACGGCCATCTGGGGCAAGACCGACTCCGGTCTCGCCGGCGTGGATGGCCGCAACACCAGCGAGACTGGACGGGGTGTGTACGGCTACGCCAGTCACAGCAGCGGGTCGAACTACGGCGTCTTCGGGCGGACCGCCAGCACTGCCGGCGACGGCGTCTACGGCGAGGCTACCGCTGCCAGCGGCGCCACCAGCGGCGTGTACGGCTTAAGCGCCAGCAGCGGCGGCGCAGGCGTCTACGGCTATGCCAACGCCAGCAGCGGCTCGAACGTCGGCATGTACGGCCGCAGCGATAGCACCTCCGGCACCGGCGTGTACGGCTATGCCACCGCCAGCAGCGGCGGCGCGTACGGCGTGTACGGCTCAAGCGCCAGCACCTCCGGACGCGGCGTGTACGGCTATGCCACCGCCAGCAGCGGCTCGACCAATGGGGTGTACGGCCGCAGCGCCAGCTCTTCTGGCAACGGCGTGTACGGCACGAATTCAGGCGGCGGCCGCGCTGGCTATTTTTCTGGCAATGTGCACGTGAACGGCACACTGACCAAATCCAGCGGCGCCTTTAAAATTGATCACCCCCTGGACCCGGCCAACCAGTACCTCTCTCACTCCTTCGTCGAGTCGCCGGACATGAAGAACATCTACGACGGCGTGGCCGCGTTGGACGCCAACGGCGAGGCCACGGTCACCCTGCCGGAGTGGTTCGAGGCGTTGAACCGGGATTTTCGCTATCAGTTGACGCCGGTGGGGGCCGCCATGCCGAATCTGTACATTGCGCAGGAAATCCAGGCGAATCAGTTTCGGATCGCCGGCGGCGCGCCGGGCATGAAGGTCTCCTGGCAGGTCACCGGTATCCGCCAGGACGCCTACGCCAACGCGCATCGCATCCCGGTGGAGGAGCCGAAGCCGGCGGAGGAGCGCGGCACGTATCTGCATCCGACTGAGCTGGGTCAGCCGGCCGAGGTAGGCCTGGACTACCAGCGCGAAGCCCAGTTTGACCAGACGCAGGAAGCCGTCCCTGCCGGGGATGGGGAGTAGTGAGGAGAAAATGACCATGAACAAGCGATCTCGAATCTTGCTGTGGGCCCTCTTGCCCCTGCTGTGGCTCCTCCCCGCCCTGGCCCTGGCCCAGTCGGGCGGGCCGTATGACCTCTCCTGGAGTTCGATCGATGGCGGGGGCCACACCTTCAGCGCCGGCGGTACGTTCGAGCTGGGCGGCGCCATCGGCCAGGCGGATGCCGGCGCCATGAACGGTGGTAGTTTCGCGCTCGATGGCGGCTTCTGGCCGTGCGCTGCCGAGGCTGTGGCCGCTGCCGGGATCGCGGCCAGCAGCGGCGGTATCACATTGACCTGGAGCGCCGGCGAGCCTACGGCCAACATCTACCGGGCGGCGGACGACCCCTATTTCACACCCGGCGCGGCCTACGCCGGCGGCGTGAGCAGCGGCTGGCCCGATGCGGGCGCAACCGGCGACCCCGCCCACAACTACACCTACATCATCCGCGCCCAGGGCGACTGCGGCGAGTCGGCCAACAGCCAGCGGCTGGGAGAATTCGACTTTGCCCTGACGCCGGGATCTTAGCAAGCCGCCTGCCGCGCGGGCGCATCCGCCCTGACCTCGGCGCGGCGTCCGCGCGGCGACCCAGATCCGCCATCCCTACGCCTGCTGCACCTCAGAGGAGAAGAGAACTTCATGAAAGCGCAAAACAAGACCCTGGTCGTCACCGGCGGGGGGAGCGGCATCGGCCGCGAGCTCACGCTGCAGTTGCTGGCCAAAGGCGCGCGCGTCGCCGCGGTGGACCTCAACGAAGCCACGTTGCAGGAAACGGCCAGGCTGGCCGGCGAGGGGCAGGACAGGCTCTCCACGCATGTCCTGAACATCACCGACCAGGCAGCGGTGGCCGCTCTGCCCGGCCAAGTCATCGCCCGGCATGGCGCGGTGGACGGCGTGATCAACAACGCTGGCATCATCCAGCCCTTTGTGCGCGTCAACGATCTGGAGTTGGCGGCCATCGAGCGGGTGTTGCAGGTCAATCTGTACGGGCCGATCTACATGGTGAAAGCGTTCCTGCCGCACCTGCTGCAACGGCCCGAAGCGCATATCGTGAACATCTCCAGCATGGGCGGCTTCTTTCCGGTGCCGGGGCAGACCTTGTACGGCGCATCGAAAGCCGCCGTGAAACTGCTCACCGAAGGGTTGTATGCCGAATTGCTCGAAACGAGCGTGCATGTGACGGTGGTGTTTCCCGGCGCGGTGGGCACCAACATCGCTCAGAATTCCGGGGTGAACATCCAAATCCCCGGCCGCGACCCCAAGCAACAGGCGCACAGTTTTTCGGCCGTCACGCCGCAGATCGCCGCCGAAACGATCATCGCCGGGATGGAGCGGGACAAATTTCAGGTGTACGTCGGGCGGGACGCGGGCATGATGAACCTTTTCTACCGGCTCACCCCCCGCCGGGCGACGAATTTCATGTTCAAACAGATGAAGGCGCTGCTGCCGGATTAACCGCGAGGAGAAGATCATGGCAAAGCCAGCGCGGCTTCGCCCACAACCAGGCGATGCGCGAAACCTATCAGAAAGCGCCGGACAACCACGGGCGGAGATCCGCCAACCCCGGCAACGCCATCCAGGCAGATCGCGGGCAGCAAGATCCAGCCCATCCCCAAAAAGTAATGGCTCATCGTATTGGCGTGAGAGCCGCAACGCATGTCTACCCGAACCCTCGCTATCCTTGCCTCCGTCCTGACGGCCCTCCTCCTTTTGCTCCTGGGCGCCATCCTGCTGTTCGGCTTGATCGTGGTGCTCAACGGATTCGGCGAAGGCGAGAGCGCGCCGGCGTTGCTGACGTCGCTCTTGTGCCAGGGCGCGACGGTGATCGTGGCAGCCATCCTTGCCGGGCGGCTGACGCGCTGGCTCGTCGAAAAGCGCCACTGGCCTGGGATCGTCTCGGTCATCGCCTCTGTTTTTGCCGGCGCGGCGCTATTCGTGGGCGCGGGCCTTGCCTCGATCTTCTTCGCCGCCATCGTAGCCGAAACGCTGCGGCGATGGTGAGGCCGCACCGCCTCCCCGCCGGCGCCGCCCCTTTGCGGCCTGAGGATGGCAACGCTTGCGCACAAGAGGCGCAATAACACAGATTTCATCTATCTTCGGCCATTTTCGTTCGTCTCAAGCGCTGCTGGCGCACGGCTGAGCAGCTAGCCCTGATCAAAGGAGATGCGAGAAATGAAACATACCATTTGGCCTCACCTGTTGGCGGTTCTTGGCCTGGTTCTCTTCCTGGCTACCACCTCAGCCGCGCCCTATGCCGGGGCCCTGGCAACGGTGGGTACCGGTTTCACCTATCAGGGCCGGCTGAAGGAGGGCGGCGTCCCCGCCCACGGCGCTTATGACTTCCAGTTCTCCCTCTTCGACGCGGTCAGCGGCGGCAGCCAGATCGGCAGCACGGTGACCCAGGACGACGTCTCCGTCAGCAACGGCCTGTTCACGGTGCAACTGGATTTCGGCAGCGTCTTCGATGGGACAGCTCTCTGGCTGGAAATAGCCGTACGTCAGGGCAGCAGCACAGGGAGCTACACACCCCTTGGCCCACGGCAGCCACTGATGGCGGCTCCTTATGCGCAGTATAGCCAAAACGCGCCGTGGAATGGCATCAGCAATGTCCCGCCGGATCTGGCAGATGGCGATGATGATACCACCTATGCCGCGGGTTTTGGGCTGGATTTGAATAGCACTGTCTTCGATGTCAACACAAAGACCGTTCAAGCGCGGGTCAGTGAAGAATGCGCCGTAGGCCAGGCAATTCAAGCGATTCTGGAGGATGGCACAGTTGTGTGCCAATCAATATTCAATTCGGCCCTTTCTGCTCGCCAGGCTTTCTCGCACAATATCGTCGATCAAAACGGGGATGTAGGAAACGATCCATCTATTACGATCGGTGTGGATGGCCTGCCCATTATATCCCATTATGCTTCTGATAGCGACGATCTAAAGGTGTCGCATTGTAATGATCCGGCCTGTAATAGCGCGACATCCACGATCTTAGAGGCAAATAGCGAGAAATATTCGGCAATTACGATCGGTGTTGATGGTTTACCACTGATTAGTTATGTTCATAGTTCAGGCGCGCTTAAAGTGGCGCATTGTCAAGATTTGTATTGCAACAGCGCGGACATTTTCACTGTGGATGCAACGAGCAGCATGGCGCATCATTCGATCGCTATTGGGGCCGATGGCCTGGGCTTGATCAGCTACCAGGATGCGCAAAATGGTCTATTGAAGGTAGCGCATTGCGAACAACTGGCGTGCAGTACGCAAACAGTTTCAGTTTTGGTCAGTCGTCTAGGAACCGGGAGTGATTATAATTCAACCGTAATTGGCGCGGATGGTTTGGGTTTGATTCTTTATAGGCACATAACTAATAATACAACGTATATAGCCCATTGTGATACTATTATTTGCAATACAGCTACAATTTCATTAGTCAGTGGTATTGGCGGTGGCTTTAGCAGTTCTCTCGCAATCGGCGCGAATGGCCTGGGTGTTTTTAGTTATATAATAATAAATAGTGGTAAATACAGTCTTTATGCAGGTCGCTGCCAAAATCTAACATGCACTAACAATTCCACCACCCTGTTTCTTTCTCAGTTTGGCGTCGCTGGTGATCCTATACGAACATCTATTGCCACCGGTGCAGATGGTATCCCGTTGATTGCCTATGATTATGGCAATCTTCATGTGGTTCGCTGTATCGCCGTAGATTGTCAGGGGGGCAGCAGTTCTATGACATTGCCCGTGGACGGTAAACAGCCCGCTATGGTTATCGGCGCTGATGGTTTGCCCGCAATCGCTTTCCAGGATGGATCCAAGCAGCAACTGGAAGTGGTACGAACCATGTTGGGACGGGGTACACCGTATCGCTAGGAGGGTGTGAGGCCCAGGCGCCTGGCCAGGGGTGCTCCCGTGTGCTGGCCAGGGTTTCAGGGCGGTTTGGGCCAGGCGCGGGCGGCTGTATCTGACACCGGCATCTTGTGCCAGGCGCGGGCGTCGAGCAGGCGCTGGCAGAGATCGTCGCCGGAGCTGAGAGGCAGGCCGTTCTGCCGCTGGACAGCGTTGAGATTGTCCAGCAGCCAGTTGTCCGCCAGTTCCTCGTAGCGTGGCAGGTTGGCGACCACCTCGTCGCCCAGGCGGAGGGCCTCGTCGAAGCGAGGCAGACCCTCGAAGAGGCGCACGACGCTGGTCACGGCCTAGAGATGGTGTTCCTGGTTGGCACAAGCGCTCCTGGTCACTGGCCGGTCAGAATGGGAAATCGCCGAGGATCTCGTAGACGGCGGATGGCTCGCGCAGAGTGGGGACCGGTGACGGTTGGTAGCCGACGAGTTCGGGCGGCCCCTCATCAACTTCATTGTAACGTTCCAGCCAGGCCAGAGCCGTGCCCTGAGTGTGGTGCTGCTTTTGCCCATGCACATAGGCAATGGCGTCAGCTAACTAACGTTGACCGAGTGTCAACACACCGTAGCCGCGCTGCCAGGCGAAGTGAGAAGGCAGGCCTTGTTGGTTGAGGTCATGCGAGGAAGCGCCCTTGATCGTCTTGACCCAATGGGAAACGGCGACATGGGGAGGAATGGCCGCGACGGCGTGGGTGTGTTCGGTCCAGCCATCGATGGCGTAGACGTAGGCGCCAAGCTCGGCGGATTTGCGCACGATGTAGGCGAACAGCCGCGGTTCGATTGTGGGTGTGATGAAGGGTTCGCGGTTCTTGGTCGCCCAAACGATGTGGTAGTAGTTGCGCCAAAATGGCATGGTTGATCTCCGTGGTTGGTTGATTCTGCAGGCAGCCGCCGGAGCCGCCGAATGAGAACCGCCGAGAACCGCCGAATGAATTCGGCGTCTGATACGAAGAAACCCGTTGAAACGGGTTATTGATGGCACTATTCTACCATGAAAACCTGCTTCAGCAGGTTTCGGATGCCAGACCGTGAATTCATTCACGGGCCGAAGAAGCCGCCGAATGAATTCGGCGTCTGATACGAAGAAACCCGTTGAAACGGGTTATTGATGGCACTATTCTACCATGAAAACCTGCTGAAGCAGGTTTCGGATGCCAGACCGTGAATTCATTCACGGGGCGCCATTCTGCCATGACAACCTGCTTCAGCAGGTTTTCGATACCAGACCGTGAATTCATTCACGGGGCGCCATTCTGCCATGACAACCTGCTTCAGCAGGTTTTCGATACCAGACCGTGAATTCATTCACGGGGCTGGTTACCCCGCGCCTGCACGAACACCAGGCCCGTGATCAGCAGCCAGGCCACGATGCGGATCGTCATCGCCCGCAGGCTGTCCGCCGCCACCACATCGCTGTAGGCCGTGCGCAGGATGACCATCACCAGCGTGTGCGCGGCCAGGGTGGCCAGCGCCGCCGGCAGCGCCCACCTGCGCCCGCGCCAGATCAGCGGCGCCACGACCAGCACCGCCAGCACGCCCATGATGAAGTTGTAGACCGGCAGCCAGTCGATGACGTAGTAGCCGGGGTCCCGGCCCAGCAGCACGCCGCCGCCGGCAAAGATGGCCATCGCCCCGATGATGAAGGCGAGAACCGCAGCGATTTTGTACATTGTTTGTTTCATGTCGAACTCCTTCAGAGTTATGCAGTTGGATGGTTTTCTGTGACAGATGACACGGATTTTAGGAAAAAGTAGCCAGAAACCCCATGCCTTTCAGGTCGTCCGAGCTACGCCCTGCTCGGCCCGCCGCAAGGCCGCCAGCGTGATCACGCCCGCCTCGCGCACCGCGGCCAGCAGCGCCGCGCCCAGCAGCACGTAGGCCGCCGCGTGCAACGGATTGCGCAGGTCGACGAGGAAGATGCCGGCCCAGATCAGGGCGCTGCCCAGGTTGACGGCGATCAGGCTGAGCCAGTTGCCGCCCAGCCGGGCTTGTGGGTCGCGCAGCAGCCAGGCCGCGGCAAAATAGGGCAGGATGGCGAAGAGAAACTGGCCCATCCAGCCGTAGATCAGGGCCTGCGGCGCCGTGGCTTCGATGTCCGCGCCCGGCATGTTGCCGATGTTCAGGATGATCAGTGGCGCCACCAGCACCGGCAGCAAGATCCAGGCATAGGAGAGGGTGAGGTGCCAGGCGCCGGCGCGGGCAAAAAGACCGTGGCTGCGCAGGGCGCGGGCCAGCAAGATCAGCAGGGCAACCGTGGCGGAGAGATGCAACACCAGGCCCGGCACGGTCACGACCAGATTGCCGCCCAGCCACGGCCCCAGCACCAGCCCCAGCGCGCCCAGCGTCATCGCCCAAAAGATGGCGCCGAGGGCGCGGCGGCTGGCCAGCGGCTTGCCCGTCAACGCCGGCAGCAGATCCACCAGCAGCCCGGCGAAGACCAGGGAGGCAAAGCCCCAACTGTTGGCGTGGATGTGCGCCTCTTTGGGCACGCCGATGCGCAGCGGCTCGCTCCAGCCCACCCACAGGCCCGTGCCGATCAGGATACCCACCAGCAGATAGACCAGCCCGCTCAGATAGAACTTGGCGCTGCCGGTACCGCGGCTCGGCTCGCCGCCGATGCCGCGCAACTGCCCGATCAGCAGGAGGACGGCGGCGAAGATCAACGTGCCGCCGGTGATGATCAGGGCGGCGTTGACACTGGGGATGCCGACCAGCAGCATCACCAAACCGGCGTTCAGCAGCAGCCAGATGTCCCAACGCGTCGCCGGGGTCTCGGCCCCGCGCCGCCCGGCCACGAACGCAGGCAGCACGCCAAAGGCCGACTCGGTGAGGACGCCCAGGGTGATGAAATGCGCGCGCAGCCAGGGCAGCCCCACGGCCCACGGGATCACGTTGAAGCTGGTCAGAGCCGCATCGAGGGCGACGAGAACGGCCACAGCCAGGTAGAAAACCGACATCAGCAAGTAGGGATTGAGCATGATGGACCTGTGTCTTTGGTAGCGGTGAGGTAGAAGGATGTGGGATGGCGATATGCGTCGCGGTCGCGCCCCTGACTGTGCAGACGACTGGAGGGCGACCATGACCGCACCAGCATAGCCCCCTGGCGATGCGGCTTCCATGACTTTTGTCGGATTGCCTGTCAGGCCCGGACGTGCTGCGTCAATTCGAATTTCTTGTAAAACTCCTGTACAATACTGGCTCCGTGGTAAAACACACCTCCTCGCTGTGGTTTTCGACGAGGGCGTGGTCAAACAGAAGCAACCTTGAACCGCATCAGCACAACCCGATCGTTTCGTTCTTGATTTTGGCGTTTGCCATTGCCTGACCGGCCGTGGTTTTCGCCGCGGGCGACGGGCCCCTTCCTTTGCAGGGCGTTCTGCTTATCCTTGCAAGTTACGACCCGTTTATCTCCACCAGCCTCCTGGCCGCAGCCGGTCAGATGATGGGGCTGACACAAACGCTCATCCTGCCCTACCCACGCCGCAGCGGTCGCCGCTGCTTCCATCAACCCACTCTCACACCCACCTCAAGGAGACCCATTTCGATGAAACACCTTCTCACCTCGCTCTTCATCCTGACCCTGCTGCTGGCAGCCTGCGGCGGCAGCCCGGCCCCGACCAGCGCCCCGGCCGCCGCGCCGGCTCCTTCCGGCAGCGCCGCTGATGCGATCATCGCCGCCATGCTGGCCCAGCTCGCGGCCGGCCCCTATCGCACCGACACGGTCATCGTTTCCGACAGCGGCACCATCAACCTGACAGGCGAGATGATCCCGCCGGACAAGCTGCGCACGATTATGAAGACCGCCAACTTCGAGAGTGAGACGATCGCCATCGGGGACACTGCGTGGAGCAAGCGGGATGGCGTCTGGTCGGTGTTGCCGGTGTCGGGGAAGGACATCTTGCAGGCAGCCTTCCCCGAACTCACCGCCGAGAGTCTCGGCGCCACGATCAGCAATGCCCAAAAAGCCGGTAGCGAGACGGTGAACGGCGAGGAAGCGCGCGTCTACACCTACACCTCGACCACCTTCCTGGAAGGCAGCACAGTCGTCGGCGAGGTCAAGCTGTGGGTGAGCGTCAAGAGCGGCCTGCCCATCAAACAGGAAATTGCCGGCGAAGCCGCGGGCATCAAATCCAACACAGTGCAGATGATCGAGTACGACGCCGCCATCACCATCACGCCGCCGATGTAAGACCAGTGTGATCGCGCGCCAGGCGCTTGCAAAAAGCGTCTGGCGCGTTCACCGAAAGGAGCCGCGCATGCCCAGCCTTCCCGCCATCTTACTTGCTATCCTCCTCCTGCTGACCGCCTGCGGCGACAGCGAGCCCACCCGCGCCGCGGTGGAAGCGCCGATCCCCCCGCGCACGCCCTCCGCCGCGACCGGCAGCCAGGCGGCTGGCGATCATCCGCGACTCTGGTTCACCGCGGCCGATCTGCCGCGGCTGCGCAGTTGGGCCAACACCGACAACCCGCTCTATCGCGACGGCCTGGCGCTGCTGGCCGAACGCGCCAAAGGGGAGATGGACGAGGGCCGCGTGCCCGACCAGGACTGCGGGGACGTCGGCTACGAAGAATACCCCACGGAGATGTACGCCGAGCTGTTCGCGTTCCTCTCGCTGGTCGAAAACGACGCCGCGGCCCGCGCCGACTACGCGGCCCGCGCCCGCACCCTGCTGATGCACATCATGAACGCGGCGGACAAAGGCCCGGCGACATCCGCGAACTACACCTGCAACGGCTCGCGGCAGTACCCCCCCTTCCGCCACCCCGATTTCGCCACCGAAGACCGCGACCGCATCCGCTACCACGGCGAAGCCTTCCCGCTGGCTGTGGACTGGATCTATCCCTCGCTCAGCAGCCAGGACAAGGCCACCATCCGCAAGGTCTTCCTGCGCTGGTCGGGGGAGGTGATCACCCGCGGCTATCACCACCCCGAACCGGTGGGGCTGGTGAACGACCCGGCGCTGTTGGCCGACCCGCAGCAGGTGCGCTTCAGCGGCAACAATTACTACGCCGCGCACATGCGCAATCTGGGGCTGATGGCGCTGGCGCTCGACCCGGCCGATGACCCGGACGGCAGCCTGGCCGCCTATCTGGACAACGCGGTGGGCGCGTATCTCTACATCTTCGAGAACCTGACGCGCCACGACAGCCGCGGCGGGCTGCTGCCCGAAGGGCTGGAGTACAGCCCGCAGACCCTCGGCTACGTCACGCAGCTTTTGCTGGCGCTGCACACGTCCGGCGCGGCCTATCCCGCGACCGCCACCCTGGCCGCCAACCCCTTCTGGGGCGAGAGCCTGGCCGGCTACCTGCACTCGCTCAGCCCGGCCGCGGTCGCCCGTGAAGAGGGCGGGACGATCTACCAGCCGGCCTTCTACGGCGACGGGCAGAACTATCACCTGCCCGACTTCATCAGCGCGTTTGCGCCCATCGGCATCTACGACCGCGCCACGCACAGCCCGGCCCGGCTGAACACCGTGCGCTGGCTGCAAGCCCACACCGCGCCCGGCGGCGCAGAACAACTGGTCGAACGGGTGCGCAACCCGGACGACTTCCGCCAGGCGATCCTCTACTTTATGCTCTACGACCCGGCCGCCGCGCCCGCGACCGACCCGCGGCCGGCGCTGGCGACGGACTTCCTGGCGCCCGGCCTGAACCGCCTCTTCAGCCGCACCGGCTGGGACACAGACTCCGCCTGGCTCACCTTCAGCCTGAGCTGGAACTCGATTGATCACCAGATGGCCGACGGCGCCAGTTTCGCCTTCTATCGCGGGGGCGAATGGCTGACTAAAGGCCGCGTGGGCTACGCCGACATCGCCGAAGGGATCGCCAGCTCCGAGTTCTACAACGCGGTTGCCATCGAGAACGACCGGCCCGTGGATCGCGACGCGGACGACTGGCGCATCGACCTCTGGCGGCGCGGCTCGCAATGGAATTATGTCAACGACGGCGACCCGACTCTGCTGGCGCACAGCGCGACCGCAGCCTACACCTACGCGCTGGCCGACGCCACGAAGCTCTACAACTCCACCAACGAAGGCGCGACCGACGTTGTCCATGCCAGCCGCTCGCTGGTCTGGCTGAAGCCGGATCATCTCGTCGTCTACGACCGCGCCGAGACCGCAACCGCTGGCCGTTTCAAACGCTGGTGGCTGCAATTGGCGCGGCCGGCCGCGGTGAGCGGCAACCGGGCGACTGCCCCGACCGCGAACGGCCAGCAATTGTTCGTCACCGCGCTGCTGCCGGCAAACGCGACCCTGACCGCCGTCAACAGCAACGAACAGCACATCGAAGACACCGCCGCGGCCGACGATCCGATGAAAGTGCGGCTGCGCGTGGACGCGCCGGGCAACCCGCAGGCCGTGCGCTTCCTGCACGTGCTGCAGGGCGCGGACGCGGGCGCGTCCGCCGACGCCGCGACGACG
>JABWBG010000107.1 GCA_013360575.1 Caldilineales bacterium
GCTGAATCGTTGGGCGGTCGTGCAACTCACTTAGTCGGGCAGACCGCCTGCAGCGACTCGCTATCGAGCTGACTCGCTGGCAAGTGAGTTGCACGACCGCCAGCAGCGACTCGCTATCGCACTGAATCGTTGGGCGGTCGTGCAACTCACTTAGTCGGGCACTTAAGATTGAAAGGGTGGGGGCGTTTGTCAGGCGTGGCGGGGGTGTGCTAAGCTGCCAGGGCCAAACCGATCCGCTCCCGGCGCTTCTGGCGCCGGCTGTCGAAGGAGACATTTCTTTGAAACGCATCGCCGCTCTCTGCCTGTTGTTGCTTAGCCTGACCCTGGCCGCGTGCGACGGGGACAAAAAGGTCGAGCCGACCCTGCCCCCTGCCGCCCCAACCCTGCCCACGACCGCGCCTGTGCCCACGCCTACGCCCGGCTCTGGCGCGCAGGAATCGCCCCTGCCTGTCCCGCCTGCCCTGCAATCTCCCTTGAACACGCCTTCGCCCTGACCTCGGCTCAGGGGGAGGTGAGGGGGGCGAGGATGCGTCCGCCGCTGGCGCGCGACTCGGCCATCCACCCCTCCAGCCCTTGCCAGCGCACCCGCCACCAGATCAGGTCATCCGCGGCCCGCGGGCCTTCCAGGATCGTCACCTCATCTCCGGCGGGAATCAGCCCGATGCGGTCATCCGCCGGTTTGTTCAGGTAGCCCGGGGAGCGGCGCAGGTTGACCGGGCCATCGTTGACGTTGCGGGCCTGATCGCCTGGCTGAAAGGTGTGCGGCCCGGCGGGGATGGGCAGATCGGGGGTGGCGTCGGCAGGGGGTGACGCCGGCTCCGGCGTTGGCGGCGATGCCGGCGTCTGCACGGGGGACGGCGTGGGCGTGGCTGTGCTGGCCGGCGGCGTCCACAGCTGCTCCGGCGCCGGGGCCAGATCCAACTGGCGGGCAAGGGTGGGCAAGAACCACAGGCTGGCTGTGCACAGCGTCAGGGCCACGAGCAGCACGCCCGCGGTCAGGCCGGCCAAAAGGGGATTCGCTTCGCGGCGGGGGGTGGGATGCATAGGCCCATGATAGCGCGCCCGCGCGGGAATGCCAAACTGTTCAGATCACCATGTGTTCGCCCCCGGCCGCCGCGCCGTCGCCCAGCCCTGCCCGGTCGAGCGCAAAGGGATTGGCCGCCGCCGGCCTGCGACCGGCGATCAGATCGGCCAGCAACTGGCCGGCAGCGGGCGCGGCCATGACCCCGTGCCCGCTGAAACCGCTGTTGATCCACAGCTCCTCCTGCCCCGGAACCGGGCCGATCAGAGGGTTGTGGTCGGGTGTGACCGTGTATTGCCCGGCGTGCAGGAAAACCTGATCGCGCTTCAGCGATTCTGCCACCTGCAACCAGAAGGGGGAGAGGCGATACACACCCTCCAACACGCGGAAGGGGAAGCCAGGATCGGGGCTGACCACCACTTCGGGCGGGGAGGGCGGCTCTGGCTCGGCCCAGGCCAGGGCCGCACCGGGGCCTTCCGGCCGCCAATGCGCGCCGGTGTCATGATCGACCGTCATCGGCGCGGTGTGGGGGATGGCGGCGTGTTCGCCGATCACAAAGCGATGGCGCCGCACCGCCGCCAGGGGCAGCGCCACCCCGATGGTCGCGGCCAGGCCGGCGGTGAAAGGCCCTGCGGCCAGCACCACCGCGTCCGCCCCTTCCACGCCCTCGGGCGTGCGCACGCCCACCACCCGCCCCCCGGCCAGGGCCAGAACCTCTACCCTGCTGCGGGTGCGGAAGGTCACACGATACCGCGCCGCGGCCTGCCGGAAGCCCTCGATCACCTCATGCGCGGACAGCCAGCCATCCCGCTGCCGGAAGGTGGCGGCCAACGCCTCGGCCGCGAGGTAGGGAAAGCGGCGATGCAGGGCTTCGCCGGTCAGAAATGCCACATCTTCCAGGCCGTGGCTCTGTTGAAAGGCGACGCGAGCCTGCAACTGCGCCGCGCCCTGCTCGGTCGTGGTCACGAACAGGTAGCCCTGCTGGTGAAAGCCGATGTCGTGCCCCGGCAGATCGAGCCGATCCGCGAACGTTTCATAGAAGGCCAGGCTGCCGCGCATGAAGTCGATGTTCACCGGGTCCGCGAACTGGCTGCGCACTGCTTGCAGCGAGGCCGCGGTGGTGACGCTGCCCAGGGTCGGTTGCCTCTCCAGCAGCAGCACTTCGTATCCCTGCGCGGCCAGGAAATAGGCGCTGCTCACGCCGATGATGCCGCCGCCGATGATGAGGATGCGCGTCATGGGCTGGGCGCCCGTTCGAACCAGCGCGGCGAGGGCTTGCTGCCGCCGCCCATCCACAGTTGATAGGTGATCTGCATGTGGCCCAGGTGCAGGGCTGTGTGATCGATCACATGCAGGATGCCCCAGCGCACGCTGGCCGTCCGCCCTTGCACGGTGATCGAGCCGTTCAGGCGGGCCAGGGGCAGGGCCGATAGCACCGCCCGCGTCTCGGCCCCCACTTCGCCCAGGCGCTCGATCAGCTCTCCGGGGCCTTTGACCACGGCGGCGAACTCGCTGGCGCGGTTGCGTGTGGAGAATTCGGCGCCGCCGATCGCTTCCGCGATCCAAAAATGCTCGGCCCCGGCCACATGCGCGGCCAGCACGGCCATCGAATTGACCGCGTGCTCGCCGCTGGCGTCGAGCGGGCGCCAATTCAGCGCCTCCGCCGGCAGATCCGCGATCAACTCGATCACCTGATCGCGCAGATCCTCGATCATCGCCAAATAATGTTGGATTTCAGGATGCATACCACCTCACAACACTGAACACTGAATACTGAACACTGAATACTGAACACTGAATACTGAACACTGAATACTGAACACTGAATACTGAACACTGAATACTGAACACTGAACCCTACGACCCCGTCCGGCTCTCGCGATCGTAGTTCAGGCCCAGGAACGCCGGCGGCCGGGCGCTGCGAAACGCGAAGATCATCACCGCCATGGTGGCCAGATAGGGCAACATGCGCAGAAATTGATGCGGCAAACCCACCCCCACCACCTGCACCCGTAACGCCAGCACCTCTACACTGGCAAAGAAGAGCGCCCCGCCCGCGATCAGGTGCGGCGTCCAGCCTCCGAAGAAGGTGAGGGCAATGGCCAGCCAGCCTCGCCCCCGCACGATGCCTTCGGTGAAGATGCCGGTGTAGACGAGAGGCAGATACGCGCCGGCCAGGGCCATCAACATGCCGCCGGCAATGGCGGTGAGGTAGCGCCGGCCCACCACATTCACGCCCAGGCTGTCCGCGGCCTTAGGATTTTCGCCCACGGCCCGCAGATCCAGGCCCCAACGGGTGCGATAGAGCAGGAAATAGAGCAAGATGGAGAGCAGGATGCTGAAATAGACCAGCAGATTCTGCTGGAAGAGGATGGGCCCCAGCAGCGGGATCCGGCTGAGCAGCGGCAGGGAAACCGATTTTAGGGTGGGGATGATCGGCGGCTGCAGGGTGACGCCAATCACCACTTTGAAGAGGAGGCTGGCCAGACCCAGTCCGAAGAAGAAGACGGCCAGCCCGATCACAAATTGGTCCATCTTCAGGGTGGTGGTGAAATAGGCCAGCACCAGGCCAAACAGCCCGCCCGCGAGCATGGCCAGAAGCACGCCGGCGGCCACCGAATCGAGCAGATACGCGGCCAGAAAAGCCACCGCCGCGCCCACAAGCATGATCCCTTCCTGCGCCACGATGAAGAGACCGGTGCGGCCGGGCAGCATCGTGCCCTGGCTGGCCAGCAGATAGGGCGGGATGGCCATCACTGCCAGCCAGGCAAAGTTGATCAGAGAGGATTCGTTCATGGGCGGCGGTTTACCGTCTCCGTTGGAGCACGTCGGAGAGGAGGATGAAGAGGAGGATGAGCGCTTCGACGATGAACACCATCTCGCCGGGGATGTTGAGGGTGCGTTGCATGGCGCTGGCGCCCACTTCCAGCACGGCGATGAAGAAGGCAACAAAGGGCACGGCCGCGTTGTTGCCTTTGGCGATCAGCCCGATGATGATGCCGAGCAGCAGGAAATTGGACTGCATGCCCGCGATCAGGCGGTGATGCACGCCCGCCACTTCGATGGCCCCGGATAGCCCGGCCAGGGCGCCGCCCAGCAGCAAGGAGAGCAGGAACATGACCCGCACATCGATGCCGTAGACGCGAGCCGCGCGTGGGTTGGCCCCGGTGGCAGCCAGTTCATAGCCCGCGGCCGTGTGCCGGGTGAAGAGAGCCACGGCCACAGCCACCCCCAGGGCCAGCAGCAGCCCAGAATGCAGGGGCGGGCGGGCGTTCAACAGGGGCAGGAAGCCGCCGGCGCCGATGGGCAGGGTGGTGGGATGCCCCGCCACCGGATCGGGCCACACCTTGGTGGCGACGAAATCCAGCAGCTCGAAGGCCACGAAGTTCATCAACACCGTGGTCAGGATCTCGTTGATATTGAAGCGATAGAGCAGCCAGGCCGGCAGCGCCATCCACAGCACCCCGCAGATCACGCCCGCGATCAGCGCCAGCGGCAGCAGCAAGGGCAGCGGCAAGTGCGAAAAAAGGATGCCGGTTGCGGCGGCGCCAATGCCCCCGGCAATCAGTTGGCCCTCGCCGCCGATGTTGAACTTGCCTGCGGCCAGCGGCACGGTGAAGGCCAACGCCTGCAACACCAGCGGCGTCCATTTGGCCAGCGTCTGCACAAAGCCGTTGGGCGTGCGGAAGGAGGTGAAGAGGATGGTCTGGTAGGCGCGCAGGGGATTGAAGCCCATCAGCGCCAACACCACACCCACCACCGCGAACGCCGCCAGGATGGCCAGGAGATAGGGGATCAGCGCCCGCGCGAAGGGGGGCAGGCCGCCGGCGAGACGTTTACGCAGGATTTCAGCCATCGGCGTCCACTCCACTCATCATGCGGCCGAGGGTGTATTTGTCGAAGCGGGCGCGGGGCAGGTCCCCCACCAGCCGGCCCTGATAGAGGACGGCGATGCGGTCGCTCAACAACATCAACTCATCCAGATCGTCGGAGACGAGCAGGATGCCATCGCCCTGATCGCGTCGGGCCAGCAATTCGTGATAAATGAACTCCACCGAGGGGATGTCGAGCCCGCTGGTGGGGTTGTGCAGGAACAACAGCCGCGCAGGATGGCTGAGCGCGCGGGCCAGCATCACCCGCTGGATGTTGCCGCCGGAGAGATTGGCCGCCACCGCCTGCGGCCCCCGCGCCCGGATGTTGAAACGATCGATCAGCTCGGCGGCATGCTGGTGGATGCGATGCCAGTTCAGAAAGCCCCTCTGGCCGTAGCGGGGCAGGTGATGAACGCCGAGGATCAGGTTATCGGCCACGGTGGCCCTGGCCAGAAAGCCATCTTGCAGCCGGTCTTCGGGCACATAGGCCGCGCCCAAGGCCAGCACCGCGCGGGTGCGCAGCCCGCTCGTCTCCTGGCCCAGCAGGTGCACGCTGCCCCCGATGCGCGGGCGGATATTCAGCAGCGCTTCCAGCAGCTCCTGCTGGCCATTGCCGGCCACGCCGGCCACGCCCAGGATCTCGCCGGCGTGCAGCGTCAGCGAGAGGGGCCCGAGCAGGGGCGCGCCCTCGCCGGCCACGGTCAGCGATTCGGCCATGAGCAGGCCTTCGCCCGGCCCCGATCGGGCGACCTGCGGTGGCCCGGCGAAGAGCAGGCTGCCCTCCACGGCAGTTTCGGCGCCTACCATGGCCTGCACGATCTGCTGCTCCGAAAGCTGGGCCCGCGGTTGCGTGAGCAACCGTCGCCCCTCGCGCATGACCGAGACCGTGTCGCACACCTGCATCACCTCGCGCAGTTTGTGCGTGATGAAGAGCACGCTCATATCCGCGGCCACCATGCGCCGCAGCGATGCGAAGAGAGAATCCACCTCTTGCGGGATGAGATGGGTGGTGGGCTCGTCCAGGATGAGCACGCGCACCCCGCGCGCCAGAGATTTGAGGATCTCCACCCGCTGCCGCGCGCCCATGGACAATGTTTCGATGCGCGCGTGCAGATCGACCTCCAGCCCGAAGCGTGCCGACAGCGCTGCTATCTGCGCGGCCATGTCCTGCCCCCTGCGGCCCGCGGGATCGTGCGATCTTGCCCCGATCAGGATATTTTCGACCACGGTGAAGCTGTTCACCTGCAAAAAATGCTGGTGCACCATGCCGATGCCATGGCCGAGGGCAGCGCCCGGCGAGGTGATCGTCACCGGCTGCCCGTGCAGCAGGATGCGTCCGGCATCCGGTTTGTACAGGCCGTAGAGCACGTTCATCAACGTGGTCTTGCCCGCGCCGTTGCCGCCCAGCAGCCCGTGGATCTCGTGCGCCTGCACCGTCAGAGAGACGTCGGCCAGCGCCTGCACCGGGCCAAAGGATTTGCTGACACCTGCCAATTGCAGAATCGGCTCAGCGGTCATGCGCGCCTTCCCTCTTGCCAGAGATGGTAAGGGGATGGGGAGGATCTGCTCCTCCCCATCCCGCGGCTGCTACTGGATCGGATCGACGTTTTTGATCACCTGGATCTGGCCGTTGATCGTCTTGCCCGTGATTTCCCTCATTTTGGCCGCCACTTCTGGGGTGACGTGCTGCGGGGTTTGCAAGATCACACCGGTATCGAAACCCAGCGGATAGTAACCACCCCCCTCTCCGGCCGTGATCTTCTGCACGATGGCTTTGAGCGGCCCGGCAAAATCGTAGATCAGAGAGGAGAGATACTGGTTGGGCGCGAAACTGGACTTATCGCTGTATTTGGCCGTGACCCAGACCGGTTTGCCAGCGTTCTTGGCGGCTTCGAATACGCCCACCATGCCCAGGTTCAGGCTGCCGACGATGACGTCGATGTCTTCGGCGATCATGGCGTCGGCCAGCTCGCGGGCTTTGGTGGGATCGTTGAAATCGCCGACCCACACCGTCTTCAGTTCCACAGCCACACCCAGATCGGCAATAGCTTGCTGCATGGCGTGCACTTCGGCATTGGAGAAGGGCAGGGTGAGGCCGCCGAGATAGCCGATCTTGCCGGTTTGGGTGTGCAAGGCGGCCAGCGCGCCCACGCCGTAGAAGCCGACATGGAAGTTGCGGTCGATCACCCAGAGATTGGCGGGCGGATCGGCAATGGCCGCGTCTCCTTCGGCGATGAAGTGGACATCGGGGAATTCCTTGGCCAGATCGACCGTCTGGTTGACGAACTGGCCGCCGTGGGTGAAGATGATGTTGAAGCCGTCGGCGATGTATTCGCGCATGACGCGATCCACATCGGGCGGGGCCACGCTCTCCGAATAGGCTACTTCGATGCCCAGATCGGTGTTGAGGGACTGGACGCCGAGGTAGCCGAGGGTGTTGTAGTCGGCGTCGGTGATGACGCCGGGGAAGATGGCGGCGAATTTGTACTTTTGGGCGGGTTCGCCTGGCGAGGCGGCGGGCGGTGCGCACTGCGCGGCGATGATGGTGAACAGCAACAATGACAACAGTGTGGCGAGGGTACGGCGTTTCATCGATCAGCTCCTTTATCCCTGTGCGAGAGGGGGCGAGAAAAAGAGGGACAACCAACGGATGAGAGTATAGCGAGAGGCGTTGGGGTTGGTCAAATACCACCGCGCAGCCCCGCCGGCTTGTTTTTGTATTAATGATTAATGATTAATAATCGCTGGGATGTCGCGATATCTGATTAATATTTAATGATTAATGATTAATAATCGCTGGGATGTCGTGATCACCAATTGATCTTTAATATTTTAATCATTAATCATTAATCATTCAGACTGACCCCGATGCCGGTCATCACCTGCGCCAGCGCCCCCCGCAGCACGGCCACGCCCCGCTGCCATTCCGCCACCTGCACATGTTCGTGCGGGGTGTGATCCAGGCTGCTATCGCCGGGGCCGTAGGCCAGGATGGGACAGCCCCAGGCCGGCCCCACCACGTTCATGTCCGAGGTGCCTGTTTTGAGCAGGAAACCGGGCCGGCCGCCCTGACTGCGGATGGCAGCCAGAAAGGCCCGCGCCAGCGGCGAGTTCTTCTCGGCCCGGAAAGCCGGCTCGGCCCCGCTAAAGTGAACGTCTGCTGCGCCGGCTGCGGCCACTATTAGCGCCTGCAAGTCGGTCGGGCCCAGGTCTTCAGGCAGGCGGAAGCCCAGCCGCAGCGTCGCCCATTCTGTCAAGCCATCGCTGCCCGATGCCATCGTCCGGATCGAAGGCAGCACTTGCTGCCATGCCCGCTCCCGCCCGGCGTTGATGGTCTCGATCTGCGCCTGCACGCGATTCCACACCGCCACCGCGATTTCGCACACGCCCGCGTCTGGGCCGGCAGTGTGCGCCATGGGTTGCCGCACGGCCACATCGGCCAGCAGCCGGCCCTTATAGCCCAGGGTCACCCGTTCCCAGCCGCTGGGCTCGCCGATGATGCACAGGGCCGGGTGATACTGCCCCGCGGCGAAGCGCGCGCCCTTCGAGGTGGCGGCTTCCTCTTCCACCGCGCCTATGACGATCAGCCGCCAGCCAGGCGCGGGTTGCACCTGGGCAACGGCAGCGGCAAACGCGGCCAGCGGGCCTTTGGCATCCACCGCGCCGCGCCCGAACAGTTTTCCATCTTCCACCCGCACCGCTATCTCTCCCGGCACGGTGTCGATGTGACCCAGCAGCACGATATCGCGCGGAGGAGCGCCGCCCGGCCCTGCTCCGCCATCGCGCAGGCCCACGGCATTGCCGGCTGCGTCGACAAAGCTGGCGTCGAAGCCGTGGGCAGCCATCCAGGCGCTGAGAAATGCGGTTGCCTCCCCCTCCTGGCCGGAGAGGGAGGGAATGGCCAGCAAAGAGGCCAGCAGATCAGGAGATGGGGGGGTGAGCGAGGCGTTCATGGCAAATCGGGGGATGTGGGCTGAGTTTACAGGTCTCTGATTGGCAGGGTGCGCAGATCGCGCCTGCAAGGTTTGCGCTTCCGGGCGGCTGCGACTATACTTCCCTTTATGCACATTTTCTTGTCTCTAGAGGGTAGTCGAACAGGTTGGTTTTGCTTTTCCTCTGTGAGTGAGGCTGGCATAAAAAGCCAGAAGCGTCGTGCATGACTTCGCATAGGCGCGTACCGCCCAATTCTTTTCGAACCAGGTCAACAGGTACGGTCGCAAGTAAATTTGCGATGAAGTTGACCGGTAAAAAACCCTCTTGTTGATAGGAGAATCAGCAAACACGATGGAAAACAAACTGTACGTTGGCAACCTTGCCTATTCCGTGTCCGATCAAGACCTGCGCACCCTGTTCGCCAAAGCGGGCACCGTGACATCGGCAATGGTGATCAAGGAACGAGACTCTGGACGCTCCAAAGGCTTCGGTTTTGTGGAGATGTCGACCGCCGCTGAGGCGCAGACAGCGATCTCCATGTTCCATGGCCAGGATTTTCAGAGCCGGCCCTTGACGGTGAATGTGGCGCGTCCGCAGGAAGACCGTCCTCGTCGCAGCGGCCCCGGCGGCCCTGGCGGCGGCGGTGGCTACCAGCGTCGCGATCAGCGCGGCGGTGGTGGCGGCGGCGGCGGTGGCTACCCGCGCCGTGATCAGCGCGGCGGCGGCTCCGGTGGCTCTGGCGGCGGCGGCGAACGCCGGCGCCGCGAGTGGGACGATTAGTAGTCAGTAGTCAGTAGTCAGTAGTCAGTAGTCAGTATTCAGTAGTCAGTAGTCAGTATTCAGTGAGGAGATCGCCTTTTCTAAGCGAAACCCACTGAATACTGAATACTGAATACTGAACACTGATTACTGGCTACTGGGCTAACACAGATGCGATGGCGGTGATGACCTGATCGAGGTCCGATTCCTCGATCACCAGGGGGGGCAACAGGCGGAGTACTGTGGCGCCCGCGGGCAGGGCCAGCACCCCGCGATCCTGTAGCGCCTGCAACAGGGGCGCGACTTTGACGCGCAGTTCCACGCCCATCAGCAGACCCAGGCCCCGCACTTCGCGGATGACCGGGTTTTCGATGGCGCGCAGACCGCGACGCAGATGCTCGCCCAGTCTGTTCGCCCGGCCGGGCAAATCCTGCGCGGCCAGGACATCAAGCGTGGCCAGGGCCGCGACGCAGGCCAGGGGATTGCCCCCGAATGTGCTGCCGTGCGCCCGCGGCGGCATCTCGCCCAGGCGGGCGTGAATCAGGCAGGCGCCCATGGGCAGGCCGCCGGCCATCGACTTGGCCACCGCCATGAGATCGGGCGTGATGCCGAAATGCTCACAGGCGAACAGCCGCCCCGTGCGCCCGAACCCGGTCTGCACCTCGTCCAGGATCAGCAGCGCTCCCCGTTCATCGCACAGGCGGCGGGCCGCGGCCAGGAACGCGGGGTCGGCGGGTCGTACGCCCCCTTCGCCCTGCACCGGCTCCAGCAGCACCGCGGCGGTGTCGTCGCCGATGGCCGCGTCCAGCGCCGCCATGTTATTGTAGGGGATGTGGCTGAAGCCGGGGAGCAGCGGCTCGAAGGGCTGGCGATAGGCGCGCTCCCAGGTGGCCGAGAGCGCGCCCAGGGTGCGGCCGTGGAACCCGCGCATCGCGGCCACGATGCCGCTGCGGCCCGTGCTCAGCCTGGCAAATTTGATCGCTGCTTCCACCGCCTCAGCCCCGGAGTTGGCCAGAAACGCCCGTTCCAGTCCCGCCGGCGCTGCCGCGGTCAGCCGGTGCAGCAATTCCGCCCGGCGGTCGTTGAAGAAGATCTCTGGACAGGAGATCAGTGTGGCGGCCTGGGCCTGGATGGCGGCGACAATGGCAGGGTGGGCATGGCCGAGATTGGCGCTGCCCTGCCCGCCCACACAATCGATGTATTCCCGGCCCGCCGTGTCCCACAGCCGCGCGCCCTGGCCCCGCACGATGGTCAGTGGGCGCTTGACATAAACTCCAGAAGTGTGGGCAGATTCCAAGGCGTAGAGGGTGGGGTGGTTCATGGGTGGAAAAGAGGGCGATGGGTGGGGAATGGGGGGAGAGGGGTGAATGCTGCACGCGTCAGCCGATCCGCGTGCCCTGGCCGCGCAGCGCCGCCTGGATGGGGTGGGGCACGCGGGCGTCGGCCAGAATCACGCTGCCCACGCCGCCGGTCAGGGCCTCGCGGCTGGCCAGGATCTTCTTCTTCATGCGGCCCGCGGCCAGTTGCTCGGCCCAGTCCAGGCACCCGGTCGGGATGTGGGGGATGAGGGTGCTTTCGTCGGGGAAATCGGCCAGCAGGCCGGGCACATTGCTGAGGATGATCAACGTCTCGGCCCCGATCGCGGCGGCGATGAGCGCGGCGGCGCGGTCGCCATCGACATTGAGCGGCTCCGCATCGTGGCCCATGGCCAGCGGCGCGATCACCGGCGTGTAGTCGGCGGCCAGCAGCAGGCGCAGCAGATCGGCGTTCGCCGCTGCCAGCTTGCCGGTGTAATCATCGCGGATCACCCGCTGCCGGCCATTTTCGAGGGCGCGCACCGCGGTCTTGCGCTCGGCCAGCAGCAAGCGCCCATCCAGCCCGGATAGCCCGACCGCGTTCACGCCCCGGCCTTGCAGCAATGACACCAGGCGTTTGTTCACCTGCCCGGCCGCGGCGGCCACGTAAATCTCCAGCATGGCCGGGTCGGTATAGCGGCTGACATGCCCGGAGGGGGAGGTGATCTGGCGGGCGGGCAGGCCGGCGCGGG
>JABWBG010000381.1 GCA_013360575.1 Caldilineales bacterium
GGGCGCGGCCATGGCCGCGGTGGCCTGCCTGCCCGAAGCGCAGGCCCTGCGCCGGGCCGGGATCGACCTGCCCCTGCTGATCTTGGGCTACACGCCCCCCTGGCAGGCTCGGGCCGCGCTGGAGCTGGATCTGCATCTGGCCCTGTACGATCTCGATGTGGCCGCGGCGCTGGATCAGGCTGCGGCCGCGCTGGGCAAGACTGCGGCGGTGCACATCAAGGTGGATAGCGGCATGGGCCGGCTCGGCCTTTTTCCCGATCAGGTTCCTTCCTTTCTACGGCGGCTGCGCCAGATGCCCCACGTGCACGCGTCCGGCCTCTTCACCCATCTGGCCGCGGCGGATATGCCGGCGGATCCGTACACCGGCCTGCAATTGCAGCGTTTCCAGGCCCTGCTGGCGGCGCTGGAGGGGGAGGGCCTGCGCCCGCCCCTGGTGCACGCAGCCAATACCGCCGCTTTTCTCACCCGGCCCGACGCCCAATTCGACGCGGTGCGCCTGGGCATCGGCCTGTACGGGCTGGCGCCGGCCCCTGATCTGCCCTTGCCCCCTGATTTTCGTCCGGCGCTGAGCTGGAAAACGACGATTGCCCAGGTGAAGACCCTGCCCCCCGGCGCGCCGGTCGGTTACGGGCTGAGCTACCACACGATCGGCGAGCAGCGCATCGCCATCCTGCCCGTGGGCTACGCCGATGGCTTCCGCCGCGCCCCGCGCAACTGGGGGCATGTGCTGGTGCGCGGGCAGCGGGCGCCGCTGGTGGGCCGGGTCAGCATGGATCAGGCCGCGATCGATGTCAGCGCCATCCCCGGCGTGGTTCCCGGCGACGAGGTGGTGCTGATCGGCCGCCAGGGGGAGGCGCATCTGAGCGCGGATGAGGTGGCCGCGTGGTTGGGCACGATCAATTACGAGGTGATCAGCGCCATCCTCGCCCGCGTGCCCCGCCTGCCAGAGTGAGGCCGCGCCGCGACCGCTGGCGATTGCCAAATTTCCATCGCCCTGGTAGGATGGCCGCATGTTGTCACGAATCATACAGATTGCGCTCTGCGCCTTGCTCTTGACCGGGGCGGCGCTGCAACCGGTCGCCGCGCATCCCTGCATCGATTTTGCAGAGGTGGATTGTTGGGAGTGGTGGATCGAGGATCGGCAGAGTTCTGCCGCCCGCGCCACGATCGTCACCTACACCGTGCAGGCGGGCGATACGCTTTGGGAGATCGCCGCCCGCTATGATTTAGATGTCGATACCCTGCGCTACAGCAACCCCGACTTGCTGCGCAATCCCGATTTGCTCAGCATCGACCAGGAGGTGCGCATCTTGCCCTTCATTGGCGCCATTCATCAGGTGCGGCCGGGGGAGACGCTAGCGCAGATCGCGGCCCGCTGGCAGGTGGAGCCGCAGGCGCTGCTGCATCTTGATGGCAGCGCCATCGAGGAGGGCCAGGTGCAGGCCGGGGAGGAGGTGATCGTGCCTGGCGGTTATCTGGAATTGCAGATCCCGGCCCCGGCCCCGGCGCTGGATTCGCCGTTTGCCTGGCCGCTGCGGGGCCGGTTGACCCAACGTTTTGAGGGCCTTCACCGCGGGGTCGATATTGCCACCAGCTATGGCGCGCCGGTGTACGCGGCAGGAGAGGGCGTGGTGGCGCGGGCCGGCTGGCTGTTCACCGGTTATGGCTATTCGGTGCTCATCCGGCACGGGCAGGGGTGGGAGACGCTGTACAGCCACCTGAAAGGCCCCTCGGTGCAGGTGGGGCAGCGGGTCAGCCGGGGGCAGGTGATCGGCGCGGTGGGTTCGACCGGGCGCTCGACCGGGCCGCACGTGCATTTCGAGGTGCGACGCAACGGCGTTGTGGTGGATCCGCTGCCCTTCCTCCCCCCCTTGCCGCCGCAATGACTTGGTAGGTTGGTAGGTTGGTAAATTGGTAAATTGGTAAATTGGTAAATTGGTAGGTTGGTAAATTGGTAGATTGGGGACGATTTCCCACCAATCTACCAATTTACCAACCTACCAACCTACCAATTTACCAATTTACCAACTCAATAAGGCGGCGGGGTGGGC
>JABWBG010000108.1 GCA_013360575.1 Caldilineales bacterium
GAACAAAAACGCACGGGCGGCACAGATGCCGCCCGTTTGCGCGCCTGAAACCTGAACAAAAACGCACGGGCGGCACAGATGCCGCCCGTTTGCGCGCCTAAAACCAGGGCAAAATCGCAGTACACGGGCGCCAGCATGAGTGGGGGATGAAGTCTGTATAAGTTTTGTCTAAGATTGTAAGGTAAATACATGGACAATATCTTTTCAATATGTTACAGTGCAGACATCGTTGTCCACATTCACCTTCCCCACCAACATACACCACAAGGAAATCCACTCCCATGAAAAAGCTGCCCCTCCTCCTCTTGGCCGGTCTACTTGCCCTGATCGTCGCCGCCTGCACCAGCCCAGTCACGCCCGATCCCACCGCCGTCCCCCAAGCCACCCTCGCACCCGAACCCACGGTTGCCCCCGAGCCCGAAATGCTCGACATCGTTGACACCGCCGTGGCCGATGGCCGCTTCACCACCCTCGTCGCCGCGGTGCAGGCTGCCGGCCTTGTCGACACCCTCAAGTCCGAAGGCCCCTTCACTGTCTTCGCCCCCACCGATGACGCCTTCGCCGCCCTGCCCGCAGGCACCGTCGAAGCTCTCCTCGCCGACATCCCCACCCTCACCAACATCCTCCTCTACCACGTCGTCCCCGGCAAAGTCATGGCCGCTGATGTCCTCGGCCTCGATTCCGCCGCCACCGCCCTCGCCGGCGCCGACATCAGCATCATGGTCGATGGCGACAGCGTCAAGATCAACGACGCCACCGTCCTGATCACCGACATCGAGACCACCAACGGCGTCATCCACGTCATCGACAGCGTCATCCTGCCGCCCAGCGGCATGTAACCTCTGCGCCTGCACGGTTTGAAATCCCAGCGGGCCGGCTTGCCACCGGCCCGCTGGCCGCGTGTGTAGCAGCGGCTACAAGCGAAAAGATCGCCCGGCAGTGATCAGGTTAGATAAAAAAATCCGACAATTTATCTAAAATATCTTGACAAACTCTAGACAACCTGCTATACTCCTAAGTACACCGCACGGCTGCACGCAACACGGCCATGGTGTCCTCCTGCTAGAACCCGCCACCGCCAATCGGTGCCCCCCCCACCCGGTGGTGGGTTCTTTCTCCCTCACCTCCCCCTCCCCCCTCTCCCCATGCCCGCGTCCCCTTCTGCTCGCCCCCGCCGCCTGCTGCGCAGGTTCCTGATCCTGCTGCTGGCCCTGCTGCTGATCGCCGCCGCCGCTTTCCTGGTCTGGGCCAGCACCCCGTTGGGGCCAGAGCCGACGGCCGGGCCAGCCCTACAGTCCGACGCCGAAGTCCGGGTGGACAGAGGCGACTGGCTGGTTTTCTGGCCGGCGCAAAGCGACCCTGTGGCCGGCTTCATCTTCTACCCCGGCGGACGAGTCGATTACCGCAGCTATGCCCCCCCGGCCCGCGCCATCGCCGCCGCCGGCTTTCTGGTGGTGATCCCGCGCATGCCGCTGAACCTGGCCTTCACCCAGGCCGCCGCGGCCGATGCCATCATCGCCGCCTATCCCCGCATCCAGACCTGGGCCATCGGCGGCCATTCCCTGGGCGGGGCCATGGCCGCCCGCTACGCCTACCAACAGCCGGATCAGGTGAAGGGTCTGGCCCTGTGGGCCGCCTACCCCGCCACCACTGACGATCTGACCACTTCCGGCCTGGCGGTGGTCTCGATCTACGCGGATCAGGATGGCCTGGCCACGCCGGACAAGATCGCAAACTCGCAGGCGCTGCTGCCCGCGGCGGCCCAGTTTGTGCGCATCGCCGGCGGCAACCACGCCCAATTCGGCGCCTATGGCCCGCAGCCCGGCGATGGCCTCCCCGCCATCAGCGCCGCCGAGCAGCACGCGCAGATCGTGGCTGCCACCCTACAACTCCTCCGCCAACTCTCACCGGAGCCTGCCTCATGACCTCCCTCCCCCTTGCCCCTGCCTTCAGCCTCGACACCTTCAGCGGCGAGCCGCTGCACCTGGCCGACTTCCAGGGCCAAAAGCACGTCATCCTCGTCTTCAACCGCAGCTTCATGTGACCCTTCTGCCGCCGGCACATGGCGCAGTTGCGCCAAGACTACGCAGAATTCACCCGCCGGGACGCCGCAATCGTTGTGGTCGGCCCTGAAGACGCCCCCGCCTTCGCCGACTATTGGCAGAAAAACGATCTGCCCTTCATCGGCCTGCCCGATCCCACCCATGAAGTCGCCGATCTCTACGGCCAGCAGGTGAAGCTGTTGCAGATGGGACGAATGCCGGCCCTGATCCTGATCGACAAGCAGGGCCGCATCCGCCACCGGCACTACGGCGAGTCGATGCGCGACATCATGGACAACAGCGCACTGTTCGCCCTGCTCGATGAACTGAACCAATAACCCCCCGCCCCCCGCCCCCTGCCCACTGAACACTGAACACTGACCCCTTCAAAAAGGCCAACCGTTGTCACACGGTTGGCCTTTTTTGTGCGTAGAAGTGCGATTCGCACTGCCTGCGGGCGCCAGGGACGCCGCGCCGCGCCGGGCCGCTATCTTTTGCCAAAAATGGCTTGCCCGGCCCTATTGACATCCCCGCGGCGTCGTGCTATAGTTCGAATAGTTAACCGGTTACCTATTTCTTTTGGAGCCCGACAACTTGGCTGTGACCATCTACGACGTCGCAAAAAAAGCAGGCGTTTCGACGGCAACCGTATCCAAAGTACTCTCGAACACCCCGTACGTGAGCGAGAAGACGCGGGCGCATGTTTTGAACGTGGTGGAAGAACTGGGATTCGTGCCCAATGTGGCGGCGCGGGGCCTGAACAAAGCCCGCACCTACATCATTGGCCTCGCCTTCCCCTATGCCAGCGATTACCTGTTCAGCGATCCGCACTTGCTCACATTTATGCGCGGGGTGGAGCAAGTGGCGGCGGCGCAAGAGTACAACATCCTGTTGATGCCGGCGCGGGCCGGCGAGGAGGGGGGCAGCGGCCTGCTGCGCCTGCTGCGCACGCAATATGTGGACGGGGCCATCATCGTCGGCATGCACCAGATGGAGGCCGTCGCCGACCGGCTGCGCTACCGCACCCTTCCCACAGTGGCCCTGGGCTATCATTCGCTGCGCGGCGGCGAGAATACGGTGCACGCCGACGACCGCAACGGGGCGCAGATGGCGGTCGAGCACCTGATCCAGACCGGGCATGAACGCATCGCCGTGATCAGCGTGAATCGGAATCTGACGGCGCTGGAAGAGCGCATGGCCGGCTACCGGCAGGCGCTGGCGACGCGTCAACTGCCCTCCCGGCCCGAATGGATCACCTGGGGCGATTTCACCGAGATCAGCGGCAGGGAGCAGGCTGGCCGCTTGCTGGGGCTGAGCGAGCCGCCCACCGCCATTTTTGCTTTCAACGATCGCATGGCCATCGGCGCCATCCAACAGCTGCAAAAGATGGGCGTGCGTGTGCCTGAAGATATCTCCGTGATTGGGTTCGATGACATCCCCGCCGCGGCCATGTTCGAGCCGGCCCTGAGCACGGTGCGACAGCCGGCCCTGGCCATGGGTCAGGCGGCAGCCGAGATGCTGTTCGCGCTGATCGGCGGACAAGCCCAATCTTTCCCGGCGCGGGTCTTGCCCGCATCGCTGATCCTGCGTCACTCATCCACCTGACCCTCATCCATTTTCACGGGAGGAGCACCTGATTCAACACACCAAACCACTTGCCTTTCTGAAATAGCCACCCAACCCTTTCTTCATTTCTTTTCCTCACACTCAGACAGGAAACTAACCTATGAAAAACGTACGTTTCTATCTTATTTTTGTCGTCTTCGCGGCGCTGATCCTGACCGGCTGCACGTCGCCCGCGCCGACCTCAGCCCCGATCGCCACTGAAGCTCCCGCCGCCACCGCCGCGCCTGCTGCCACCCCGGAGTCGGCGCCCGCGGCAGAAGGCGTCACCCTGCGCTGGCGCACGCGGCCAGACAACCAGGAAGAGGCCAACGTCTACCAATCGATCAGCGACAACCTCAACCTGGACGGCGTCACCCTCGTCTATGAGCCGGGCGGCTCCGAGACCGCCAGCTATCAGGACGTGCTCAAGACCGAACTCGCTTCCGGCACCGCGCCCGATGTCTTCTGGATCCCCGGCACCGATGTCGCCGACTTTGCCACCCGCGGCCTGCTCTACGACCTGCGCAGCCTGGCCGACGCCACCGCTGGCTATGCCGACAGCGATTTCTACCCCGGCCCCATGTTCCACCTCACCTTCGACCCCGCCACCAGCAGCGCGGGGCCGGCGCTCTGGGGCCTGCCGCGTGATGTCTCCACCTTCGCCCTCTATCTCAACCTCGACCTCATCGCCGAGGCCGGCGCCGACGACCCCCGCGAACTCGAAGCCAACGGCGAATGGACCTGGGAAAAGTTCCTCGAAGTCGCCGCAGCCGTCAACGCCCTCGGCTCTGATGTGCGCGGCTATGGCGGCTCTGCCTGGTGGGGCCCCTACGGCGTCTGGATGAATGCCGCCGGCGGCAACTTCTTCAATGCCGACCGCACCGCCTGCGGCCTCGACACCCCCGAAGCCCTCGCCGGTCTCACCTTCGCCCAAAACCTCTACACCTCTGGCGTGGCCGTGCCCTACGGCGAAGACCCCGAACCCCCCTTCCGCGCCGGCAATGTCGCCATGTTCCAGAATGGCCGCTGGGCCACCCCCGGCATCCGCACCGTCGAATTCGATTGGGATGTCGTCGGCCTGCCCACCGGCCCCGCCGGCAACCCTGGCAACTGGCTCTTCTGGGGCGCCTACGTCGTCAACGCCAACACCGCCCACCCCGAACAGGCCTGGCAACTCGTGCAGGCCCTGACCACTGCCCAGACCCAGGGCCAGGTCGCCGCCCTCGGCGCCAACATCCCCTCGCGCGTCTCTCAGGAAGCCCTCAACGCCTTCCTCACCTTCACACCCCCGGCCAACAACCAGGCCTTCCTCGACGGCCTCGCCAACAGCCCCACCGCCGAAGGCCCCCTCTGGGCCGGCTCCTGGCCTGAATTCGTCTCCGTCATGGACGCCGCCGTCTCCTCCCTCCTCTCCGGCCAATCCTCCATCGACGACTTCGCCAACACCGTCTGCGATGAGGCCAACAAAGCCTTCTAAACACTGAACCCACCGGGGCAGGGAGAAGGCTTCTCCCTGCCCCGGCCCTCCTGGTTGCCATCCCCCCTTTTCCTATCCGAGGCAGGCCCATGACCCCACGGGACACTTTTCGGTTCTCGCTGCAACTTTTACTGCTGTGGCATGGCATCCTGGCAGCGGCTGCCGCCATCGGGGCCTATCTTGCCGCCACGCAAGCGTTCGACTTGCCCAACTGGGCCCATACGCTGCTGGCGATCTTGCTGGGACTGAGCATGGCAGCCAGCGCCGGCGCGGCCTGGTGGCTGTGGCGCCGCGACCGCCGCGGGCGCAATCTCTCCCTGATCCTGAACTATCTGCTTTTTGTGGCCCTTTTGCTGCTCTGGTTCCAGAGCTTCAACTTCTATCTGGGCATCAACTCCCTGGCCAACACCTTTGGCCGCGGCGTTCCCTTTCTGCTGCTGTTGCTGATCGGCTATGTGGTGGGCGCGCAGGCCGATCGTTTTGAACAGAAACCGGCCCGCGCCCGTTTTTTCACCCGCGCCGGCAAATACATCGCACTCATCGGCGCGCTCTTTTTTCTCTATGCCGTCGGCATTCTTGCCGGCCTGCAAAGCTTTCTGGCGCGTTTCAGTTCGCTGCAAGCGCTGGCCCTGACGCTGCTGCTGGCGTTGCTGGCCCTGATGTTGTGGCTGGCCTGGCGGCCGGGCGTCGCCCAAGCCCTGAGCGCCAGAAATAGCGATGAAGAAATGCTCTACGGCCTGCTCTTCCTCTCGCCCAATCTCTTGGGATTTCTGCTCTTCTTTGCCGGCCCCCTCCTGCTCTCCCTCTACACCAGCTTCACCGATTGGGACGCGTTTGGCACGCGCAACTGGATTGGGCTGGCGAACTATGGCGAGATTTTCGGGCTGACCTTTGCGAATTTGCAGTCGCCGACGCAACTCGCCCGCGAGGTCATCGACATCACCCGCTTCGATGAACTGGCGCGGCTGAATCTGTTCGGAAAACATATCCTGGTGGGGGCCGAGGACAAACTGTTTTGGACGGCGCTGCGCAACACCCTCCTCTTTGTGCTGCTGGCCGTCCCCCTCAGCGTCGTTCCCGCCCTGCTCCTGGCCAACACACTCAATGCCAAGATCCGGGGCATGTCGCTGTTCCGGGCGATCTATTTTGTGCCCACGATTGCGGCCGTGGTGGGCGTGGCCCTGATCTGGCGCTGGCTCTACAATTCCACCGTCGGCTGGATCAACTACATCATCGCCGCCATCATCGGCTGGATCAACGGCTTGGCCGGGGCCGAGCTTCTCAGCGATCCTGCCATTGGCTGGCTTTCCGACACGCGCGTGGCCCTGCTGGCGGTGGTGATCATCGCCTCGTGGCAATGGCTGGGGTTCAACACCGTGCTCTTCCTGGCCGGCCTGCAGGGCATCCCCAAATCGCTGTACGAAGCCGCCACCGTCGATGGCGCCGGATCGCTGGCCAAATTCCTGCGCGTGACGGTGCCGCTGCTGGCCCCCACCACCTTCTTCGTCCTCACCACCACCACCATCCAGGCCATGCAGTTATTCGATCAGGTCTTCGTGCTGACGACGCCGCCGGGCGGGCCTGGCACCTCCACCACCACCATCGTCCTCTATCTCTACCAAAGCGGCTTCCGGGAATTTCGCCAGGGCTACGCCTCCGCCATTGCCTGGGTGCTCTTCCTGCTCATTTTTGGTCTCACTCTGGTGCAATTCCAGCGCCAGCGCGCCGGCGCCGACGCCTAAAACAGGAGAGGGTCTGACATGAAAAATTCGCTGCGCTGGACCAACTTCCTCAAAAACCTCTCGATCTATCTGATCCTAAGCCTGTTTGCCCTGATCATGATCTTCCCCTTCCTGGTCATGTTCACCACTTCGCTCAAATCCGCCAGCGACACCTTCCGGTTTCCCCCGCGCCTGCTGCCGCGCGAAGCGCTGAGCATGGAGGTCGCCGGCTTCGCCGAACCGCTGCCCCTCTATTATGTCGATGTCGATGGCGCCGAAAGAGAATACGTTCTGATCGAAAAAAATGTGCGCGTGGGCGTCTATGCCCCCGCCGACGATCTGGCAGCAGAACAGGTGCGCGAGCTTGCCCTGGTGAAGCCCACCGGCGGGGAAAGCAATCCGCAATCGCTGCTGATCGCGGGCAAGCAGGAACCGCTGTATGATATCGAAGTTGCTGGCCAGATCACGCCGATGATCCAGGTGCGGCGCACCGCCCTGGGCCGCTTTGCCGACCCCGAAAACCTCGACCGCACCGTCCTGCAAAACCTGCGGCTCAGCCAGCCGGTCGATCGCCTGACCGCGCACCCCGAGAACTATCAGGATGTCATTTCCCTGCACAGCATGGATCGCAGCCTGACCAACACCGCCCTGGTCACGATCATCGTCGTCCTGGGCCAGCTCAGCACCTCGATTTTGGGCGGCTACGCCTTCGCCCGCCTGCGCTTCCCGGGCCGCAACCAACTTTTCCTGATCTACCTGGGCACGATTATGATTCCCTTCGTGGTACTGATCACGCCTCTCTACCAGCTCATGGTGCAGATCGGCTGGGTGGATACCCTGGCCGCCCTCACCCTGCCCTGGATTTTCACCGCCTACGGCACCTTTCTCATGCGCCAGTTCTTCATCTCCATCCCTCTGGAGATCGAAGAAGCCGCGGTGCTGGATGGCGCCAATCGCTTCCAGATCCTGCGGCGCATCTTCCTGCCGGCCAGCACGCCGGCCCTGGCCACACTGGCCACCTTCACCTTCCTCTATGCCTGGAACAGCTTTTTCTGGCCTCTGGTCGTGATCAACACCGGCAACGCCGAAAGCCGGGTGCTGACCCTGGCCCTGAGTGTGCTGGGCGGACGCGCCGCCGACAGTCCCAACCTGGTTCTGGCCGGCGCGTCCATCGCCATTCTTCCTCCCCTCTTCATCTACATCCTCGGCCAACGCTTCTTTGTCGAAAGCTCGACCAGCAGCGGCGTGAAAGGCTGATCATTCATGACCTTCTTTTTTGGCTGTGATTACTATCCCGAACAATGGGCGCAATGGCTGGATGAGGGCGAAGCCCGCTGGGAAACCGATGCCGGCATGATGGCCGCGGCCGGGTTCAACACCGTGCGGCTGGCCGAGTTCGCCTGGGGGCTGCTGGAACCGGAGCCGGAGCAATTTGATTTTGCCTGGCTGGATCGGGCCATCGCCGTGCTCCACCGCCACGGGCTTAGCATCGTCCTGGGCACGCCCACGGCTGCGCCTCCGCCCTGGCTGCTGCACGCCCACCCCGATCTCACCCAGGTGGATGAAAATGGGCGGCGGCAGGGGCCAGGCACACGCCGCGAGGCCTGCGCCAATCACCCGGCCTATCAGGCGCGCAGCCGCCTCATCGTCGAGCGTATGGCCAGCCACTATGCCGGCCACCCCGCCCTGATCGGCTGGCAGACGGACAACGAATTCGGCTGCCACGACACCGGGCGCTGCTTTTGCCCGCACTGCGCCAGGGCATTCCAAACCTGGCTGCGGCAAAGATATGGCGATCTCGCCGCCCTAAACAAAGCCTGGGGCGGGACATTCTGGGGAGAGACCTATCACGCCTGGGAGCACATCCCCGCGCCCCTGCGCTCGACCGCGGAACGCAACCCCGGCCATCTGCTCGATTACTTCCGCTTCAGCAGCGACAGTTGGGTCGCCTACCACCGCGCCCAGATCGACATCCTGCGCCGCGCCTGCCCCGGCCAGTTCATCACCCACAACCTCATGGGCTTCGCCCCGCAGATCAATTACTACGATCTCAGCCAGGGCCTGGATTTCGTCAGTTGGGATAATTACCACTATCACGGGGCCACGCCCGCGGCCATCGCTGCCGCTCACGACCACATGCGCGGGGTGCTGCGGCGCCATTTCTGGGTGATCGAGCAGCAAGTGGGCCAGGTCAATTGGAGCGTCTACAACCCGGCCACACCGCCCGGCTTCACCCGCCTGAAGACCTATCAAAGCATCGCCCACGGCGCCGACGGCATGATCTACTTTCGCTGGCGGCAGGCCCTGGCCGGCAGCGAGCAATACCACAGCGGCCTGCTCGATCACGCCGGCCAGATCACGCCCAGCTACGCGGAGGCGGCCCAGATCGGGCGAGAGATGCAAACCCTCGCCCCCCTGCTGGCCGGCGCCGAACCGCAGGCCCAGGCCGCCATCCTGCTCGATTACGACAGTCGCTGGGCGCTGGAGATACAACCGCACAACCAGCACCTGCGCGGCAACGTGGCCGAAGACCACGAACTGCACCTGCCGGCCCTGCAGATGGACAGCTTCAATCCGCAGGATGGCCCCCCCTACATGACCGGGCGCAACTGGCTGGCATGGCCCTTTCTGGCCCCCTACGTGGCGCTGTGGGAGAAGAACATCGGCGTGGACATCATCGCCCCCGCAGCCGATCTCAGTCGCTACCCCCTGGTCTGCGCGCCCTTCCTGCATCTGCTGCGCCCGGAGATCATCGCCACGCTGCAAAGCTATGTGCACGGGGGCGGGACTCTGGTGCTCGGCCCCCGCGCCGGCTACAAAGATGCGCACAATCGCCTCTTTGCCACGCCCCAACCGGGGCCGCTGGCCGATCTCGCCGGCGTGCACGTTCGTTTCTTCGATTCACTGGAACCCCGCCGCGCCAACCACCTGCACTGGCGCAGCATCCCCACCACCCACGACGCCATCATCAACCTCTGGGCCGAGGTCTTGCAGCCGCGCGACGCCGCGGTGCTGGCCTCGTATGGCGCAGACTGGTACGCGGGGCAGCCTGCCATCACCCACGCCCGCCGGGGCAAGGGGCAGGTGATCTATGTCGGCTGCATGGGCGGGCCGGCGCTCTACCACATCCTGTTCGATTGGCTGCTGCCGCCCATCGGCGTCGCCGCGCCCCTAGCCCCGGTAGCCGGCGTCGAGGTAGCCGTACGGCAGGCCACGGATGGCCGCCGCCTGATCTTCTTGCTCAACCACACTGCCGAAAGCCGCACCCTGTCTCTGCCTCAACCCGGCACCGATCTGCTCAGCGGTCAACGCCACGAGCGCCTGCTCCATCTGCACGCCGGGCAGGTAGCGGTTTTTGAGCTGCGGGATGGCTAAAGAGGGGGCAGGGGGCAGTTTTCAGTGTTCAGTGTTCAGTGTTCAGTGGGCAAGGGGCAAGGGGCAGGGGGCAGGGGGCAGGGGGTAACAGTCAACAGTCAACAGTCAACAGTCAACGGACAAGGGGGCAGGGGGCAGGGGGCAGGGGGCAAAAAAGCATCTGCCCGGAGGGCGACCAAAAGGGGATTCGCACAGCTGTTCGATTTTGTGTATACTTGAGGCATTCTACCAGGGTGCCAATACCAATGTCTCAGAAGAGCGACCTGCCGTTTGGGAGCGAGTTTTCTCCCAGCCAAATTGATTTGCCCGAAGTCCTGGAAATGACCGCAGCGCAGTCGGGAAATCTCCAGGCGTTGCAGGATGCGATCCAGGCGCGCTATTTCAGCGCACACGGCGGCGGAAGCGCCCGCAATCAGAAGACGCTGGCGATGAACTGCCGGCTGGGGATGAAAGCCTACGGCATCATCGACGAGAGAGCCACCCTCACGGACTTTGGACGCAGTCTCTACCAAATCAGAGAGGATGGGCCGGTTTTGTACACCCTTCTGGCCAGGCACATCCTGCTGCACTTGAAAGGCATGGCGTTGGTGCAATGCATTCAAGACATGACGGCAGCCGGCGAGGAAGTCAATTTGACGACGCTGCGCCAGGCTTTACACAGCACGCGTGTCGCTCGATGATGTTGCCAAAGAAGTTGGCCTGACCCACTTTCTCAAGAGCAACGTCATCGTGGTGATCAGCGCCGGCGAAATCGGCGCCGAGGCCAGGCGCTATGCCAACAAGATCATGACCGATTCCAATCTCTCCATCGTCATGGTCGATCGACGCGACCTCGATGTGATCCGAAACAAACCAGCGCACATCGTCGACGCGTTCAACCGCGAAGCAAGTCACGCGATGACTCTCAAGAAGCTGGAAATTTAGCGAGGAAGCCATGAGCACAGAACATACGTCTCCAGCTACCCTTTTCCTCGAAACCAGCCTGGGAAAAATCTATCAGGGCGATTCGCTCCGCTTGCTCACCGATCTGGAACCGGCCAGCGTTGATCTGATCATGACCAGTCCCCCCTTCGGTTTGGTCAGGAAAAAAGAATCGCTCATGTCTAGCACAGCGTAGAGGCTAGCAGCACTGTACTTTACAAAATAAGAGACCTGAGGTACGAATCAGCCTATCTCTCTGCGGGAGGAGGCCTGTGAAACGTACCCCAAGTCTGTGGAATATTAGAGTCGTTGCTGAATAGCGGAGGAGGATAGAGTTCCCCTACCCCAGCGAGTTGTTATGCGGCCGCAGCCCGAAGCACTCGTTTCTGGATGCGAGG
>JABWBG010000109.1 GCA_013360575.1 Caldilineales bacterium
GATCGCCCGCACCCCGGCGCCCTGTCCCGTCACGCGCCGTCTCGCTGCGCGACCACCTGATCCTCGCGATGGCGTTCTCCGACGACGACACCGCGCCCCTCGGGCGCGAGAGCCGCCGCCATCTCGGAGAACTCCCCCGCGAGCTCCGCTCGCGCCTCGCCGCCATCGCCCGCGACACCTCCGAGGACGTGGACATCCGCCTCCAGGCCGTCTTCTGGTACGTCCACCACCAGCGCGAGGCCTCCCTGCCCCTGCTGCGCGAACTCCGCTCCGACGAGAACCCCGAGGTCCGCGCCCAGGCCGAGGACTATCTCTCCCGGTGGTGATCGCCGCCGGACCGCCCGCCCCCTCCCCGGAACCCCTCCCCATGCACCCCGACTTCCTCACCGATCTCGAGCGCCTCTCCAACACCTTCGGCGTCAGCGGCACCGAGGACGACGTCGCCGACCTCATCGTCGAGCTGCTCGGCGACGCGGTGGACGAGACGTGGCGCGACACGCTGGGCAACCTCTTCGCGCTGCGGCGCGGCGAGTCGCCCCGCAAGCTGCTGCTCGACGCCCACATGGACGAGGTCGGCTTCCTCGTCCGCCACATCGACGACCAGGGCTTCCTCTCCATCGTCCCCGTCGGCGGCTGGGATGAACGCTTCGCCGCCAACGAAGACTACGATCTGAACACCCGCCTGCGCCAGGCCGGGGGCCAATTGATCGTCGATCCTGCCATTCGCAGCGCCTACCTCGCTCGCGACAGCCTGGCGGCGCTGGCCCGGCAATACGCCCGCTATGGCGCCTGGCGCACCGTCACCTGGCGCAAACACCCCGGCGCCATGCGCCTGCGCCATCTCGCCCCCGCCGCCCTCACTGCCGCCCTTGGCCTCGGCTTGCTGGCATTGCCTCTCTCACCCTGGCCGCTGCTGCTGATCCTTTCGTGCTATCTCTTGCCGCTGATGGCCGTGGCTGCCCTTCTGGCCGGGCGTCATGGGCTGACCCTGTTCCCCACCCTGCTCGTTGCCTTTCTCATCATCCATTTGGCCTGGGGACTGGCCTTTTGGCCGGCGTGGCTGCACCCGCCGCGGGCCAATGCACACCGGTGATTTCAATTCTGCTCCATACACCGGCTATAATCCTGTCAACCAATCCCCACCGGAGCGATTCATGACCGATCACCCCACCCCCTCCCAACTCGCCGCCGAAGCCCAGGCCGTCCTCGCCAAATTGCAGGAACTCTGGGCCGATGAAGGCGTCGACCAGCTCGCCATCTTCCTCGACCCCGGCATCATCTCGGTGCTGGCAGAGATCAAATCAACCAGCCTCGAATTCGCCGCCAAAATCGCTGCCCTGAGCGAATAGACGCTGTCACTCAGCCCTTACCCCTCTCACACCGGCGGGTGTTTTGCCCTCGAACCTGCCGCCCTGCCTATGTTCGCAGACGAAGCCAAAATCAATGTCAAAGCCGGCGACGGCGGCAACGGCATCGTGGCCTTCCGCCGGGAAAAATATGTGCCGCGCGGCGGGCCGGCCGGCGGCAACGGCGGCAAAGGCGGGGATGTCTTTCTGGTCGGCTCCCCCCACCACAACACCCTCTTTCATTTCCACAGCCAGGCGCATTTCAAGGCCGAACGGGGCGCGCACGGCAGCGGATCGAACAAACAGGGGGCCATGGGCGGCGATTGCGAGATCCCCGCGCCCCTGGGCACGGTGGTTTTCGACGCCGAAACCGGCGATTTCCTGGGCGAAGTGCTGGAGATCGACGAACGCCTGCTGGTTGCCCGCGGGGGCCGCGGGGGCCGCGGCAATGCCTTCTTCCGTTCCCCGGTCAATCAGACCCCACACATGGCCGAGAAGGGGGAGCCGGGCGAGGAGCGCTGGCTGCGGCTGGAGCTGAAGCTGATCGCCGACATCGGCATCATCGGCGCGCCCAACGCCGGCAAGAGCACCCTGCTTTCGGTGGTCACCCGCGCCAAACCGAAGATCGCCGATTATCCCTTCACCACCCTGTCCCCCAACCTGGGCGTGGCCACACTCGATTATCAGGAGATCGTCCTGGCCGACATCCCCGGCTTGATCGAGGGCGCGCATCGCGGCGCCGGCCTGGGCCTGCAATTCCTGCGCCACATCGAGCGTACCCGCCTGCTCATCCACCTGCTCAACGGCCTCAGCCCCGACCCGGTGGGCGACTACCACGCCATCAACCAGGAATTGGAGCTGTTCCAACCCCATCTCGCCGGCAGGCCGCAGATCGTGGCCTTGAACAAGATGGATCTGCCCGACGTGCGGGCGCGCTGGCCGCAGATCCGGCATGATCTGGCGGCGTGCGGGGTGGAAGCGTTGGCCATCAGCGCCGCCACCGGCGAAAACGTGCAGGCGCTGCTGCGCCAGGCCGCGGCTGTGCTGGCCACCCTGCCCCCGCCTCTCCGCCACACCCCCCTGCCGCTGCTCAGCCCGGTCGATGAAGAGGTCTTTTACATCGAATCCACCCCCGCCGGCTGGATCGTGAGCGGCAAACGCATTGAGCGGGCCGCGGCCATGACCCACTGGGACTACTACGAGGCCATCCTCCGTTTCCAGCGCATCCTCGAAGCCATGGGCATCACCAAAGCCCTCACCGAGGCCGGCGTCAAAGAAGGCGACACCGTCCGCATCGGCGATGTGGAATTGACCTGGAGCCATGAATATTTTGATTAGATAGTGGATAGTGGATAGTGGATAGTGGATATTCGTTATCAATCGTTTCCGCTCCTATTCCCAAAACACCTGAATACCCAATACCCAATACCTAATACCTACTATGGAACGCATCGGCCTGCTTGGCGGCACCTTCGATCCTGTGCATCTCGGCCATCTCATCCTGGCGGAGACGGCCCGCGATACTCTGCGACTGGACTGCGTCTATTTTGTACCTGCGGGGTCGCCCCCGCACAAGCAGGGGCAGATCATCGCCAGCACTGAGCACCGCCTGGCCATGCTGGATCTGGCTCTGGCCGACAACCCCGCTTTTTGCATCTCTCTGATCGATATCGAACGCAGCGGCCCGCACTACACCGCCGACATGGTCGAATTGATGCGCGGCCAGCTTGAGGCCAACGATGAAATCTGGTTCTTGATGGGCCTGGACTCGCTCAACGATTTCCCCAACTGGCATGAACCTGACCGCATCCGCAAGCTTGCCCGGCTGGCGGCTGCCACCCGCCCCGGTTATGTGATCGATTGGGCGCCGCTGGAAAAGGCGCTGCCGGGCATCTCCCATGAAGTCACCTTACTGCCCATGCCCGGCGTCAGCATCTCCTCATTCAATCTGCGCCGCCGCATCCAGCACGGCAGCAGCATCCGCTATCTGGTGCCCGATGTAGTGCGCGCATATATCGAAGAAAAACGGCTTTATCGTTGATAGTGGGTATTAGATAGTGGGGATTGGGTATTTACCGTTGACTGTTGACTGTTGACTGTTGGCTGTTAATTGTTGACTGTTGACTGTTGATTGTTGACTGTTGACTGTTGACTGTTGATTGTTGACTATTGACTATTGATCAAAAAATAACCAAACATAGCAAACGCCGCAACAACACACGATCCATCGTCCATCGTCCATCGTCCATCGTCTCCCCACTACGAACACAAGTACGCGGCGGTCAACCGGGCGGTGGCGGTCAGCGCAGCCATGTGCGTGCGTTCGTAATTGTGTGAGGCGTCCACGCCCGGCCCGATCAGCGCCACCTGCGCCTCGCCGCCCGCCTGCCAATAGGCCTCGCCATCCGAGCCGTAATAGGGGTAGATATCGATCTTGTAGGGGATGCCCTCTGCCGCCGGCCAGCGCCCGCAGCCGTTGCGTCAGCTCGATGTGATAGGGGCCGCCGGAGTCCTTGACGCAAATCGTGACTGAAAACTCATCCGAGGTCTGGCCATCGCCCACCGCGGCCATGTCCACCGCCACCAACTCGGCCAAATCGGTTGGAAATCCCATCGCGGCCCCATGCCCCACCTCTTCGTAGTGGCTGAAGTGCAGGGTGGTGCGCTGCGTCGGTGACTGGCCGGCCGCAATCAGAGCCTTGACGGCCGCCAGCACGCAGGCCACGCCCGCCTTGTCGTCCAGGTGCCGCGAGCGAATGAAGCCGGCATCGCTGACAACCACGCGCGGGGCAAAGGCTACGAAATCGCCCACGCAAACGCCCAGCGCCTTCGTCTCCGCCGCCGAGGCCGTGCACTCGTCCAGCCGCACTTCGACTGTGTCGTCCGTGCGCTTGAGTTCGCTGACATCGCCGCCATACACGTGGCTGGAGGCTTTCGTCAGCAGCAGGCTGCCCTGGATGGCCCGGACATCCTGCGTGAACACCTGGCAGCTTTCGCCTTCGACCGTGTTCCAGGCAAAGCCGCCGATCCGGGTCAATTTCAGGCGGCCATTGGCCTTGATCTCTTTGACCATGGCGCCCAACGTATCGCAATGCGCGGTGAGCGCACGCGGCGCGTCCTGGCGCCGGCCGGGCCATTCCGCCAGCAACACGCCTTTGCGCGTGCGCTGCGGCGTCAATCCCAAATCGATCAAGGTCTGCGCCACGAAATCGAGGGCAGGCCCGGCGCGGCCGCTGGGGCTGGGGATGTGCAGCAGATCGACCAGGACAGACAGCAAATAATCAGCGTCAATGACAAGACCGTTCACGTAGCACCTTACGGAAACGGGAATCAGTGCGACAAGATCTGCGAGAGAAAGAGTTTGGTGCGTTCTTCCTGCGGATTGCTGAAGATCTGCTGCGGCGGGCCGCTCTCGATGATGTTGCCGGCATCGAAAAAGACCATGCGGTCGGCCACGGCGCGGGCAAAGCCCATCTCGTGCGTGACGGCCAGGATGGTCATGCCACTCTTGGCCAGTTCCGTCATCACATCCAGCACTTCCTTGATCATCTCCGGGTCCAGGGCCGAGGTTGGCTCATCGAAGAGCATGATCTTGGGCTGCATGGCCAGAGCGCGGGCGATGGCTACACGCTGCTGCTGCCCGCCCGAAAGCTGTCCCGGATATTTCTGCGCCTGTTCGGGGATGCCGACGCGGGTAAGCAGTTCCATGGCGATCTGCTCGGCCTTTTTCTTATCCCACTTGCGCACCTGGATGGGGCCGAGGGTGATGTTCTGCATCACCGTCAGGTGGGGAAAGAGGTTGAATTGTTGGAAGACCATGCCCACCTCACGGCGGATGGCGGCGATGTTGCGCACGTCGTGGCTCAGCTCGATGCCATCGACGACGATCGTGCCCTGCTGGTGTTCTTCCAGGCGGTTGATGGTGCGGATGAACGTCGATTTGCCCGACCCGGAGGGGCCGAAGATGACGATCACTTCACCCTTTTGCACTTCCATCGACACCCCGCGCAGGGCGTGGAAATGCCCATACCATTTGTGCACATCTTGGCAGACGATGATCGGTTCACTCATGTTGATGCTCCTGATGAAGGTTAGCGTTCGCCCACACCCAGCGCCACCTCCAGGCGGCGGCTGGCGTAGGACATGGCGTAGCTGAAGATCCAGTAGATGAAGGCAAGGAAGAGATAGACTTCGAGTTGGGTGCCAATCCAGGCGGGATTGGCCAGCACCCCGCGGGCGATGCCCAGCAGATCGAGCAAGCCCACCAGGGCGACCAGGGTCGTATCCTTGAACAGGCCGATGAACTGGCCCACCAGCACGGGGATGACGGCGCGCAGGGCCTGGGGCAGAATGATGAAGGTCATCTTGTGAAAGCCGCTCAGGCCCACAGCGTCGGCAGCCTCGTACTGGCCTTTGGGGATCGCTTGTAATCCGCCGCGCACATTCTCGGCCAGATAGGCGGCGGCGAACATCACCACCGCCACCATCGCCCGGATCACACGATCCACCACAATGCCGGAGGGCAGGAAGAAGTTGAGCATCACCTGCCCCATAAACAGCAGGGTGATCAGGGGCACGCCGCGGATGATCTCGATGTAGAGGATGCTGAGCGTGCGCACCGCCGGCAAGTTCGACTGCCGGCCCAGCGCCAGCAAGACGCCGAAGGGGAAGGAGAAGACAATGCCCACCACCGAGATCAGCAACGACAGCATCAACCCACCCCAAAGATTGGTAGCCACACCGGGCAGGAAACTCTCTTCGCTGAAGCCGCGGATGATGAGGATGACCAGCGGGAAAAAGAGCAGCGTGCCCACAAGCGCCACGCTGCTCATCAGCCGCGGTCGCCAGCGAGCCAGCGCCCAGCCCGCCAAACCGGCCACGATCATGGCGGCATAATGCACCCAGACGCCGGAGGCGAAGGTGAAAAGCATGCCCAGCACCGGCAGGGCGATCAGAAAGAGACTCATAAACGAGCGACGACGCACATAGACGCCCCACAACATGCCGGTGACGAGGGCCAGCAACCACAAACACAGCCACAAGCGCCACACCTGATCGCGCGGGTAGGACCCGAACATGAACAACTCGACGTTGTTGGGGATCACCTCCCAGCGGGCCGAGGTCGTTGCCCAACGCACGGTGGGCACGAGGATAGCGACGGCAAAGGCCAGGGCGATCAGCGTGAGCAGGGCATCCAACCAGGAACCGAACAGGTTTTTGCGGAACCAGCCCAGGAGGGTATAACGCTCGCTGGGCGGGGGCAGCACGTCTGATCGGGAACTTGCAGAAGTTGTCATGATCAACGCTCCACCAGACGAATGCGCTTGTTATACCAGTTCATGAACAGCGAAGTGCCGAGGCTGAAGGCCAGGTACACGATCATCATCAGGGCGATGATCTCGATAGAACGGCCCGACTGGTTCTGAATGGTGCGGCCAATGGCGTAGACGTCGGGATAGCCGGCGGCCACAGCCAGAGAGGAGTTCTTGGTCAGGTTGAGATACTGGCTGGTCAGCGGCGGGATGATCACCCGTTGCGCTTGCGGCAGGATGACGAGGCGCAGAGTCTGGAAGCCGCTGAGCCCCAACGCCGTGGCCGCCTCGCGCTGGCCCTTGGATACGGCCTGGATGCCCGCACGCACCACCTCGGCGATGAAGGCCGAAGTGTAGACGACCAGACCGAGCAGCACGGCCATGAACTCCGGCGTCAGACCGTTTCCACCCGTGAAATTGCGCCCCTCCAGCACCGGGATGCTGCTGACCAGCGGTTGGCCGGGCACGATGAACCAGCCCAACAGGGCCACGACCACAAAGGCAAGGGGCGCCCACAGCAGGATCAGGGGCATGCGTCCGGTGCGCTGGCCCTGCCGCCGCAACACCCATGCCACGACAATGGCGACCAGCAAACCGACCCACAATACCCAGCGGTAGGTGCTCCAGCCGTCGCCCGGTTCGGCCCAGGGCACGAAAAAGCCACGATTGGTCAGATAAATCGGCCCTGGAAGTTCCAGCGCCTCGGTTATGCGGGGCAATTTGACGAAGGCGGCGGAGTACAGGAAGATCAAGAAAACGAGCAGAGGAATATTGCGCAGGATCTCGACGTAGATGCCGGCGAGCTTGTTTACCAGCCAGTTGTTCGAAAGCCGGGCCACGCCGACAATGGCGCCGAGAATGGTGGAGAAGATGATGCCGAGAAAGGAGACACGCAGGGTGTTGAGCACGCCGACAAGCAGCGCCTGGGCGTTGGTGCTGGCCCGGCTGTATGCGATGGAACTCTCGCCGATATCGAAGCCGGCGGTGAGGCGTAGGAAATCGAAGCCGATGGGGATATTCTGCGCAGCCAGGGCGGTGACGAGGTTGTTTGCCAGATAATAGAGTGTCCCGGCGATGATGGCGACTACCAAGATCTGCGCCAACACCTGCAAATATCTTTCATCCCGCCAGAAGGGAACAGCATGTTGCTCGGAGGAAGTCGTTGTCATGTGGCTATCCTTGCGAGGCTGGACAGGGAAAGGATCAGGAAGCGTTCTGTTTTTGCCCCAATCCGATCAGAAAAGAAAGAGAGGAAGGGGAACCCCCTTCCTCTCTTTTTACGGCTGAGATTAGCGGATGGGTGGGGCGTAGAGCAAACCGCCATCGACCCAGGAGGCATTGAGGCCGCGAGCGAGGCCCAACGGCGTGTCGGGGCCAAGGTTGCGGTTGAAGATCTCGGCGTAATTGCCGACCAGCTTGACGATGTTGTAGGCCCAGTCATTGCTCAGGCCCAGTTTCACGCCCATTTCACCTTCCAAACCGAGCATCTGGCGGATGTTGGGGTTCTCGGTGCTCATGAAGGTGTCGATGTTCTGGGAAGTGATGCCGAACTCCTCCGCCTGGAAGGTGGCGAAGACGGTCCACTGCACGATGTCGAACCATTGGTCGTCGCCGTGGCGCACCATGGGGCCGAGCGGTTCTTTCGACAGCACTTCCGGCAGGATCTTGTGCGCGGTGGGATCGGGGAAGATCGATTGGCGGGCGACAATGCCGGACATGTCCGTGGTCCAGGCGTCGCAGCGGCCTTCGAGGTAGGCGTTCACGGTCTCATCCGCGGTCTCGAAGACCACCGGGGTGTATTGCACACCGACGGCGGCCATCTGATCGGCCAGGTTCAGCTCGGTGGTGGTGCCCTGCTGCACGCAGATGGCGGTGCCGCCCAGCTCGGTGATGCTGTTGATGCCGCTGTCCACAGGCACCTGAATGCCTTGACCATCGTAGAAGGTGGTGTGGACGAAGTTGCCGCCCAACTCGGTGTCGCGGGTCAGCGTCCAGGTGGTGTTGCGGATCAGCACGTCGATTTCACCGGCCTGCAAGGTGGTGAAGCGCTCGCTGGCGGTCAGCGGGCGATATTCGACCATGTTGGGGTCGCCGAAGATGGCGGCGGAAAGGGCCTTGCAGAAATCGATGTCGAAGCCGGCGAAGCTGCCGTCCGACTGCAAGAAACCGAAGCCGGGCACAGCCTGGTTCACGCCGCAGATCAGCTTGCCGCGGGCCTTGATCGTAGCCAGGGTGTTGCCGGCCACCTGGGCAGGCTCCGAGACGGCGGGCTGTTCAGGCGCGGGCGCGGGCGCAGGCGTCGTCGCCTGACCGCAGGCGGCCAACGTCAGGGCCAGCACCAGCAGCAGCGCCAGCATAATGAATGACTTGCGAACCATGAGAGACTCTCCTTTTGATGTGAGGGGGTGGAAGTGAAGGATACGATTGTATGGGCAACGACCAGAGGCCGTGTGCTCTCCCTGAACGACATCTGTGGTTGTACAGGCGGCGCCTGCGCCCAAACCGGGGCCGGTTGGATGGGCAGCGGGAACGTATCACGCCCGCCCCATTCTGTCAAATCACCCGCGTGATAGCGCGGCCTGGCTTTTTCTGGCTACCGCGGCGCCTGGGCGAGTTGCTGCGACTGCATCCACCGGTAGAAACGGGCCGGCTCGGTGAAGCCCCCGGCCAGCACGTAGCGCGCCGCGCCATTGGTGAGGTTGCTCAGCCACTGGTCGGAACCTTCCTGCAACAGCACGGCGGTGCCCTCTTTGCACACCATCTCGCCCACTGCCGGGCCTTCCAGGCGCAGGTCGCCGTTGATCACAAAGAGGATTTCCTCGCGCCCGCTGCCGGGGCGCAGTCGCCTGCCGGTTTCGTAGGGCGCGAGCACGCCGTAGAGGAGATAGGTGGTGAGGGCGCCCGATTCATCCGGGCCTAATGCAGCTTCGCCGCTGCTGCCAACACGTTTGCTAAGATCGACTGGGTTTGTCATGTGCGCTTACACTCCTGCAAGTGTATGGATGCTGAGATTGGCGATGGCGTCCTGATCGAGGACAGGTGCAGGGGGGGCTGCTGGGTGTAGAAAAAAGGCCGCAGCCGCAATCATGGCGGCGTTATCGGTGCAAAGGCGGAGGGGGGGCATGGAGATGGGCAGGGGTGATTCGGTTTGCAGGCGCTGGCGCAGCAGGGTATTGGCCGCCACGCCCCCACACACGCAGATCTCGCCGGCGCCGGTCGCTGCCGCCGCGGCCAGGGTCTTGCCTACCAGGACATCGACCACCGCTGCCTGGAACGAGGCGGCCAGATCGGCCTGCTGACGGGGGGAAAGGGGGGTGCCGGGGGTGAGTTTGCGCCCGGACGCAGGATCGCCTGTTTCCAGCGTCTGCACGATGCGCAGCGTGGCGGTCTTCAGGCCGCTAAAACTGAAATCGTGCGTGCCGGGCAGCCAGGCGCGGGGGAGATCGTAGGCAGCGCTCTGGCCGGCGGCAGCGGCGCGTTCAATGGCGGGGCCTCCAGGATACCCCAATCCGAGCAGCCGCGCAACCTTGTCAAAAGCCTCGCCGGCGGCGTCGTCGATCGTGCCGCCCAGGCGCTGATACTGGCCGTGCCCGCGCATCAAAAACAGGTCTGTGTGCCCGCCGCTGACAATCAACACCAGCAGGGGGAATGTTTTTTCGGCCCGGTTGCCGGGCGCATCCAGCCAGTTGGAGTAGATGTGCCCTTCCAGGTGGTTGACGCCGATCAGAGGCAGGCTGTGCGCCCAGGCCATGCCTTTGGCCGCGTTCAGCCCCACCAGCAGAGAGCCAGCCAGCCCCGGCCCCTGGGTGACGGCGATGGCGTCCAGCGCCTGCCAGCCTACCCCGGCCTGGGCCAGCGCCTCCTGCGCCACCGGCAAAATGGCCTGCACATGTTGCCGCGCGGCCATCTCCGGGAAGACGCCGCCATAGCGCCGGTGCAGATCGATCTGCGTAGCCACGACCTGGCTGAGAATGCGCCTGCCCCCGGCCACCACCGCTGCGGCGGTCTCATCGCAGGAGGTTTCGATGCCGAGGATCAGGTTCATGACCCCCCTCCCAGCCGGGGATGGCGGCGCTGCAACTCGGCCAACTCGTTGGCCACGCGCTGGCCGCCATCGGCCAAGGCCCGCGGCTGGGCTTGCGCCAGCGTCAGAGCCTGCCGGAACCACTCCTCCGCCTCGGCCAGCGCGCCGCGGCGGGAGAGCAAGCGGGCCAGACTGGCCGCGGCCGCGGCATTGTGCGGGTGTTGCCGCAACTCCCAGCGCAGCCGCTCCTCTTGCGCCTGATCGTTCTCATCCCCGGTCAGGGCCACGCCCACCGCGAACAGCCCATCCTGCCCCACGTCCGCGCGCTGGCGGAGGATGGCGTTGCGCCGCGGGGCCAGCAGATCGATCTCCCGCACGCTCTGAAACGCGATCTCACACGCGCCGATCCCATCCAGATTCAGGCCCAGTTGCTCCTGCGGCGGCAGGAGGATGCCCAATTCCTTGACCGCATCCCCCGCGCGCAGGGTGTCGAGCAGCAGGGGATAGGGGGTGAGGTTGTCGATCTGCAGATGCCGGCCTGTCAGCTGCAACCGCAGCCCCCCTTCTTGCCGCGGCTCTGCGCCGGGGGCCAGGGTGATGCGCGCCGGCTGGGGGAAGGGTACATCGAAAAGCAGCAGGAAATCGGGCGAATACGCGGCCAGGACGCCGGCGCGTTCGTAGAGGACACCGTCCAGCAGCAGTTGGCAGAGCACGCGTTGGCCCAGGCTGGCCTCGAGCAGAGGATCGAAACGGTTGCCGGCGTAGCCGATCAGCGGATCGGGCCAGGCCACGCGGGCGGGGTGCGCGGCGACGCGGCCCTGCACCTGCGGCCCCCGCCCGCTGAG